>CAZLBA010000029.1:0-26428 GCA_964557555.1 uncultured Beijerinckia sp.
GGATTATCGCGATCCCGTGACAGCAGATGAGATCAATGCCCACGGCTGGATGCTCTGGCCACCCATTCGCTTTTCCTATCGCACGCAAAATCTCGACGTGCCGACGCCAGCGCCCTCACCGCCAACCTGGTGGCTGACACAAGAACAATGTGCATCTACCCTTGCCAAAAAGTTTCCCGACAAGCCCAATGCCACGTGTCGTGATCTTGAGATGAATTGGCTAGGAACAGATGACACGGCACGCGATGTCGCGGCACGGCTCATTTACGGCTTCCGCATTTCCATTCTCTTTGGTCTTGTGCTGGCAGCGATCTCGTCCGTCATCGGCATTCTTGCAGGCGCGGTTCAAGGCTATTTCGGCGGCTGGCTTGACCTCATCTTCCAGCGCTTCATCGAGATCTGGTCGTCACTGCCCCATCTCTACATTCTCATCATTGTGTCGAGCATCATTACGCCAAGCTTCTTTGTGCTGCTTGGCATCTTGCTGCTCTTCTCATGGGTGTCGCTTGTTCATGTCGTGCGCGCGGAGTTTTTGCGCGCGCGCAATTTTGAATATGTGAATGCGGCGCGTGCGCTCGGTCTTTCTGATTGGAAGATCATGTTCCGCCATGTCTTGCCCAATGCCATGGTCGCGACCCTCACCTTCCTGCCATTCGTGGTGAATGCGTCTGTCATTACGCTCACCTCGCTCGACTTTTTAGGGCTCGGCCTGCCTCCGGGCTCTCCCTCTCTGGGTGAAATGCTGTTGCAAGGCAAAGCCAACCTCCAAGCACCTTGGCTCGGCCTCACCGGCTTTTTCGTCATCGCAATCATGCTCTCGCTGCTCGTCTTTATTGGCGAAGCGGTGCGTGATGCTTTCGATCCAAGGAAGACCTTCCAGTGAACGCGCCAACACCCCTTCTTGATGTGCGCGATCTGTCCATAGCCTTCCGGCAGGGTGGACGGGAAACTCTTGCTGTTGATCATGTCAGCTTCACATTGGAGCGTGGGCGCACGCTTGCGCTCGTGGGCGAGTCAGGATCGGGTAAATCCGTCACGGCCCTTTCAGTTGTGAAGCTCCTGGGCGCAACCTCTGCGACCTATCCATCGGGTCAGGTGTTTTACAAGGGTGAGGATTTGCTGCGCGCGGATGAGGCGCAGTTACGCAACGTTCGCGGCAATGAAATCACCATGGTCTTTCAGGAGCCCATGACCTCGCTCAATCCACTGCATGTGATTGAGCAACAGATCGGTGAGATCCTCGAACTTCATGGCATGAGTGATGTGACCAAGCGGCGTGCGCGCATCGTGGAATTGCTGCAAGAAGTCGGCATCCCTGATCCTGCTTCACGTTTGGGCGCCTACCCGCATCAGCTGTCAGGTGGTCAACGTCAACGTGTGATGATTGCCATGGCGCTTGCCAATCGGCCTGATCTTTTTATCGCGGATGAACCAACGACGGCGCTCGACGTCACGGTGCAGGCGCAGATTTTGCGCCTGCTGAAAGATCTTCAAGCCAAACATGGCATGGCGATGCTCTTCATTACGCATGATCTGGGCATTGTGCGCAAGATTGCGGATGATGTCGCCGTCATGCAAAAGGGCCGTATCGTGGAATTTGGCCCGACAGAAACGGTCTTTTCGTCACCACAACACGCCTACACACGCGCATTGCTCGCGGCTGAGCCGAAAGGTGAAGCCCCCCCTGCCAATCCTGATGCTCAAGCCATCGTCACAGGTGACGACATCCGTGTCTGGTTCCCGATCAAACGCGGCTTCTTTCGTCGCACGATCGGACATGTGAAAGCGGTTGACGGCATTTCGCTGAGCGTGCGCGAGGGACAGACAGTTGGTGTCGTGGGTGAGTCGGGCTCCGGCAAAACGACGCTGGGGCTTGCCTTGCTGCGCCTCATCCGCTCACAAGGCCCGATTGCCTATTTGGGACAGCGCATAGATTCGCTCAGCGTGAAAGAAATGCGGCCGTTGCGGCGTGATATGCAGATCGTGTTTCAAGACCCTTATGGATCACTCTCGCCCCGCATGTCTGTTGCGGAGATTGTCGAAGAAGGGCTCGTCATTCAAAATCCCCAGTTGAGCTGGAAGGAACGCCGCGAGATTGTGGCACGTGCACTTGCTGATACAGGTCTCGATCCTTCGACCATGGATCGGTACCCACATGAGTTTTCTGGCGGCCAGCGGCAGCGTATCGCCATTGCCCGTGCCATGGCACTGGAGCCGCGCTTTGTTGTGCTGGATGAGCCTACCTCCGCGCTTGATATGTCGGTACAAGCACAGATTGTCGATCTGCTGCGCGATCTGCAAAAGCGGCGAAACCTAGCCTATCTCTTCATCAGCCACGACCTGAAGGTTGTACGTGCTTTGGCTACTGATCTCATTGTCATGCGCCATGGCAAAGTGGTGGAAAGCGGTTCAGCCGCAGAAATTTTCAAGGCCCCCAAGAGTGATTACACGCGCGCGCTCTTTGCAGCCGCGTTCAATATCGAGGCTGATCATAGCGGCGTGGTGAGCCAGTAATGCCGCGCGCGCTCCTCCTTGTTCTTGATTCTTTCGGCTGCGGGGGCGCAGCGGATGCAAAGGACTTCGGTGACGAGGGCGCAGACACTTTCGGGCACATTGCAGAAGCCTGTGCAGCAGGCCGAGCTGATCGTCCGGGCCTTCGACAGGGGCCACTGCGAATCCCCTTTCTCACCGCGCATGGGCTGACGCTGGCCGCTGAAGCCTCGCGCGCGGGAGCCTTGCCGCTCGATGCACCCCTTCAATTGCAAGGTGCTTGGGGTTTCGCGAAGGAAGTTTCGAAAGGCAAGGATACGCCGTCGGGTCATTGGGAGATCGCTGGCGCGCCGGTTGATTTCGCCTGGGGCTATTTTCCAAACAGCAAGCCCTGTCTACCAACAGATCTCACACGAGGGCTGATTGCGCGCGGCAAGTTGCCCGGCATTTTGGGCGACTGTCACGCCTCTGGCACGCAGATCATCGAGGACCTCGGCGAAGAACACATCACAAGTGGAAAGCCTATCATTTATTCGTCTGTCGATTCCGTGTTGCAAATTGCAGCACATGAAGACCATTTCGGTTTGCAGCGTCTTTACGATCTTTGTATGCTGGCGCGTGAATTATGCGACCCGCTGAAAATAGGCCGCATCATTGCGCGCCCGTTTATTGGTGAACGGGCAGGCGCTTTCAAACGCACATCGCACCGAAAAGATTTCGCCATGCCGCCGCCGCATGGCAATTTGCTCGACCACGCGACTGAAGCACAACGCCATATCATCTCGATCGGCAAGATTGGCGACATCTTTGCCCATCGCCATACAGGTGAAGAGGTGAAAGGCGCGGGCAATATGGATCTCTTCGATAAAACGCTTGCAGCCCTTGATCGACTCCCCGATGGCGGTTTGCTCTTTGCGAATTATCTCGATCTCGACACCGAATTCGGACATCGTCGTGATGTGCCGGGCGCCGCTGCCTGTCTTGAGCAATTTGACGCAAGGCTGTTTGAATTGAAAGCAAAGCTGCAGCCCGGCGACCTTGTCATCTTCACTGGCGATCATGGAAATGATCCAACCTGGCGCGGCACGGATCATACGCGTGAACATGTGCCGATCATTGCCTTTGGACCTGAAATTGTGCCGGGAGAAATCGGCATATGCGACACATTCTCTGATATTGGCGCAACCATTGCGAAATATCTGGGGCTTCCACCCACTTTGCGTGGGAGGTCGTGGTGGTAAGATTTGATACAGGCTGCCCGTGTTGCAATGACGGGTTTTATGATTACGAGGAGTGGCTCATGGATGCCGTCACGCTCGTTCGCCATCCACTGGTGCAGCATAAGCTCTCCTTGATGCGCGACAAAACCTGTTCGACAAAACAGTTCCGCGAGCTGCTCAACGAGATCAGCCTGTTTCTTGGTTATGAGGTCACGCGCGATCTGCCTGTGGTGAAGCGCGAGATTGAAACACCGATGGCCAAGATGAATGCGCCCTTTATCGAGGGCAAGAAGCTCGTCTTTGCCCCCGTATTGCGCGCTGGCATGGGCCTGCTTGATGGCATGTTGGCGCTTGTGCCTTCGGCGCGCGTTGCTCATATAGGACTTTATCGCGATCCTGAGACGTTACAGGCGGTCGAATATTTCTTCAAAGCGCCGGAGGATATTGCAGATCGTCTCGTCATCATTCTCGATCCCATGTTGGCCACGGGTCATTCTGCTTGCACAGCGGTACAGTTGATCAAGGATAAAGGTGCCAAGGAGATCCGCTTCGTCAGCTTGCTGGCTGCGCCTGAGGGAATCGAAAAGCTACGCACCACACATCACGACATACGGATCTGGACAGCTGCAATTGATGATCGCCTGAATGATCATGGCTACATCATTCCGGGCCTGGGCGATGCGGGCGACCGCATTTATGGCACGAAATAGTCAGTAACCCGCGACACCTGTGCCGCGCTGGCGCGTGTCACTGGCACCCGCCAATTGGCCGCGCGCACGCTCGATTGTCTGTGTCGATCCAATCACCGCAGAGACTGAAAGCTTATGGCCAAGCTTTTCCAACAAGCGCTGCGTATCCAGTGAAATGCCTTTTTCGAGCCGCAGCTGATCAGGATGCCATTGATGGTGGATTCGCGGTGCTTCAGTAGCTTCCGCGACATTCATCTTGTGATCAATCACATTCATGATGATTTGCAGCACGATCGTAATGATCCGAGATCCGCCGGGCGAACCCGTTACCAGACGCAACTCTCCATCCCTGAACACCAGACTGGGGCTCATGGATGAAAGAGGACGCTTGCGTGGTCCCGGCGCATTGGCATCTCCACCAAGAAGACCGAAAGCATTGGGCGCATTTTCCCTTGCGGCAAAATCATCAAGCTCATTATTGAGCAAAATTCCGGTGCCCGCCGCGACGAGGCCAAGCCCATAGGAGAAATTCAGCGTGTATGTATTGGAAACCGCATTGCCCTGCACATCCACCACTGAATAATGAGTCGTCTGTTCGCTTTCGAAGAGCTGCGGCTGACCCGGCAAAATATCGGCGCCGGGTCTTGCGCGCTCAAGCGAAATGGTTTTGCGCAGCTCATTCGCATAGGTCTTGGAGAGCAGACCTTTGAGAGGGATATTGGTGAAATCAGGATCGCCCAGATGTTTTGAGCGATCTGCATAAGCGAGCTTCATCGCCTCTGCCATAAGGTGAATGGTGGCAGCTGAATTGTGACCCAGATCACCAATAGGAAAAGCTTCGAGAATGTTCAAAATCTCGATGAGATGAACGCCGCCCGACGAAGGAGGCGGCATAGAGACAATCTCGTGACCGCGATAGGTGCCGCGCACCACTTCGCGCTCAATAGCGCGATAGGCGGCAAAATCATCGCTTGTGAGATGACCGCCTTCCGCTTTCACGGCTGCGATGATTTTGTCAGCGATCTCACCTTCATAAAAGGCACGGGGCCCGCGATCTGCGATCAGTTGCAAGCTACGCGCGAGATCTCTTTGCACAAGACGGTCACCGCGCTTGTAATTCGTGCCGTCGCTTTTGAGGAAAATCTCGCGGCTCGACGCATATCTTCCCATGCGACGCATCCCAGACGGCAGGCTGTCAGCCAAGTCATCCTCGACCACAATGCCCTCGCTAGCGAGCTTGATTGCAGGCGCGATCAATTGCGCGAGGGTAAATTTCTTCGAGCCATATTTTTCATGCGCCAGCGCAAAACCTGCAACTGTCCCAGGCACGCCAACGCCCAAGCCAGTTGATTGCGACTTGGCGGGAATGAAACGGCCCTCCGCATCCAGAAACATCTTGCGTTCGGCTAGAGCGCCGGCCATTTCGCGATAATCTATGGCGACGGTTTTCTTGGCGGCTGCCAAATGAATGAGCATGAATCCGCCGCCACCAATATTGCCTGCGCGGGGCAAAGTGACAGCCAGAGCAAAACCTGTCGCAATGGCAGCATCGACAGCATTGCCTCCTTGTCTCAGGATCTCAACGCCAATCCGGGATGCAATCATTTCCTGACTGGCGACCATGCCATTTTCAGCCAGCACCGGCAGATGACGGGCAAAGCCCGCAATAATGGGATCATCTTGCGGGCGCTGTTGGGCAAAAGCTGGACAAGCGAGAAGCGCGGCGGCGCCAGAAAAAAGCTCACGTCTGGAAAATGCCACGCTCAGTTGCCCCACCGGTTGCGCCAGAGTGTCTCGCCAATGGTGCAGGAGATGCGTGGTTCTCTCGCATCCACGCGGCGTAGAGCCAGGTCTGGTTGCAGCCAGTTTGGAGCTTGGGCAATTTCCCGCACAAGTTTGCTTCGTGTCGCATCAACAAAGCTCTTGCGATCGCGGATCGGGATCATGAAAGCATCAAACCCACCGATCACGCAATCCTCGTAATAAACATCGAGATCCTTGATATCAGCCGGGCTCGTCCATTCGCGAATACCAACGAGCGGAAGTCCGTTGATGGTAATGCCTTTGGCAACTGCCTCATCACGTGCCTGCGTGACGAGGCGACCATTATTGTTGGGACCGTCGCCAGATATGTCGATGATCTGACGATCGCTATCAAAGCCGTTATTTTCGAAAAGCGCTGCTGAACGATCAATAGCGCCTGAAATCGATGTGCGCTGTGCGCGTCTGTAAGGTGCTTCCTTCAGACGCTTTGCAAAAGCAGCCGCTGTTTCAGGACCGTCAATGACCGTCCAGTCAATCAGCACATCATGATCGGTATAGGAGGCCCATTGCAGATAGGCGACCGCGATCCGTCCATGCAGGTTGGATTTCAAGGCGTTCAAGAATTCTGGAGAGGTGATGGCCTGCACATAGCCATCGCGCTGCAATTCCTGTTCGACACGATCCATGGAATAGGAGATGTCAACGGCGAGAACCAATTCCGCATCGACTTTTTGTGCGCCCCCACGGGCCAGCGCCGGTAGCGCAGCTAGAGGCGCCATGACAAACACGGCGATGGCAAACAGAGCGGATCTGCGGCGGCCCATGGGCTTCTCCTCAACACAGCTCAAGCCCAGAATGCCACCGCATCGCCTCCTCCGCAATGAAGGAGCGGCCTTTCACTCACAGCCTCCTTCTGGCAATCTCATGGCCATGGATCAGTCCCCTGAAGCTCCGAGCGAGCCTGAGCTGCTGGCTCACCTGTTCGATGCGGCCCGCGAGGTCCAGCGTCACGCCCATGCCCCCTATTCGCGCTTTCCCGTCGGGGCGGCGCTGCGGACCCGCTCAGGCGCCATATTTGCCGGCTGCAATGTCGAAAATGCCGCCTATCCTGAGGGGATCTGCGCGGAAACAGGGGCCATTGCGGCCATGGTGGCGGCCGGTGAGCGCGAAATCACGCATATTCTGGTCATGGGCGACGGGGTGACCCCACTGACCCCCTGCGGTGCCTGCCGCCAGCGGATAGCGGAATTTGGCAAGGCCGACACGCTTGTTTATGGGGCCACACGCAAGGACCACGGCAAAGCTATGCGGCTGGGCGAACTTCTGCCACATGCCTTTACAGCACATCGCCTCGCAGAGGGCCGGATCGGAGGCGAGGGCTGATGAGCGATGCGCTGACATGCCTCCGGCAGGCCGGCATCAAGGGTCCGATTGATGTGGCCTTCGTCTTGGGCACGGGGCTCAATGTCCTCGCGCAATCCGTCGAGCCAGAGGTTGAGATCGCTTATGAGATGCTGCCGGGCTTTCCCCGTCCCAGCGTTTCGGGCCATGCGGGGCGAGTCATTGTGGGCCGATGGCATGGCAAGCGCGTTTTGTTTCTGCAGGGGCGCGGACATTTTTATGAAGACGGCAATGCGCGAGTGATGGCCACGCCGCTGCAAATGCTTGCGCAGCTGCCCTGCAAGCGGCTCATTCTGACGGCCGCCTGCGGATCGCTGCGTGATGATGCTCCACCTGCAAGCCTGATGCTGATCAGCGACCATATCAATCTCAACGGGCCAAATCCTCTCATCGGTGCGCGCGGCGATGAGCGCTTTGTCTCTATGGTCAATGCTTATGATCCAGCTTTGCGCGAGCAATTCGCAAAGGCAGCGCGCCAGTGCAATATCCGCCTGACAGAAGGCGTGTATATGTGGTTCAGCGGACCATCCTTCGAAACACCGGCCGAAATTCGCATGGCGCGTATGTTGGGGGCTGATGCTGTTGGAATGTCGCTTGTGCCCGAAGTCATCCTGGCCCGAAGCCTTGGTCTGCGAGTGGCCGCAATCGGCATGATGACCAATTACGCAGCCGGCTTTGCTCGCGGTGCGCCGACCCATGCGCAGACACGTAGCGTCGGTCAGGACGGGGCAACAGGACTGCATCATCTGCTCGATCATTTCATGAAAGAACTGAATGATGACTGATCGCGATGATGCCTTGCTCGCCTTGACTTGTCTTGACCTCACAAATCTCAACGATGGGTGTACGCCTGCTGATATTGACAACCTTATTGCCAAGGCCCGCAGCGGGTTTGGACATGTGGCCGCACTATGTATCTGGCCACGCTTTGTGCCTCAGGTGCGCGCAGCCCTCGCCGGCACTGGAATTCACATCGCGACCGTCATCAACTTTCCCTCTGGCGATGAGCCTGTTGAGATGTCGCAGCGCATGACCGAACAAGCGCTTTCTGATGGTGCGGATGAGATTGATGTCGTCCTGCCTTGGCGGGCATTTTTGCAAGGGCAAACACAGGTTGTACGAGACTTTCTCGTCAGTATTGCGCAGACCGCCAAGCCTGCTGCGCATTTGAAAGTCATTCTGGAGACAGGTGAGCTCAAAGAGCCACAACTGATCAGGCAGGCAAGTGAATTGGCGATTGCGTGTGGAGCCGATTTTATCAAGACCTCCACCGGCAAGACTCCCGTCTCAGCGACACCGCAAGCGGCGCAGGTGATGCTGGAGACAATTCGCGCCAGCGGTTTGCTCATTGGCTTTAAAGCTTCAGGCGGCATCCGCAGCTTTGAAGATGCGCAAGCCTATCTGCGGCTCTGTGATGAGATCATGGGTGCTGGATGGGCCAAGCCTGATACCTTTCGCTTCGGCGCCAGTGGCCTGCTTGATGCATTGCTCGAAAGGCTCTCAGCGTGATCGCGCAGGAAATCATTCGCCGCAAGCGTGAAGGCGAGCCTCTGTCGCAAAATGATCTGCATGATTTCGTCGCTGGCCTTGTCGATGGCACTGTCACAGAAGGACAGGCTGCGGCTTTGGCCATGGCGATCTTCTTTCGTGGCATGGATGCTGGGGAAGCAGCCGCGCTCACGCGCGCCATGGCCTCGTCAGGCACGAGGCTTAATTGGGATGATTTGCCCGGACCTGTGCTCGATAAGCATTCAACCGGCGGCGTTGGAGACAATATCAGCCTGATCCTTGCGCCAGCTGTGGCCGCCTGCGGTGCCTTTGTTCCGATGATTTCAGGACGAGGCCTTGGTCATACAGGTGGCACACTCGACAAGCTTGACTCGATCGCAGGCTATCAAACAGCGCCGGATCTCCCTCTGTTTCGGCAAGTGGTGCGTGATGTGGGCTGCGCCATCATTGGGCAAACAGATGATCTGGCTCCTGCTGACCGCAAGCTCTACGCCATTCGTGATGTCACGGCGACCGTGGAGTCAATTGCGCTGATCACAGCCTCCATTCTCTCGAAGAAGCTGGCTGCTGGGCTGCAAGGGCTGGTGATGGATGTGAAGACGGGATCTGGGGCTTTCATGCGTGATGAACATCAAGCGCATGAACTCGCCCACAGCCTTGCGCGCGTTGCAGGGGAAGCCGGCCTGCCAACGGTTTCGCTGATCACTGACATGAATGAACCTTTAGCCAGTAGCGTGGGCAATGGATTGGAAGTGCGACATGCCATCCAGCATCTGACTGGCATGAGGCGTGAACCGCGCGTGCAAGACATTGTCGTTGCTCTGGGTGCGGAAATGCTGTTGCTGGGCAAGCTTGCGACATCTCTCTCCGAGGCGCGCGTAAAAATCGAAACAGCGCTCGAATCAGGTGCGGCTGCGGAAAGATTTCAACGCATGATAGCTGCACTTGGTGGCCCATCTGACATTCTGACGAGGCCGGATAAGATCCTGCCAGAGGCTTCTGTGATCCGGCCGCTGCGGGCGATGCAAAGCGGCTTTATTTCTGCAATGGAAACGCGCGAGATCGGCATGTCGCTTGTGGTTCTGGGAGGCGCGCGTACCAGACCTCAGGATGCGATTGATCATGCTGTCGGGCTGAGTGACATCATGCCCGTCGGCAGCAGGGTCACTAAAGGCGATCGGCTTGCTCTCATCCATGCAAGAGATGAAGCCAGTGCAGAACATGCCCTGCGCCGGCTTAGCGATGCCATCAGGATCAGCGATGAGGCGCCAGAAGACATGGCGCTTATCAAGGCACGCTTAACTTAAAGCCTGCGCAAGGATGTCATGTCGCCGCCCGTCTTGCTGCGGATGCGTTCACGGGCAACGGCAAGCGGCTCGCGCGTGACCTGCATGAAAGTGCCATTTGCATGAAGCAAATCACGCGCATTGAGCATGATGCCGACATGGCCCTTCCAGAAGACGAGATCTCCCCGTTGCAGGCCACTGAGATCGCTGGTGAGCGGCAAGGCTGAACCCAGTGAGCCTTCCATCATATCCGTATCGCGTGGCGAGAGAATATTGCAGGCTTGCAGCGCAATTTGCACGAGGCCGGAACAGTCAATGCCGGAAATCGTTTTGCCGCCCCACAAATAGGGCGCGTGCAAGAAACGCTCCGCCACCGTCACAAAATCCCGATCTGCGTGATCAAGGGGGGCCAGATGTTCGCGCCAGACAAAACCCAAGCCCGGAACTTGCGCAAAGTCGTCTTTCATCTGGCTGACATGAAGCTGTGCAGCCAAAGGCAGGGCGCTCGTCATCGGCAATTTCATATTGGGGCCGGGATAGACCAGCGTACGCGGCACAATGACTTTATGCGTGGGCTCAGGAGATTTCCGCAGGGCTTCGCTGGGCAGGTAGCCCACATAACCATCGCGGGTCAGCTGCACCCATGACCAGCCTTCTTCTGTCATGTCATAGACGATGGCCTCCTCACCAAAGAGGGCTTGCGTGTCGATCGAACATTCACGGCTGGCTTCGCGGGACAGGGCCACGGCTTCCTCGCAAATGCGCATGGCCTCGCCCTCTACATAGCGTTCAGCAATGACGTGGCCCATGAGATGCGCGGCGGCGAGGTCCGGGCGGGCAGGCGTCAGGCGGCGATCAAAATGGGTCATGCAATCCCCTAACGTGGCAGCTCGCGTGCTTTCTCAGCGACGAGATCCCCAAGGCTTTCCACATAGAGCGCGCCTTTCACAGTACGCTGAATGATGACATTGCGGCGGTCATTCTCGTCGCGCCGGCGGGCGATGATCTCCTGCTTGCCCATGGAATCGAGCGCACGGGTGATGACGGGTTTGGTGACGCCCAGCTTGCGGGCAAGGCCGCGCACCGTATGAGGCGGCTGTTCCAGATAGACCGTCAGAAGGATTGAAAGCTGACGCAAGGTGAAATCGGGCTGCTCTTGCGCCTTGGTGTGATGAACAAGGCCCAGAGAAATGTCATGCAGCAGTTTCAATCCGCGCGCAGGGTCGATTTCCATTCATCGCCGCCTCGTTTCGGCTCCGAATTCATCGCGCGTCTCAGCGCCGAATTCAAGAGGCTTTACGGCCGCGCACCACCTGCACCGAAATGCCAGAGACAATTAAAGCCAAGCCGATCAGGCCTAGAACACCGGCCGCGCCTGCTGCCGCAACGACCAGTGAACCAAGCGAGGGAATGGAAGCCTGCCCGATGCGGTTGCCGGTGATGCGCAGCGACAAGGCTGTCCCGCGTGCGGCTGGTGGGGCAAGCTCAACCACGCTGGTCAGGCTCAGGGCAGAGGCCAGGCCAAGGCCAAGGCCCAACACGGCGCAAGCCACATAAAGAACCGAGATCGAGACAGGTAGCGCCATGATGATGAAGGCAACACCACTCAGCGCCATGGTGATGAAAGTGAGGCGCACACGACCCACGACTGCAACGAGTTGCGAATAGCCAATGCGCGAGATGACTGCCGTGATGGAGCGTACCGTCAACATCCAACCGATATCGCTGACGCCGATGTTGCGCTCATTACCCAGCAAAGGCAGATAAACAACGATCAGATCTTGCGCGGACATGGTGATGACGCTGGCAATCAGTACGGTCACAAAACCATTGATCCGCAGCAAAGTGCCCAGCGACATTGGCGCTTCGTTACGATTGCGCTGCGGCGCATGTCGATCAGGCGCAATGAAGAGGGAGATCGCCACAATGGTCACAGCGCTGACCAAAGCGATCACATAAAGCGTCCAGGTATCAGGTACGCGCGCATCACCGCCAACCCATCCCACAATGAAAGGACCAAGGCCCTGACCAATGCCGGTGACCATCAGGAAATTGCCGAAAACGGAGTCGCGGCTCTTCTCGCCTGCAGCCCGCACACAAAGCATTTGATGAGACGCCATCAGAAAGAGATGCCCGACCCCCGCCACAACCATGAAACACATGATCACCAGCGGTGTTGCCGCTATGTAAAGCAGTCCAATGGCCGCAATGACACAAAGCACCGAGCCAATGCGCAAGGCATCAGCATCATGATTGCGGTCGATATAGCGGCCCACTTGCACGGCAAGAAAGATCGGAAAAATGGCAAATGACGTGGCCACCACACCGATCCATTCCACCGGCAGTCCGAGTTCCAGCACGCGGTAGGAAGTCGTGATGCGAAACAACCCCGCCATGATCTGCGTCACCACCCCATGCGCCATGAGAGGCAGCAAAAGACGGTAATTCACGGATGATGTCGAAGCAGTCATTGAATGGTGGAACCCCCTGCGCTCCGCTTAACGCTTGCCAAAGCGCTGCGCAAGCAGGGCATAAAGCAGCCGGGCGGTCTGGATTTCTCCCCCCTCCGGGCGTGCTGGCTTGGTCGAGGGATTCCAGCCGTAAATATCGAAATGCGCCCATTCGCGGGCTTTTTCGATAAAGCGGCGCAAGAAGAGCGCTGCGGTGATGGAACCTGCAAAAGGACCGTTCGAGACATTCACGAGCGTCGAGATCTTGCCATCAAGCAGCGGATCATAAGCTTCCCAAAGCGGCAGTCGCCAAACAGGATCGTGCACGCGGCTCGCCATGTCCGAGATGTCCCCTGCAAGGGCATCACTCATTGTATAGAAGGGCGGAAGATCAGGACCGAGTGCCACGCGCGCTGCACCTGTCAGCGTTGCGAAGACAAACATCAGGTCGGGACTTTCTTCATCACCCAAGGCAAGCGCATCCGCCAGAATGAGCCGCCCCTCTGCATCCGTATTGCCGATCTCGACTGTATGTCCCTTACGACTGGGATATACATCGCCCGGACGGAAAGCATTCCCTGCGATGGCATTTTCAACCATGGGCAAGAGCACACGCAGGCGCACCGGCAATTTGGCATCCATGATCATCTGTGCAAGAGCAAGTGCGGTTGCTGCACCGGCCATGTCTTTCTTCATGAGCAGCATGGCGCTGGAGGGTTTGATATCAAGCCCACCTGTATCAAAGCAGACGCCCTTGCCCACCAGCGTTACCTTGGGATGGTTTGCTTTACCCCAGCTCAGATCAACAAGACGGGGCTCCTGTGCGCCCGCGCGCCCCACAGCATGAATGAGCGGAAAATTCTGCTTGAGCAGTTGCGCACCACGAATAACGCGCGTCTTGGCACCATAGGCCTTGGCAACCTTCAGGGCTGCGGCTTCGAGCGCTTCTGGTCCCATATCATTGGTGGGCGTGTTGACGAGATCGCGTCCCAAAGAAATTGCTGCAGCAATCCGCTCAAGGCGGGCGCGATCAAGGCCCTTGGGCAGGACGAGCCTTGCTCCAGCTGGTACGGCTGGCTTGTAACGCGTAAACCGATAGGCGGAGAGCGCAAAAGCAAGCGCGACATCCTCTTCCACCTGAATGCCAAGACGGTTCTCCAGTCGATAATGCCCTCTGGGTAACAGACCGACCAAACGTCCTGCAGCAAAACGCTCGCCCCGCGGTCCCGTCTGGGGCGCGAAGACCACGGCTGACAAACCATCCTTTCCGGGCAACATGACATGTTGATTTGCGGAGGCGTTAAAGCCCGACGACAGCGCATAAGCCACGACTTCGGCGCTCAACTCGTCACAGAGTTTCGACCAGCTGTCCTTGTTGACGAGATAAAGTGGAATGGCGGCAGCAGAGGGCGCGGCGAAGAAGGAAGCCATGGAAAAGGTCCGTCCCGAGGCGAAGCGTTAACGATCCATTAGGGTTAACGCTTTATTGAGTCTCTGACCAGAGATGGTTTTTTAAACTTATTTTCAGGACCGATTATGCGACAGATGCTTTTCAACAGGTCCGGGATCCGCCATGTGGGTCTTTTGCTTGCTATCTCTCTCGCTACCCTGCCCATGGCTGGATGCAAGAGCCTCAGCTTCAATGATCTGACGGGCTCTATCAGCCGCAACGATGTACCACCCAATGACCCCGCAGGGCTGCGCCGCTTCACGGAAAGCTGGGGCAAACGCTATGAAGCCAATCCGAATGACAAGCAGGTGATCCTGGCTTACGCGCGCGGGCTGCGTGCGGAAGGAAAAGTCACACAAGCGGTTGCGGTGCTGCAACAAGCTGCGATGCGCTCTCCCAATGATCTGGAAATTCTCGGCGCTTATGGGAAGGCTCTTGCCGATGCCGGCCGACTTGAGGAAGCAGCTGGCGTGTTACGACAGGCCCATACAGCTGAAAGGCCCAACTGGTCGATCTATTCCGCGCAAGGGTCTGTTGCTGACCAGCTAGGTGATCATTATGGGGCTCAGGCTTTTTATGTTGAGGCCTTGAAGCTCGCGCCGGGTGAGCCGTCCGTGCTTTCGAATCTGGGTCTCAGCTATGCGCTGAACAAGGAACTCGGCAAAGCGGAAGACATGCTAAGGCAGGCAGCCAAACATCCGCGTGCGGATGCGCGCGTGCGACAAAATCTCGCTCTGATCCTGTCCCTGCAAGGAAAATTCGCAGAAGCCGAAACTGTTGCATCGCGGGACCTGTCTGCTGAAGAAGCCGCAGCCAATGTCGTTGCTATTCGTCAGATGATTTCGCAATCCAATGCATGGCGCGAGATCCAGAATAGCAATAATGCTCAATTGTCCGTGCCCGGCACACAGGCGCCTGCTCAACGATAGCGATCAACGCAGGAAGGGCGGCGCGAGAAGGGCCACAAAGAGCACTGGCAACAAGAAGACGATCAGCGGTACCGTCAGTTTGGGAGGAATGGAAGCCGCCTTGCGTTCAGCATCCATCAGGCGCTTTTCGCGACCCTCCGAGGACACAATGCGCAAGGCCGCCCCCAGAGGCGTACCAAACTGCTCAGCCTGCGAGAGAACAAGGGCGATCTGCTTGGCTGATTCTGTGCCCGCACGCATGGCAAAATTTTCATAGGCCTGTTTGCGGTCGGGTAGATAAGACAATTCCGCCATGGTCAGGCTTAACTCTTCCGACAAAGGCACCGATTGGACCGCGATTTCTTGCGCAACGCGGCGCAACGCGGCTTCAATCGACATGCCTGACTCAACGCAGATCAGAAGCAGATCAAGTGCATCCGGAAAAGCCATCTGGATGGAGTTTTGTCGCTTTCCAATCGTATTCATCAAAAAGAGTTCGGGGGCTTTTGTACCTGCGAGGATACCCACCACAACGATGCCAATGCCGGTCGTTGTTGAAACCTGAATAGCTCCCAACACAAAGATATAGAGGATCAGCAAGAGCCCAACTGCAATGGGTGTGACGAGACGGCAGAAAAGGAATGTGACCTCTGCCTGCGCACCGCGAAATCCGGCTCGCGCCAGCTCGCCCTTGAATTTGTCGCTCCCCAGCCATTCATTCAGATTAAAACTTTCAACGATTTGCTTGATGAATGCCTTTGGTTGTGGCCGCAGATTGTTGCGGTTGCGCGCAAGATCCTCGCGCGAGCGGACACGCAAGCGGTTGCGTTCCGTCACGACGCTCTTCATACGCGCATCAAGCGAATCGTCCTTGACGAAGATAAAGCCAATGCCCATCACGCCGGACATGACTGCGCAGACCACAAGAAACTGAAAGATCCCGCTGGTTCCGCTGAACATATCCGGCATGGCTACACCTTCACCGAGACCATGAATTTCATCATGACAATCCCTATTGTCGCCCAGATGAGGGTGATCCCCAGAATGATCTGTCCCTTGTCTGTATAGAAGAGCGGATCAAAGGCTTTGGGATTGATAAAATAGACGCCACCTGAGACGACGAAGGGCAGGGCGCCCACAATGATCGCAGACGTCTTGCCTTCACTGGTCAATGCCTTGACCTTGAGATCCATCTTTTTGCGGTCGCGGAGCACACGCGACAAATTGCCCAAAGCTTCTGTCAGATTGCCGCCGGCCTTTTGTTGGATGCTGATGACAATGGAAAAAAAGTTTGTCTCCGGGATCGGCATCCGTTCGACCATCCGCTCGATAGCTTCCGGCACGGAAAGGCCAACCAGAGTCGATTCAACAATCATACGAAATTCGGTTCGCACAGGCTCAGCGGATTGCGCAGCTACGGTTTGCAGGCAAGCACCCAGCGGCAGGCCCGACTTCACACCACGGATGATGACATCCACAGCTTCCGGGAATTCATCCAGAAATTTTTTCACGCGGCGCTTTTTAAGAAAAGACAGCGCCATTTGTGGCAGTAAAATCCCACCAAACAGCGCTGCAATGATGGCGGACACAATGCCACCCATGAACATGACGGCCATCATGCCCGCAGTGATCGCGGCGCCAAGGCTGACCAGAAGAAAGGTCTGCCTGGTCATCTCCAATCCGGCCTGTGTGATTTTGGCTTCGAGCGTCACCTTCTTGGATTTGCCGCTATCTTCCATTTCACGCAGGGTTTCGGCAATTTGCTTGCGTCGATTTGCGGCTTCGGTTCGTGCGCTGTTGGCGCGCATTGAGCCTTCAAGAAGGGCGGCCTGCCGTTCGGCGGCTTTCTTCTCTCCCGACAGATGGGGATAGAGAAATACATAAGCGAATCCAGCCGCCGAGATCGAAGCCAGTACGGCAACCAACAGGCTTTCCATCGCCATTGCTCCTTCTCATCACAAGGTGGCGTCATCCAGAGAAGCATCAAGCGCGGCGGCAAGCCTCGCCTCTTCCCCGAAATAGCGGGCACGATCCCAGAAGCGCGGGCGACCGATGCCTGTCGAGCGATGACGACCGCGCAGCCGTCCATCCGATTCCTCACCGACGATCTCATAAAGAAATAGATCTTGGGTGATGATCACATCGCCTTCCAGACCGAGTACTTCAGTGATGTAGGTGATGCGGCGTGATCCGTCGCGCAGACGCGCCGCCTGAATGATCACATCAACCGAGGAGACGATCATCTCCCGAATCGTGCGCGCGGGGAGTGAAAAGCCACCCATGGTGATCATGGCTTCCAGCCGGCCGAGCGCTTCACGCGGTGAATTGGCATGCAAGGTGCCCATGGAGCCGTCATGGCCAGTATTCATCGCCTGCAGCAGGTCAAAGGCTTCCGGCCCGCGCACTTCACCGACGATGATCCGCTCCGGACGCATACGCAGACAATTTTTCACCAGCTCGCGCATCGGGATTGCGCCCGTACCTTCCAGATTGGGCGGGCGCGTTTCGAGCCGCACCACATGCGGCTGCTGCAATTGCAATTCAGCTGCGTCTTCGCAGGTAATCACCCGCTCGCCTGCATCAATATAGTTGGTGAGACAATTGAGCAGCGTTGTCTTGCCAGAACCGGTGCCCCCAGAGATCAGTACATTGCAGCGAATGCGGCCAATGATCTTGAGAATCTCACCCCCCTCAGGCGAGATCGCGCCAAACTTGACCAGCTGATCAAGAGTGAGCTTATCCTTTCGAAACTTACGAATGGTCAGTGCCGGTCCGTCCAGCGCCAGAGGCGGCGCGATGACATTGACGCGCGAGCCATCAAGCAGGCGAGCGTCACAAATGGGGGAAGATTCATCAACCCGTCGACCGACCTGACTGACGATCCGTTGGCAGATATTCATCAGCTGCGCATTGTCGCGAAACTTGATGTTGGTGAGCTGAATCTTGCCGCCGACTTCGATAAAGGTGCGTTCAGCGCCATTGACCATGATGTCGGCAATGTCATCTCGTGCCAGCAACTTTTCGAGCGGACCAAAGCCCAGAACATCATTGCAGATGTCCTCCAGCAGTTCTTCCTGCTCCGTAATTGACAAGACAACATTCTTGATGCCGACAATTTCAGTGACAATATCGCGAATTTCATTGCGTGCGCTTTCAGGATCCATCTTCGAGAGCTGTGACAGATCAAGCGCTTCAATCAGCGCACCAAAAACGACTGCCTTGGTGGCATAATAGGAATCGGGTTTGCGCGCTTCAGCCGGCGGGGCCGATGGCGGCGCTGCATTGGAGGTGGCCGATTTTACGCCGGCTGTGCGGGCGACTTGCGGTACAGGGGCTGATTTGGTCTCCGGGCGAGGCGCATTGACAGCGCCACCCGCTCCGGTCGCAGAACGCTTGCCAAACATGAAACCTCATCACTTTGAAATCGAAAATGAAATTAAGAGCGCTTCTTCAGGCTCAAACTGAGTTTCCCTGATTTCAACAGACCGATCAAGTCACGTTTCTTCGCGGCCTTCGGCTCTCCCTTGCGGGTGACAGCGTAAGTCAGATCAAGGCATTGCCCATAGGCTTTCACATTGGGAATTTCGCCCAGCATCTGACCATTATTCGCAGCGGTGCCGAAATTCTTCGGATCAAATTCAATGGCTGCGAAAGGAGCAAAGCCAATCGCCTTGGTGAAGTCATCAAATTTGATCTCAGGACGTTTTGGAATTTGAAGCTTGTTGACGATGACCTTTGGTCGCTCATCATTTGGGCGGTCGGGCACCAGACGGTCGAGAATATTTTTGACGTTCCGCAAGCTTGCGAGATCGGGCTCGCTGACAAGAATAATCTCGTCAGCTGCCAGCATCACGCGCCGCACCCAACCTGACCAGCCATGCGGTACATCAAGGATGGTGAGGGGAACCGTCGCTCGCAACAGGTCCAGCAAATAATCAAACCCTTCCGGGTCGAGATCGTAACTTTGCTCAAGATTGACGGGAGCTGCCAAGAGGCTGAGCTTGTCGCCCACTTTGCTGAGCAAGCGTTCCAGCACATTGCCATCGAGCCGGTCGGGGGCGAGGACTGCATCCGCGATGCCTTGCACAGGATCCTGATTGAAATCGAGTGCGGCGGTTCCAAAGGGGAGATCAAGATCTGCCAGCACGGTTGAGATGCCAATCTTGTTGGCAGCGCACCAAGCCACGTTATGGGCGAGGGTGGAAGACCCTGCTCCCCCCTTAGCTCCGTAAAAGGCAACGATGCGTCCAAGTGATCCGGTCGTGGCGGTGGCCGCATAAAGCTGCGAGATAGCACGTACCAGATCAAGCACATCAAAGGGCTCGACGATATATTCGCTGACACCGCGGGCGAGCAAATCGCGATACAACAAAATATCATTCGTGCGACCAAGAGCGATCACACGCGTATTGGCGTCGCAAAATTCAGCCAGCTGATCGAGCTCGCTCAAAAAAGCGCGCCGATCGGGATTGGCTTCCACGATGATGAGGTTGGGCGTTGCATTGGCCTGATAATGTTCGAGTGCAGCAGAAATACCTCCCGGCATCAGCTCCACATGCGGCTTGGTCATATGCCGGTCTTTGATTGCCTCTTGCATCAGCGCCAAAGCGGTTGGTGAGTTATACCAAACCTCGATGGTGATGCGGGGCACCGCAGCCAGAATCAGATCGTTCGTCTCGCCACTCATCAGCGGCCTCCGACATTGCTAATTTTGGTGTTTTCAACCTTCCAGTCCGTTGCGGGATCACTGCCTGCGCGCACTTTTTCAATGCCGCGCATCCGCATGGCCACATCATTGGGGGTGGTGGCGCGTGGCGCCTCAAGGTCGCGCGGATCGGCCGTTTGATTGGCAAACATGCTTTGATAAGAGCAGCCGAAGTCCCAATAGGGGCGGTTATCCCAGGTGCCGGTAGGGCCACCAATGCTCAGATCGGCCGGCCATTCGCCGCACCGATGGACGACCTTGGCACGGGTGGCGCGATAAATGAGCCGGATGGGCGAATTGGCACGCGGGTCTGCGACAGGATAGCTTCCCTCACTCACATCCTTGTCGATCCCGGCGCGTCCCAAGATGCTGCGCAGGGCTGAGATGCTGGCGCGGGCATGGCTTTCATTGACGCCGCCGCTCGGCATGAGAATTTCCAAACGCCCTTCTCCCTCCGCACGATAGGCTTCTGCAAATTGAATCAGTCGCCGCTCGGAGGCGCTATCTATCTGCGATCCGGTCGGGAACAGATTCAATACGACAGGACGCTCCATCATGGTGATGCGATGGCGTTCCCGATAGTCATCTTTGACGATGGAGGATGTCGCCATCCGATCCACCGAGTCGCAACCAGCAAGAGCCAGCGCCAGCACGGCCACGGTCAGTCCATTGCGCATAGCGCGGGTCTGCCCGCTTGAGGGCACGCCAAGAGAAATCATCACGTCCTCACAAACTAGTCTGCAATAAAGCCGACGCGGCCACGAAAGTTACGAAGAAGCTGCGGATTGTCTGTTGTCGAATAAATGCGGTTGACGCGACCAAGGAATGCTCCTTGCGCATCGGTGGCAAAGGCCAGTCCATCGGTAGGGCGTGAAAGTTCCTGCGGACGGCTGGGCTTGGCAAGATAAGCCGTCACGATCACCATCAGCTCCGTTTCCTGCCGCTGATAATCACGTGAGCGGAACAAAGCCCCCAGAACAGGAAGATCCTTAAGTCCCGGCAGGCCGTTGATCATCTGCCGCGATGTCGATTGAAGCAAGCCGGCAGTCACGATTGAGCCTCCAGAGGGAAGCTCAACGCTGGTTTCATTCTTGCGGGTACGAAAACCCGGAATGGACGTGGCCGTGAAGGTGATGATGGTTGTGGGATCAACCTCCGTCACCTCTGTTGCCACACGCAGCAGGATGCGCCCTTCGCCCAAAACCACCGGCGTAAATCCTAATGAGACGCCGTAAGGCTTGAAGGATACGCCAATCGTACATGTATTATTGGCGGGCGTGCAGGTTTCGCTGGTCGGCACAGGCAATTCGCCGCCCGCCATAAATTTCGCGCTTTCGCCCGACACTGCAGTGACCGTCGGCTCCGCCAGAATGCGCGCGACGCCATTGCGTTCATAGGCCTGGATCTGCGCCGACAAGCCCGATGCGCCGGCCGTGATATCCTGCAAAGGCCCAAGTGTCATGCGGCCCGGTGAAAGCTGCTGCAAATTGAGCGGCAGGGGATTAGCGGTCGTCCACGCACCCCAGCTCCCGCGGGCGATCGCCGCCGTCACACCGAGCTGCTTCATCACTTCACGATGCACTTCAGCAACGGTGACCTTCAGCATCACCTGATCGCGACCCTTCAGCACCAGAGAATTGACGACCGAGCCAATCTCCTTGTCACCATCCTTGCCGCCACGTGCGAGGAACCCCTTGGCGATGTCAACGGCCGTTGCAGCCTCCCCCGCATTATCAACGGAGCCTGTCAGAATGATGGTGGACTCGACTGTCTGCGGATGAATGTTCGAATTCGGCAGCGCCAGTTTGATGATGCGCTCCAGCTCACCGAGATCGCGCCCAATCGAGACCTGAAAGGCAGCGATCTGCCGGCCATTCCCGTCAAGCGCATAGATCGAGGTTTGCCCGGATGCGACACCGACAATATAGAGCTTGCGCGCCGAGCGCACGATGGCATTGGCCACGTCCGGCTTCGCGATGAAAATCTCGGCCGCATCTTCCGGCAGATCAACAATGAGCGATTTGCCGACACCCATATTGATGCTGCGCTGAGACACCTCTGCGCTTGCAACAGGATGGGATTGCACGGCGGGTTCGCGCGCAGCCTGTTGCTCGCGGGCTGCCTGTTGCTCGCGCTTGGGGGATTTGGCGAACACATCCGAGGCCCCCATCGCAAACAGACCCAGCGAAAGCCCCGCTGCCAACAGGGGCAAGAACTTTCCCTGCTTTCTGAGATTAAGTGGAGTCACCTTAATTCTTGCCGACATATTGAATGACTCCGTAACGAATGATGCTCACTCCCACATCCCGTTCAATCGAGCCGGAAGGATCCCGCCCTGCATCGAGGATGCTGCGCAAAATCAGCGAAACCGGGCCCTGACGCTGGGCAAGAACCAAAAGTTCTGCCTGAGCTGGCGTGACTTCGAGTGTCGCATTCACTGCGGAGATATGACGCTCGCCACCCCGATCCACCGAGGTTTGTCCAACGGCCAAAACCCTTATGTCCGTCAAAATGGTTTCAACTTCAAATTCCTGACCTCTTTCGGCGCGCGATGCAGAGCGCACAACATCAACCCTGTCATTGGGCAGAATGAAGCCGCCCGCAGCAAGCGTGGAATCCTTGTCGATGGGAACAGCGACCGCACGCATTCCGCTCGGCAAGACCACAGACAACATGCCGGAGCCCTGACCCTTCACCAGCTTGTCGCGGCGCACAGGCTCTCCCTTCATCAGGGAATTGCGCACGATGGAGCCACGAAGATCTTCGCGAATATTCGGACTCAAGGCATTGGTGATCATTGTCTCAAGCGACACAGCCTCGCGTGGCCAGCGTATGAATTGGAAATCGCTTTCGGTTGTGACGGTGCCAATCGGCAAATCGCGTGCAGCAACAAGCACATCTTCCGTCTCGATTTGAGCGACGGGGCTAGGAGGGGGTGCGGGCGGCGGCGCTGGCGAGCCCACAAACATCCACGCCAGAAACCCCGTCATAACGGAGATGGCGATCACAATGAGCTTGGCTCGATTCATAGTGCGCAATCCATCAACAGAAACGAATAATCACTCCGAATGAAACGCAGAAAGGTCAAATTAGGGTTAACGGATTCCCGTCTGCATATAAGTGACCCAAATGATGCTCTGCGGATAGAGCTGCAGTCCCGCAAAGCCGATGGCGATGCCATAAGGCACGGCGCCCTTGTCGTCATGCAAACGCGCGATCCAGCTAATGTCCAGCAACATGGCAGGAAGTGGAATGCGACGAAATGCAATCAGAAGCAGGGCCAGCCCGCCACCCAGCAATGACACCGTCACAATGAATTCGAGCAGCACAGGAAAACCCAACCACAAGGCTACAGAGGCTGCCAGCTTGCCATCGCCACCACCAATCCAGCCCAGTGAGAACAGCGCGAAGGCGAAAGAGAGAAATCCAAAACCACACGCCAAATGAAGACCAAAATCCCTCCACGACAACTGCAGTAAAACTGCCAGCACACAGAATGCGACAAGCAACAAGATAGAAACACGATTGGGAATGAGTTGGGTCAGCAGGTCACTGAGGCAGGCAAAAATCATCAACAAGGGGAAGACCACAACAACCAAGGCATCAAGCATGAGAAGCTCCCAAAATCACTTAACTTCAAAATGATCTGCTCGCTTGAAAGGTGCAGCGCGCAGCCGGAACCTGAAATTTAGAGTTCATTCATCCTTTGCTGTGAAACTGCCATTCATTCGAATGGACAGGATTTGAGCATGATCTCTTTTAACACACGCTTACTCCTTGCGCTTGCTTTGGGCAGTAGCCTGTCAACGGCCATGGCGCAAACGGCTTCAGATCCCGTCCTTGCCGTTGTCCTCGATCAGGCAAAAATTGTACAGCTGCCTGAAAACACAGCAACCATTGTGCTTGGCAATCCGCTGATCGTGGATGTCACCATGCTTCAGAAAAATCAGAAGATGGTCCTCACAGGAAAGACTTTCGGGGAGACAAACCTGATCGCGCTCGACAAGACAGGAGCGCCCATCAGCGAGGTTACGATTCGTGTTCTGGCAGGCCAGAAACATCTTACCGTGCAACGCGGATTCGAACGCGAATCCTATCAATGCGAACCGCGATGCCAGCCGACCGTCGTATTGGGTGATGTGCCGCGCCATATGAGTGATGCGATTGGCCAAAGTCAGGCACGCTCAGGGGCGGCAAAAGATCAGGCAACCGGTGGAAGATAAATAAAAGGCGGCCAATCGGGCCGCCTTCATGCCATGTACAATCAGAAGCTTACTTCAGATTGGTCTTGATTTCGTTGAACTTGTCCGAAATCTTGGTGCCGAGCTGCTGAACCGCAAGTGTGATCGTGATGCCAATGAAGGCCGCGATCAGTGCATATTCGATAGCGGTGGCGCCGGACTCGTCATTGACAAAACGATTGAGCTTGACGGTCATGAAAAACTCCTGAGTAAAAATTTATGGAGCTAAGCTGCATGCTAGCCGTGCTGTTATACCGCTGCGCTCAAGACGAGTCCAGCGTGCAATCATCTCCCTCGCGGCACATGGTCGTCACGGCGAATGATCGAATGACACTTGCAAGATATTCCGCACAGACAACAAATCGGGCGATCGCGTGATCGCCCGATGCATCAATCGTGGACAGAGTTACTTCAGATTATCTTTGATTTCGTTGAACTTGTCCGAAATCTTGGTGCCGAGCTGCTGAACCGCAAGTGTGATCGTGATGCCAATGAAGGCCGCGATCAGTGCATATTCGATGGCAGTGGCACCTGATTCATCACGCATAAAGCGACGAGCAGTCGTCATGAAAAAACTCCTCAAAAAAAATTACAGAGCGGGCGCCCCAACGCTCGCTCCTCTTTGACCATATGCACGGAAAGTTGACTTGTCCATCAACAGAAAGGCCTGTGACTCGCCAGAACGAGCCCAGGCCCTTGGTGCTGTTGAAAAAAGTTATATCGTCTGATTATAGGCGCCGACCTCCGGATGTTGCCGCAGCACGGCATCGACTGCGGCAAACATTTCGCGCATCCGCGCTTCAGATACAGGACTCTCAACAACCACAACGAGTTCCGGTTTATTGGAGGAGGCGCGCACGAGACCCCATGTTCCGTCTTGCGCTGTGACTCTGATGCCATTCACTGTCACCAGATCGCGGATGGGCTGACCAATGATCAGCTCGCCGCGTGCTTGCATGGCTTCAAAATGTTTGACGACCTTTTCAACGATCCCATATTTCACTTCGTCTTCGCAATGCGGCGCCATAGTTGGTGAGCCCCATGTGCGCGGCAGCGCGGCGTAAAGATCTGCCATGGACTTGCCAGGATTGCGATCGAGCATTTCAATCACATGGATGGCGGTGAGAATGCCATCATCATAGCCGCGCCCGATCGGCTGGTTGAAGAAGAAATGGCCAGACTTCTCAAAGCCCGCCAGAGCCTTCAGGTCCGTCACGCGCCGCTTGATATAGGAGTGACCGGTCTTCCAGTAATCTGCTGTCACACCTTGTGCGATCAATTCAGGATCGGTGGCAAACAAGCCCGTTGATTTGACATCGACGACAAAGGTTGCGCGCGGATACAGCTTTGACAAATCGCGCGCCAGCATGACGCCAATCTTGTCCGCGAAAATCTCCTCGCCGTGATTGTCGACAACGCCGCAACGGTCACCATCGCCATCAAAGCCAAGGCCGACATCTGCTCCGACCTCGCGGACCTTGTCGGCAATGGCATGAAGCATCTTCAGATCTTCGGGATTTGGATTATAGCGCGGGAAGCTGTGATCCAGCTCTGCATCGAGCGGCACGACCTCGCAACCAAGACGTTCAAGAACGTCCGGCGCGAATGCACCAGCCGTACCATTGCCACAGGCAGCGACCACCTTCAGCTTGCGCTTGATCTTGGGTCGATTGGTGAGATCTGCGATGTAGCGCGCACGGAAATCTTGCACAAAGCGGTAGGACCCACCTTCTGCATAGGCGAATTTTCCGCCAAGCACGATGTCGCGCAAGCGACCCATTTCATCCGGGCCAAAAGTAACGGGGCGCTGCGCGCCCATTTTCACACCCGTCCAGCCATTGTCATTATGCGAGGCCGTGACCATCGCCACTGCCGGCACATCGAGATCAAATTGGGCAAAATAGGCCATAGGTGACAGAGCAAGCCCAATGTCATGCACTTTCACACCTGAGGCCATGAGGCCCGTAATCAGCGCATATTTGATGGAGGCGGAATAGCCCCGATAATCATGCCCCGTCACAAGCTCAGGCTTTACACCCATTTCGCGCAGCAGCGTGCCAAGCCCCATGCCCAGCGCCTGCACGCCCATGAGGTTGATTTCCTTCCCGAACAGCCAGCGCGCGTCATATTCACGAAAGCCCGTCGCCTTGACCATGGGCCCGGCTTCATAGGCATAGGTATTGGGGGTGAGCTGGGGAACCGGGATCGGGAACATCAAGCACCTCGGAATTGGGCCAGAAGGGCTGGCCAACTGCCATATAGCAGGCAAACTCCAAGGCAAAAGAGCGGCAAACTCTTAATTCCGCATTATCATT
>CAZLBA010000030.1:0-17659 GCA_964557555.1 uncultured Beijerinckia sp.
CCGGGATTGGCTGTGCCTGGCGGCCTGTCTGCAGATGGTTTGCCGCTCGGCCTGCAGCTCATCGGCCGCCCCTTCGATGAAGAGACGCTCTTCTCGCTTGCCGGCGTGATTGAAGATGCGGCGGGCCGCATCACCCAACCGCAAGCCTGGTGGTGAGCGAGCCTCTCAGCCTTTCCTGTTTTCCGCTGTTAAGCGACAACTGACGGACCGAGTCCATGAACGCAACCGCCAAGCCTGCAAAGCTCAAGGGCGCGACCGGTGATTGGGAGATCGTCATTGGCATGGAAATCCATGCCCAGGTGACGTCGAATTCGAAGCTCTTCTCCGGTGCCTCAACCGAATTCGGCGGCGATCCGAATGACCATGTCACGCTCGTGGATGCGGCCATGCCCGGAATGCTGCCTGTCATCAATGAAGAGTGCATCAAGCAGGCCGTGCGCACTGGGCTTGGCCTGAAGGCGCAGATCAATCTGCGCTCCACCTTCGACCGCAAGAACTACTTCTATCCCGATCTGCCGCAGGGCTATCAGATCTCGCAATACAAGAGCCCCATTGTGGGTGAGGGCGAGGTGATTGTGGATGTCACGCCAACTGAGCAGATCGTCGTGGGCATTGAGCGACTGCATCTGGAGCAGGACGCTGGCAAGTCGCTGCATGACCAGTCACCGACCGACAGCTTTGTTGATCTCAACCGCTCGGGTGTCGCGCTGATGGAGATCGTGTCGAAGCCCGACATGCGCTCAGCCGATGAGGCCAAGGCCTATGTGTCAAAGCTGCGCACCATCCTGCGCTATCTCGGCACCTGTGACGGCAATATGGAACAGGGCAGCCTGCGCGCCGACGTCAACGTATCGGTTCGCCGTCCCGGTGAGCCCTTCGGTACGCGCTGCGAGATCAAGAATGTGAACTCGATCCGCTTCATTGGCCAAGCCATCGAAGTGGAAGCGCGGCGCCAGATCGGCATTCTCGAAGATGGCGGCAAGATTGATCAGGAGACGCGCCTGTTCGATCCCGGTCGCGGCGAAACGCGCTCGATGCGCTCGAAGGAAGAAGCGCATGACTATCGCTACTTCCCGGACCCCGATCTGTTGCCGCTGGAATTCGACCAGACTTTCGTTGATGAGCTGGCGCGTGGTCTGCCGGAACTGCCCGACGACAAGAAGGCGCGGTTCATGCGCGACTATGGCTTGCCTGCCTATGATGCCGGCGTGCTGGTGATGGAACGCGCATCGGCGGACTTCTATGAAGCCGTAGCCAAGGGGCGCGATGCAAAGATCGCCGCAAATTGGGTCATCAATGAACTCTTTGGTCGCCTCAACAAGGAAGGTCTCGATATCACCGTGTCGCCGGTGAGCGCTGATCAGCTTGGCGCGATCGTCGATCTCATCAGCGAAGGCACAATATCTGGGAAGATCGCCAAGGATCTGTTCGAGATCGTGTGGACGGAACGAGGTTCTGATCCGCGCAAGATTGTCGAAGAGCGCGGCATGAAGCAGGTCACCGACACTGGCGCAATCGAAGCAGCAGTGGATGCAATCATCGCCGCCAATCCTGACAAGGTCGAACAGGCGAAAGCGAAACCGACAATGCTCGGTTGGTTCGTTGGACAGGTGATGAAGCAAACGGGTGGCAAGGCGAACCCGCAATCCGTTAACGAATTACTTAAGAGCAAACTCGGAATCTGAGTGCTCACGGCGGCGCATTTCGATGCGTCGCCGACACGCTACGCACGTGATCGCGCAACCTCTCACGCACAATTTCACACTCGAATCGAAGAGCTCCGAATCGCGCTTGTGCGCGATTCTGTTCGTGCACGACCATTTTCGAGGCTCCGAAAAGCCAAAAAATGCACCCCTCACAAAATTTTTTTTGGGGTGTGTCCGAATGCCTACACTGCCCTGTCATGAGCACTGCAGATGGTTCGCATCCGGCGCGTCGAGCATCATCCGTAGCGGGGCAGTGCAGCACCTTTGGTGGCCCCGCTGCAAGCCTTTCGCAACTGTAGGGAAGGGCCATTGATCGGCATCGTTGTGGCTGCGATGCGAGGGTCTCTTCGTTTCAAGAAGCCAATATTTTCGGGCATTTTTGAAAAGACGCCATGTTTTGCAGGCCTCCCGTTGGACCTGCGCCACTGAGCCTCCGGGTTGTTTGGTCAAGCGTATGTCGCATCACCGGCAACAGCGCATGGTGTGACGGTGAATCGCTGTGCTCATCAAGCTGCTCACATCATGAGCGAAAGGGCCGCGTGAGGTCACATCAGGGGTGGTGAAGCGCATGTCGAAGCATGATTCAGCCGAATGCACTCTTGCATGAGAGATGAACCGCGCTAGGCTAAGCGAGCCTGTTGTCGGGCGTCATATCGACGCGCCGATTGTCAAATCAGAGGGGACCTCAGATGGCCAAGGCAACGACTAAGCGTAAGCCGGCTAAGAAAGCCGCGAAGAAGACTGCCCGTAAGGGCGCTGCCAAGAAGGGCGCTCGCAAGGGCACCAAGAAGGCTGCGAAGAAGACCGCCCGTAAGGGCGCTGCCAAGAAGGCGACCAAGAAGGCTGCTAAGAAGGGTGCTCGTAAGGGCGCTGCCAAGAAGGCTGCCAAGAAGGGCGCTCGCAAGGCTGCCAAGAAGGGTGCTCGTAAGGGCGCTCGCAAGGCTGCCAAGAAGGCCGCTGCGCCTGCTGGCAACTAATTGACCCGGACTGACGTGGACCTTCGTTTGCGTCAGGACCATTGAAAGGTCACCCGTGCCGCTCTTCGTCACTACGAAGGGCGGCATTGGCTTTTTAGGCGGTCGGCAGTCGTTAGAATATGCGTCGTCGGGTATCGGTGCCCACCAGATCGCGTGCTTTGTGCATTAGCAGTCGCACCGACTGCCTATTGACGACTGACTTTCAACCGGCAGCTCTCGAAAAATTCTTTCCAGCTATGTCCGGCGGCGCGGCCAACGCGCTTCACCTCTTCCCACTCCTGCGCACAGTGGCGCAACAAGGCGCGTCGCTCTTGCCGATCCAGCGTATCGAGCGGCGGCAGCGAGGGCTGTGGCGGCGCAGGTGCAGGTGCTGCTTCTGGC
The DNA here is from genome assembly GCA_964557555.1 of uncultured Beijerinckia sp. Classification (GTDB taxonomy): domain Bacteria; phylum Pseudomonadota; class Alphaproteobacteria; order Rhizobiales; family Beijerinckiaceae; genus Terripilifer. Next base: position 3,065 of record CAZLBA010000030.1, read on the forward strand.
GCTGGGGCAGGTGCTGGCGCGGGCGCTGGTGCGCGCGGGGGCGCAACCGGCTGCGGCTTGCTGGGTGGGCGCTGGGGTTGTGAGGGCGTTTGCGCCTGAAGGGAGGCGGCCGACAGGCTGAGGATGCATAAAAGCGCAATCATGCCGCCGCGCGAGGATCGGCGGGTGGTCTTCTGCTGCTGTGTGGACCCTGAGCGCATCCCCGTTCCGTTTGAGCCGCGGCCTTGTGTTCTTTGCTCTGTCTGTCCGGCTTGTCTGCAAGGGTCAAGCGGCTTCAAGGTCGCAATGTGCCAGATGGCTGAGCAATGGCCGTAATGACGCCAGAAAGATTGTGGAGAAAGGTTCCGCGCCCGCGAGGCAAAAGGATCGCGAATGATCCAGCCATTCAGCCAGGGCGTTTTGCCGGCACTGCCGGTCCCTCTGAACTCACAGGAGACATTATGGGCGCCTCGCGGCTCTCTCTTCTTGCAGGCATGATCGCCGTCCTGTCCCTCGCACCCGTGGAGGCAGGCAATTACGACGGAAGCTGGTCGGTCGAGCTTTCAACCGAGCAAGGGCAATGCGGACTGAGCTATAAGGGCACCCTCAATGTGAATGGCGGGCGCATTGCTGATAGCGGTCTGTTCGTGAAGACATCCGGTGCAGTTGATCCCAGCGGTCGGGTGGCACTGCAAATCACCCGTGGCAGCGATCATCTTTCGGCCGGCGGGACATTGAAGGGTGCAACCGGCGCGGGGCAATGGAATTCGCCCACGCAACAATGTTCGGGCCGTTGGCGCGCTGCGCGCGGCTGATCCCTTGCGACTGTGAACGAACCTTTGGCCCATGGCGGCGTTGGCTGCCATGGCTCGTCAGACGCATATTCCCACCAGTGATCATCTGCGCCGCCGCATCGACAATGGCGAGCTTGGCGACAAGGTGAGCTTTCCCGATCCTGCAGCGGCGCCGCTCGGCACGGATGATGAGGCCGCAGGCTTTCCGCCGACCGAACACGAACGCGCGCTTGCCGATCAGCAGAACAGGCCTGCGCCTCATCCCACCACGCGTTTCATGACAGGCTTCACCGCGATCATAGTCCTGATCACGGTGGTGGCGATCGTCAGCTTGAGTGCTTTGATGTGGCGCTAAGGCTGCGCCAGATCCACAGCGCTGTCGCGGCAAAGGTACAGGCGGCGGAGAAAAGATTCACGGGTACGATGACTGCTGCAAAGATGCCAAGCGTCAAGGCGACGCGCGTTTCAAATTCGGACATGGCGGAAACCCGAAACATCACAAGGGGGAGGCGATGGCATCTTGTGTGACAGCTGCCGGTGGCAGCAATGAGGCAGGGAACGAAATCGCCCGTGATGCGTTGCGCGTCCCGCGTCTGGCCTTGCGGCCCTGTGTGCTTGCCTGCCTTGCCGGGCTTTGCGTCTCAGCCTCCGCGCAGGATGCGATGCGGCTGCGCGGCACGATCGACAGTGTCAATGGTGAATTGCTGCGCATCTCCCCCAGTGTGGGGATTAGCATTCCGGTTGAACTGAAACCGCAGACCTTCGTGCAGACTGTCACAAAGGCGCAGGCGAGCGAGCTGAAAGAGGGTGTGCAGATCGGCGCACAAGTGCGCACCCAGCCCGACGCCACTTTGAATGCTGTCTTGATCATAATCTTTGCAACAGCCGAACAAGCCATTCAGCAACCGGCCCAGGCCAATCTCATGGTGGGGCAGATTGTCAGCCAGGAAAAGGGGGAGAAGGGACCCATTTTCACCGTCAAATATGCAGATGGCCAAAAGCGCATTGTGCTCACGCAGGATGCACAGCTCTGGCGCGTGGGCATGGGACAGGTAAGTGATCTGCGTAAAGGCTCCTCCGTTTCGCTTTCCGCCACAAAAGAGGCCGATGGACGCCTGACCACAAACAGGATCAGCGTCAGTCCTGAGGTGATTTCGCTGCCCCCGATCTGACACTGTGCCAAAAACGGGCCGGGATTTTCCGGGTGCTGGGAGGTGACTGCCGCAAGTGCATGGGCGAATCGTACCTTTTTTGGCACAATTGTTTGACAGGCAGCCCCGATCTGTGGAGGCTGTCATCACAATTGCTCACGCATAAAAGGAACAGCGTTGAAGCCCGCGCCCTTTACGCTCCATCGCCCCTCAACCCTTGATGAGGCGGTGTCACTGCTGGCGAGCCTTGCGGATGAAGATGTCCGCATCATAGCAGGCGGCCAGAGTCTCGTGCCCATGATGGCATTTCGCCTTGCACGACCCGGCCATCTCATTGACCTCAATTCGGTGGGCGGGCTTGCGCAGATCAGCGACAGCGCCGATGTGCTGGAGATTGGCGCATTGGTGCGCCACAACGACATTGCCAAGGCGCAACGAGCTGGCGTGACGCTTGCTATCTTGCAGGCGGTAATGCCCAACATCGCGCATCACCCGATCCGCACGCGCGGCACGTTTTGCGGCAGTCTCGCCCATGCAGATCCGGCTTCGGAATGGTGTTTGAGCGCAGCGACGCTTGATGCGGTGATGGTGGCCCGGAGCGCCAAAGGCGACCGTCAGATCATGGCGCGCGATTGGTTTCAGGGCGCCATGGTCACAGCCCTGCAAGGGGATGAAGTGCTGCGGGCTGTGCGCTTTCCGCAATTGCCCAAAGGCACGCGCTTTGCCTTCCGCGAATTTTCGCGTCGGTCCGGGGATTTTGCCATTGCGGCAACGCTTGTCTGTTTCGAGCTGAAGGATGGGCGCATGGCGAATGCGCGCATCGGCATCGGAGGGGCCGAAGATCATCCCCGCCGCATGGCCGAGGCTGAAGCTGTGTTAGACGGCGCCGCACCATCGGCTGAGATTTTTGTCAGAGCAGGGGCAGCTGTAGCGGCTGCGCTCGACCCGATGGAAGACCAGAGCACCAACGCCACCTATCGCAGGGATCTTGCTGCGGCGCTGGTCGAACGCGCTTTGGCGGAGGCCGCAGCATGAGCAAGCAGATTGTCTCTTTCACGCTGAATGGCCGCCCGACCACGGTTGAAGTGGAAGCACGCCGCACCTTGATTGATGTTATCCGCGATGAATGCGGCCTGACCGGCACCCATGCTGGCTGCGAACATGGCGTGTGTGGTGCTTGCACCATCATCGTCAACGGCGAGACCGTGCGCTCCTGTCTCATGTTTGGCGCGCAGGCCGAAGGGGCTGACATTCGCACCGTGGAATCATTGTCAACGGGTGACAAGCTGCATCCGCTGCAGGAAGCTTTTGTGGAGCATCACGGGCTGCAATGTGGCTTCTGCACGCCGGGCTTCCTGATGCTGGCCTGCGGCGCATTGGAGGCCAAGCCCAACATGGATGAAGAGGAGATGCGCGATCTTCTGTCGTCCAATCTCTGTCGCTGTACGGGCTATGAAAACATCCTCAAGGCCGTCAAGGACGCTGCCGAGCGCATGAGGGCTGCAAGATGAACAAGAGCGTCAAGCCGATCATCGGCCAAAGTCTGACCCGCCTTGAAGATCCGCCGCTCGTGCGTGGCAAGGGGCGCTTTGCAGCAGATGTAAACTTCCCCCATCAGCTGCATATGCGCATGGTGCGCTCGCCTATTGCCCATGGTCGTCTGCGTGGCATTGATGTGCGCGAAGCGCTGAAACTGCCCGGCGTCGAAGCCATCTGGACCGCACAGGATATTGCTGACATCGGGCCGATTGATTATCGGGAAGGCAAGATCGAAAAGCTCGAACCCTATCGCCAGCCCGTGCTTGCGCAGGACTATGTGCGCTATGTCGGTGAGCCTGTCGCGGCCGTCTTTGCGCGCGATGCTTACCTTGCCGAAGATGCAGCCGAGCTTGTGGTGCTGGATATCGAGGAGCTGCCCCCGATCACCGATGCGGAGCAGCCTATTGGTGAATTCGCGCCCGGCCTCACGACGGAAGCGGCCATCGTCAATCAGGGTTTTGGCGATGTTGATGCAGCTTTTGCGTCTGCTCATGCGGTCGTATCGCTGGATTTGCAAGTCGGTCGCCATTCGGGCGTGCCACTCGAAACGCGCGGCGCAATTGGCCGCTATGATGCGGCCCGCGATGTGCTGGAACTGCATGGCGCTGCGAAAGTGCCGCATAAGAACCGTGAGTCCCTCGCGCGCATGTTGGGCCGCAGCACGACCACGGTACATTTGCATGAATATCACGTCGGAGGGGGCTTTGGTATTCGTGGCGAGATTTACCCCGAAGACATTCTGGTTCTTGTGGCGGCCTTGCGTCTGGAGCGTCCGATCAAATGGATCGAGGATCGTCGCGAACATATGATGTGCGCCAACCAGTCGCGCCACCAGCGCCACTATGTGAGCGCAGCGGTTGACAAGGATGGGCGGCTGCTGGCGATCAAGAATGAGTTTTATCATGATCAGGGGGCTTATCCGCGCACCCATGCGCTGCGCATCGCAGAGACGACCTGCGGCATTTTGCCGGGGCCTTATCATGTGGGCGCTTATCGCGCGATCGGGCATTACCGCCTGACGAACAAGACGCCCTGCGCAACCTATCGCGCGCCGGGGCGCTATGAGACGAATTTCGTGCGTGAGCGATTGCTCGATGCCATTGCACACGAGCTTGGTATCTCACGCATTGATGTGCGTCGCGTCAATCTCATCAAGAAAGAAGAGATGCCCTATGAGCGCCCATTGAGCGTTCTGGAAGATGACGTTTCTTATGACTCGGGCGATTATGAAGGTCAGCTCGACAAGTCGCTTGAGGCGATCGGCTGGGACAAGCTGCAGGCACAGTTGGCCGCGCGTCGTGCCAAGGGCGAGCTGGTGGGTGCGGGCTTTGCCCTTTTCATCGAAAAGAGCGGACTTGGCCCAACCGACGGCGCACATGTAAATGTGGACACCAATGGCGTCGTCGAAATCATCACGGGTGGCGCGTCTGTGGGGCAGGGCTTTGAGACCGTCATGGGGCAGGTCTGCGCTGATGTGCTCGGTGCTGATTATCGCAAGATGCGCGTCGTCCATGGCAAGACAGAGCGTATCGAGTTCGGTATTGGCGCACATGCATCACGCGCGACTGTGATGACAGCCAATGCCGTTGCCGCCGCTGCTGCTAAAGTGCGCGCCAAGGCCCTCGATATGGCGAGCGAGCTGTTGCAGACACCCGCCAGCGATCTGGACATTGAAAAGGGTGTGGTGTTCGTCAAAGGCGCACCGTCGGGACCATCCATCACGCTGGGGGCCATTGCCAATGCACTGCGTCCCATGGCCAAAACCCGCGGATCGCGTGAGCCGGGTCTTAGCTCCGATGGCTGGTTCGATAGCGAACATCAGGTCTATCCTTATGGCAATCAATTTGCCGTGGTTAAGATCGACGAGCGCACGGGCGCCGTGAAAGTTGAACGCTATCTCATCGCCTATGATGTGGGTCGTGCGATTAATCCGATGTTGGTTCGCGGCCAGATTTTGGGTGGATTTGCGCAAGGTCTGGGAGGCGCGCTCCTTGAAGAGTTTTTATACGACGAGCGGGGTGAGCCGCTGTCTGTGACCTTCGCGGATTATCTGATGCCCACACTGGCCGAAGTCCCCCCGGTCGAGGTGCTGCTTGCGGAGGATGCGCCGAGCCCGCGCAATCCGCTGGGCATCAAGGGGGCGGGTGAAAGTGGAATTGCGCCGGTTGGGGCAGCCATTGCATCAGCGGTGGAAGATGCATTGCAAATGCATGGAATGGTGCGGCAACTACCATTGAGTCCGCAAAGGATAAAGGCCATTCTGGAAGCTCGAACGAGGGCGTAAGCGGCAAACGCAACGCCAGAAAAGGGGAGGAAATGATGCGGAAATGGATGATGGGATTTGCGCTGGCATCCATGTGTGTTCAGCCAGTGCTTGCACTTGACGAATTGAAAGTGGCATCAGGCGGGCGTGGTGGTTGGGAAGTTTCCGTCACTGAGCTTGGCCTGAGCGCAGGCATGTTCAAGAAACATGGTCTTGATGTGAAGCTCTCTTACACGGAGGGCAGTGGTGAGACCATGCAGGCTGCTATCAGCGGCGCTGTTGATGTGGCGCTTGGCATCGGCCCCTTTGGCATTATGGGCGCTTATGCTCGTGGCGCGCCGGTTCGCATTCTGGGCGCAACCATGACGGGCGTGAATGATCAATATTGGTATGCCAAGGCTGATGCGCCGATCAATTCAGGCAAGGATCTTGCCGGACGTAGCGTGTCCTATTCGACATCTGGTGCATCAACCCATGCGGTCGTGCTTGGCTTCAAACGTACCTTTGGTGTCGAATTCAATGCAGTTGCAACGGGCGGTCAACCGGCGACCCTGACCCAGGTTTTGAGCGGGCAGATTGATGTTGGCTGGGCAGCTGCACCTTTCGCCTTCCGTGATCTTGAATCAGGCCGGATCAAGATTGTTGCGCGTGCCAATGAAGTGCCAGAGCTGCGCCAGCAGTCGGTGCGCGTTATGGCGGTCAATATCAACAATCTGAATGCCAAGCGCGATCAGATCATGCGGTATCTGCGCGGCTATCGCGACACGGTGGAATGGATGTATTCCAGCGATGAAGCTGTGGAGCGCTATGCCAAGATCGTCGGCTCTACCGTTGAGCAAGCGCGCAAGGTGCGCGCAGAATTCATCAAGAAGGAAGACATCATGCCCGATCGTGTGGCAGGGCTTGACCTGTTGATGAAAGATGCGATCTCTTTCAAATTCCTCAGTGCGCCTCTCACGGAACAGCAATTGCGTGATCTTGTCGTGAAGGTCGATAAATAATGATCATCTGTCGCATCGCCTATGATGCTGAAGGCAAGGACGAAGAGCGCAAGGCGCTCTTCGAGGCGCATCGCGCGCATCTGCGTTCGGGCATGATCCCGATTTTGCAGTCAGGGCCGCTTTTCTCACCTGCAGGCCCCAAGCGTGGAGCCCTCATCGTTTTTCAGGTGGAGGATATTGGCGAGGTTGAGCGTTTCAATTCGCTCGATCCTTACATCATCAACGGCATTTATGATGATGTCGAGATCCTGCGCTGGGACAAGACGATTGGCTAATCATCTGTCAGCACCGCCGGGCTCGGCCTTTTTGCGGTGCTGGCTTGCGACAAATTCCGCGGGTGCAACTTTTTCAAGCGCCACTTGAACCTTATTGCCAAAACCACTGATGACTTGCGTTTCCCCCTTCATCATCGCGTCAAAGCCCGTTCTGGCAACGTCGGCGGGATCATCTTTCTTCGCGCTGCCCAGTTTTGTGTCAAGCATATCCGCCCGGCGGAAAAACTCTGTCTGCGTGGCACCTGGCATCAGACATGTGACGGTCACGCCGGTGTCTCTCAGTTCTTCACTGAGAGCAACGGAGAAAGAATCGATAAAGGCCTTGCTTGCATTGTAAACCGCATTGAAGGTCCCTGGTGCAAAGCCCGCAATGGACCCCGTAATGAGAATACGCCCGGCGCCATGTCGCCGCATGTCGCGACCAATGCGGTGAATGAGTTCGAGCGTGCCTGTGACATTGGTGTCAATGACGCGGCGCAAGTCAACAAACTCACGATCCAGAAAGGCATGTCCTAGACCGCGCCCTGCATTGGCAATCAAAATCTCTGGCACATATGGAAGGGCTGCGTAGAGCCTGCTGACGCCTTCGCTGGTCGCAAGATCCGCCTCGATCGCCGTGACGCTCACGCCAAGCAGGCGCAGCTGATCCGCAGCCTGTTCGATGGCGGGCTCGTCTGCTGCAATGACAAGGTCAAAGCCGTGAGCGCCACAAATGCGGGCAAGCTCAAGGCCAATCCCGGTTGAAGCGCCTGTGACACAGGCAAGGGGGCGTTGCTCTGACATAGCAGGGCAACGTGGAAGGCCCTGCAAGGTTCAGCGCGTGCGGGTGTCCATCCAGCGCAAGATGTCGGCGGCAAGGCTGTAAGCCGTCGTCAGCGATGTCTTGGGATTGTCGGGGGAAGGTTTGCCCTCAATCCTCAACGTGACATTGACGCAGGCGGATGCAATCTCCACCTCATGAATATTGCCGCTGATCTGGGGGTCCGCGATGAGCTGCACCTGTGTTGCGTCAAATCCCGCGCCAAACAAGGCAAGTGTTGCCGCGACATTGGCGTTTTGCGGGAAGTCTCGTGCGGCGCCCCGCGCAGTGCCTTCATAAAAACATGTGGCCTGCCGCAAGGCATCGAGCGCAATTCGCTCCTGCGCCGGCGTTCCCTTCCAGGCGGCAGGTGGTTTGCGGGAACGATAGGTCACGCGCTCAAGGCCTGACAGTTGGGCGGCCTGCAGAATATCAAGACCCCCAATGGCGCCTGCGCAAAAAATGAGTCGGCCACCCTGCTGCGAGGCTTCGCGAAGCGCTGCCTCGAGCGTTGCATCGCTGAGCGCGCCGACCGAAGTGACGATGAAATCGCAACCCGCCCGCAACAAATCTGCTGCAAAATTTGTGAGTGCGGCATGGCCTGCAGCCTCAATCACAAGATCGGGAGCCAGTTTTGCAAATGCGCCGGGTTCGGTCACGACTGAGCAGTGCTGGGCGAGGCCGTCGCAACTGGCAAGCATGGATTGAGCCCGCTCAAGTCCGGTGGGGCGGGCGAGGCAAATCACCTGATCCAGCGGTCGTTGCAGCGCGCGCGACAGGCTCTGCAGGGCCAGCGTTGCAATGGTGCCATAGCCAATCACGCCCAGAATCAAAGCAACCCCCTTCTCCCCTCTACAAGTCAGGATAGGCCTGCCGCGCGGGGAAGGCAAAGCTGCTGGCATCTCGCTTTCGGCGGCGAAAGTGGATAATCTGAGCCCGTCACATGAAAGGTCGGGTTGAGGTCATGGGTAAGGGCGGTTTTGACGCTGATTATGCGCGAACCATCATTGCAGAGCGGGTGCATCTTGACGGCGCACTTCTGCCGATCCTCCATGCTTTACAAGAGGCTTTCGGCTATATTGATGAAGCAGCCTTACCGCTTCTTGCTGATGCGCTGAATCTTTCGCAGGCAGAACTTCGCGGCACGATTAGCTTCTATCACGATTTTCGCAGCGCGCCTGCTGGGCGGCATGTGCTCAAGATTTGCCGGGCCGAATCTTGTCAATCCATGGGATCGGATCAGCTGGTGCAGCATTTGACGCATATGCATCGTCTTGCGCCGGGCACAACCAGTGCCGATGGTGGGCTGACTGTCGAGAATGTCTACTGCCTCGGCCATTGTGCGTCCTCGCCGGCTGTCATGTTTGACGGTGAGCCGATGGCGCGGGTTGGAACGACGCAGCTTGATGCCATTGTGCTTGAAGCGACAGGGGTGCGTGCATGAGCCTGCGCATCTATGTGCCCTGTGATTCATCCGCTCTGGCTGTCGGTGCAGAGCGCGTTGCAAAAGCCATTCAGGCTGAGGCCAGTGCGCGCGGCCTTGATGTGCAAGTGTTGCGCAACGGTTCACGCGGCATGATGTGGCTGGAGCCGCTGGTTGAGCTGGAGACCGCAAAAGGCCGCATGGGGTTTGGACCCGTCAAGCCCGCGGATGTGCCGGGTTTGTTTGACGCTATGCTTGGCAACAAGCCGCATGATCTTGCTTTGGGCCGCGTTGATGAATTGCCATGGATGAAGCATCAAAAGCGCCTGACCTTTGCACGGGTGGGATTGATTGAGCCTCTCGCGCTAGAAGATTATCGCGCCCATGGCGGCTTTTCTGGTTTGGCACATGCGCTTCAGTTGGAGCCATCAGCTATCATCGAGATGATGATTGCTTCGGGGCTGCGCGGACGCGGTGGCGCTGGTTTTCCAACCGGGATCAAATGGCGCACGGTGGCAACGGTCGTTGCTGATCAGAAATATATTGTCTGCAATGCAGACGAGGGTGATAGCGGCACATTTGCTGACCGGATGTTGATGGAAGGTGATCCTTTCACTCTGATCGAAGGTATGACAATCGCGGGTCTGGCTGTTGGTGCGACCAAAGGCTTCATCTATATCCGCAGCGAATATCCTCATGCTTGCCGCACAATGGTGCGAGCGATTGACCTGGCCCGCCGCGCTGGCTATCTCGGTAAATCCATATCAGGGTCAGGTCGCGCCTTCGAGCTTGAGATCCGCATGGGGGCTGGGGCCTATATCTGCGGTGAGGAAACTTCTTTGCTCGACAGCCTTGAAGGCAAGCGGGGGCAGGTGCGTGCAAAGCCGCCATTGCCTGCGGTGCAAGGCTTGTTTGGCAAGCCAACCGTGGTCAACAATGTGCTCTCGCTTGCAACAGTGCCTTGGATCTTGGCGCATGGGGCAGAAGCTTATGCGGCATGGGGGCATGGACGTTCACGTGGCACGCAGCCTTTCCAGCTTGCAGGGAATGTAAAGCGCGGTGGCTTGCTGGAAATGCCCTTCGGCTTGACGCTGCGCCAACTTGTCGAAGACTTTGGGGGCGGCACGCGCACAGAGCGCCCCTTGCGTGCTGTGCAAGTGGGTGGCCCCCTTGGCGCCTATTTTCCAGCATCCATGCTCGATACACCGCTTGATTATGAATCCTTGCTGGCGGCCAAGGGCATGTTGGGCCATGGCGGCGTTGTCGTCTTTGACGATAGTGTTGATCTTGCCAAACAGGCGCGCTTTGCGATGGAATTTTGTGCGCTCGAAAGCTGCGGGAAATGCACGCCCTGCCGCATTGGCTCCACAAGAGGCGTGGAGACGATTGATCGCATCACGGCCGGCGAAGACCGCGAGAAGAATCTCGTGGTGTTGCGCGACCTTTGCGAGACCATGACGGATGCTTCGCTCTGCGCTCTCGGCGGATTGACGCCCTTGCCTGTGATGAGCGCCCTTACCCACTTCCCTCAAGACTTCGAGCCGCGTGACGCCAAGCGTCTGGCCGCTGAATAGGTGCTGTGATGGCGCTGATCAAGGAAACCGATTTCGGAACGCCGATCCCGCAGACCTCGCAGGAGGTCTCGCTCATCATTGATGGTGTGGCGGTGACTGTGCCGCTCGGTACCTCGGTTATGGCGGCTGCCATGATGATGGGGACGAAGATCCCCAAGCTCTGCGCGACAGACATGCTCGATGCATTCGGCTCTTGCCGCTTGTGTCTGGTCGAGATTGAGGGACGACGCGGTACACCCGCTTCCTGCACCACGCCCGTTGAAGATGGTATGGTGGTGCATACCCAAACGCCACGCCTGGCGAAGCTGCGCAAAGGTGTGATGGAGCTTTATATATCCGATCATCCGCTTGATTGCCTGACTTGCTCGGCAAATGGTGATTGCGAATTGCAGGATATGGCCGGTGCTGTCGGCTTGCGCGATGTGCGCTATGGCTATCAAGGTGCCAATCACCTTGATGCCTGCAAGGATGAGAGCAATCCCTATTTCACGTTTGATCCATCCAAATGCATCGTTTGTTCACGTTGCGTGAGGGCTTGTGAGGAGGTGCAGGGAACCTTTGCGCTCACTATTGCTGGGCGTGGATTTGATTCCCATGTGGCGACGGGAAGCCTCGATTTCTTGTCATCGGAATGCGTGTCATGCGGCGCCTGTGTTCAGGCCTGTCCGACAGCAACGCTCAACGAGAAGAGCATTATTGAATTTGGCCAGCCTGAACATTCGCTCGTGACGACCTGTGCCTATTGCGGTGTCGGTTGTTCTTTCAAGGCGGAAATGCAGGGTGAGCAACTCGTGCGCATGGTGCCTTACAAGCACGGTAAGGCCAATGAGGGCCATTCCTGCGTGAAGGGTCGTTTTGCTTATGGTTATGCAACGGCAACTGACCGTATCACCAAGCCGATGATCCGTGAAAAAATCACCGATAGCTGGCGCGAAGTGAGCTGGGGTGAGGCTTTTGAATTTGCGGCCCGACGCTTCAAGGACATTCAGCATCGACATGGACGCGAGGCGATTGGGGCTATCACTTCGTCACGTTGTACGAATGAAGAAGTCTTCGTGGTGCAAAAACTGGTTCGCGCCGGATTTGGAAACAATAATGTTGATACATGCGCGCGTGTCTGCCATTCCCCCACAGGTTATGGTTTGAAAACCGCCTTTGGTACATCTGCCGGGACGCAGGATTTTAAATCGGTCGAGAAGTCCGATGTCATCCTCGTGATCGGTGCCAATCCAACCGATGCGCATCCAGTCTTTGCGTCCCGTATGAAGCGGCGCTTGCGCAAGGGGGCAAAACTGATTGTGGTTGATCCGCGCCGGATTGACCTCGTGCGCTCAGCCCATGTGGAGGCCCATCATCATTTGGCGCTTTTGCCCGGTACCAATGTTGCCATCATCAATGCGCTTGCCCATGTTGTCGTGACGGAGGGGCTGATCGACGAAAGATTTGTACGCGAGCGTTGCGATCTCTCAGACTTTGAAAGCTGGGCGCGCTTTATTGCACGCCAGGAGAATTCGCCGGAGGAGGTCGCGCGGATCAGCGGTGTTCCGGCAGAAGACATCCGCGCTGCGGCGCGTCTCTACGCGAAGGGTGGCAATAGCGCGATCTATTATGGCCTTGGTGTGACGGAACATTCTCAAGGTTCCACCATGGTCATGGGCATGGCAAATTTGGCTATGGCATGTGGAATGTTGGGACGCGAAGGGGTTGGCGTCAATCCGCTGCGCGGGCAAAACAATGTGCAGGGCTCTTGCGACATGGGCTCCTTCCCGCATGAATTTTCCGGCTATCGTCATGTGTCAGATGACGCGACGCGGGACATGTTTGAAAATCTGTGGGGCGTGAAGCTTGATCAGGAACCTGGCTTGCGTATCCCCAACATGATTGATGAAGCCGTAAATGGTCGCTTCAAGGGCATTTATATTCAGGGTGAAGACATTGCACAGTCAGATCCCGACACTCAGCATGTGACCGCTGGCCTTGAGGCGATGGACTGCGTCATCGTTCAGGATCTCTTCCTCAATGAGACGGCGAAATATGCGCACGTCTTTTTCCCTGGCTCGTCGTTCCTTGAGAAGGATGGCACCTTCACCAATGCAGAGCGACGGATCAACCGGGTGCGCAAAGTCATGTCTCCGCTGGCCGGTCTTGCAGATTGGGAAGTCACGATTGGTTTCGCGAAGGCGCTTGGTGTGGTGATGCATTATGATCATCCCTCCAAGATCATGGATGAGATTGCAAAGCTGACGCCGACCTTCCGCAATGTCTCATTTGATTTGCTTGAACGGATCGGCTCCGTGCAATGGCCCTGCAATGATGCCGCGCCCATGGGTACGCCGATCATGCATGTTGATCGTTTCGTGCGCGGGAAGGGCAAATTCATGCTGACGGAATATGTGCCGACCGATGAGCGAACAGGTCCGAATTTTCCGCTTCTGCTCACCACAGGGCGCATCTTGTCGCAGTATAATGTTGGGGCCCAGACAAGACGCACGCACAATTCGCTTTGGCATGAAGAGGATCTGCTGGAGATCCACCCCTTTGATGCTGAAGCGCGCGGTATTCGGGAGGGTGATCTGGTCGGCATCACAAGCCGGGCTGGCGAAGTGTCGCTGCGTGCGCATGTGACAGATCGTATGCAGCCGGGTGTCGTCTATACGACCTTTCATCATCCAGAGACTGGTGCCAATGTCGTGACGACAGATCTTTCAGATTGGGCCACCAATTGCCCTGAATACAAAGTGACGGCAGTTCAGGTGCGGCGGGTCAATCATCTGTCGAAATGGCAGGCGCATGATCGCGAGCTTGCTGTTGCCTTGCGTCACATCAGACATGAGGGCGCAGATGCTGCCGAATGATCTTGAACGTGGATTTGTGAGCGAGCCTGTTGCGCGCCTGACCTTTTCCGGTGAAAGCCGTGATGGGATCCGTGATTGTGCGGTAGAGTCCCCGGTCAATATCATCTATGCGCCTGTGTCTCATGCAGTGATGATGGCAAGCCCGCGGGATCTCGAAGATTTCGCACTTGGCTTTAGTCTGACGGAAGGTGTGATCGAATCTGCGAATGACATCCGTTCAATTGCGATTGAAGAGGTGGAGGAGGGCATCAAACTCACCATCTCATTGGCCGCAGACAAGATGCAGCGCCATTTGGCGCGTAAGCGTCAGATGGCAGGGCGCACCAGTTGTGGCGTTTGCGGCATTGATGATCTGAATGCTCTTTCGGTGAAGGCTTGCGCGCATCGCGAACCGGGTCAACTCACCCTTTCAAGCATCAAGATGGCTCTCGATCAGCTGCCACCTTTGCAGAAGCTCAACGCGCATACGCATAGTGTTCATGCGGCTGGCTTTGCTACTGAGGCGGGAGATATTGTCCTGCTCCGCGAAGATGTGGGGCGTCACAATGCGCTCGACAAGCTCATTGGTGCAATGGCCAAGGCGAAGATGGATCCTGCCAGCGGCTTTGTCATTCTGACCAGTCGTTGTTCTTATGAAATGGCGGAAAAAGTGGCAGTGCTTGGAGCGCGCGCTGTCGTGTGTATTTCCGCACCTACGCATCTTGCTGTGCAACGCGCGCGCACCTATGGCATTACACTGGTTGGAATGGCGCGCGGCGATGGCGTGAGTGTCTATACATTCCCCGACTGCGTTACGAATGATCTGGAGGGGCGCAGATGAGCGACCATGCCGAGAAACTCATTCGTATGGCCAATCAAATTGCGACGTTCTTCAAGGGGCAGGAGGATCAATCTGCTTCCAGCCATGTCGCTGATCATTTGAAAGCATTCTGGAGCCCTGCC
>CAZLBA010000030.1:17778-26352 GCA_964557555.1 uncultured Beijerinckia sp.
TCGCAGCTCTCGTCGCAGCTGATGATCCCAAGCTTGATCCCGTGGTGAGCGAAGCAGTTCGGCAGCGGCTCAATAAGCAGGTTTGAGCTTAGTTCACCTTTGAACCGGAATGGGTGGTTTTTTCCCAAGGGATATGTTTGATCCCTTTTCGCCGCGCGTCGATATATTGCTTGGCTGCGCGCATGGTCGCGAGGAAGTTGATCAGATTGCCCCAAACAGCGCGCGGAACCGACATGAGCGCATGGATGGGCCCATAGGCATAATAGGTACAGATGGCTCGAATGGTCATGAAGACGACGAGAAGATAGACATTGGCGGCGATGACATAGGAAAGAAGCGAGCCAGGATCAAAGAGTTCAACATCTGGCAGGTCCGGGAAGAATGTGTTTCTGAGTCCCCATGGCACGACCCAGAACAAGAGAATGATATAAGCAACGACATTGGCAATATTTGAAAACAGCGCCTTTCTATCTCTGAAGAGCATATATCGCTGCCAGCCATTGCCCCACCAGCCCTGACTTTCCCATCCTTGAAAGGTGATGCCAAGGGCCCATCGAGTTTTTTGCCTTACGGAGGCCCATAATTTTTTTGGAAACTCGCCTCGCACGACGGCCATATCTGGCAAGGCGTATAGCTGCAAATCTTTGCGGCCGCGTTGCGCACCGAGAATGCTGCCGATGAAGAAGGCCGAGGGTGCGCCATGCTTGAGCAGCTGCATGGAGGTCTCATAATCTTCTGTCAGCAGATTCTCGCGAAAAGGACCGTTGATTTCTGGCACCCAGGCCATCTTGATTGCTTCGCGACTGAAAGCGGTTCCAACGCCGGCGCTTGGGATTCCACCGGTCAGCCATTCGCGCACGCGAAGATCTTTGAGATGCTGGAGCGCAAACTCGTCCATATAGTGTCCTTCAGTGAGGGACCACCATGGAACGTTGAGGGGAAATACCGGGATCTGCACGAGATATTTTCGAGGGATCAGGAAATTGAAAAGCTTTAACCCGTAACGGGGCACATAATCTTCTGCATCATGCATGACGAAGAAAGCGATTGTTTCGTTGTTTTCTTTTTCCCAAGCCAATGCATCCTGCATGATGGTGTTCAGGCAGTCTGATTTGGTGGTGGGGCCGGGATTGGCAACAATTGCCATGCGGATTTGGGCTGGATGGTCCGCAATGACAGCCCTGACGGCAGCTTGTGTTTCGGGGTCATTTGGGTAAACGCCCACGATGATGATGTAGCGTTCATACTCGATCTCGGAAATGGCAAAGCGCAGCATGGCACCAATAACGCTGGCTTCATGCCATGCAGGCACCATGATGGCTGCCATTTTTTGCGGGACGGAGTTGAGCGTGGCCACACTCAGACGTGGATTGTCCTTCACAAGAAAGAAGCGCCGATAAATGCGCCATACAAAGAACATGACCGTGACGATGAGTTCATCAAGCCCGCTGATGAGGAAGATGACGGCAACGATCCATGTCGCGGCATGGATCGTCTCAATGTAGAAGTGGAAAAAAGTGTCCATCAGAATCTTGCCTGATGTTCAAGCCGCCAACGGTGATCAATTGCGGTTGGTCGCGCTTTTGAATGCGCCTGCACGAGTTCATATCTGAAGGTGGTTCGCACGGGCGACAAGAAGGTGATAGCGAGGCCTGCACCCAGATCATGAGTTCGGTTATCCGCATGTCCGGCTGTGTCAATCGTACCCGCAAGCAGGGCATAACCGTCGATCAGCAGGGTACCGGACTCGAGCAGCCGCAAGCCGGGTCTGACGCGCCCAAAGCCAATCGCATTGTCGTAGCGGCTGTACCACACAAAGTCAGCATAGGCATCGAAGATGGGGCGCATGGTGATGCGCGCAGTCATGCTGCAATCACCTTCGCCCATCCAGTTCCAGCTGAAGATGGCACCCGCGCGCAGGTCAGACCGCCATGTATCGCGATTGCGATCAATCAGATCTGCGGCAGCGCCAGTTTCGACAAAGGCGCTGATGGGCAGTGTTTCAATTGGCTTGCTGCGCAGGCCAGCGCTGACGATCAGCGCATTGTCATAGAAAATTTCGGGGCCGAACGTGCCCCCGCCATGGCTGCGCGTGTCCCATGTTCCGCGCAGCGATGCATAGGTTTCGAGCCGTTCCTGATCGAAGATTGAATAGCCGATCCGCATATGCCCGGTTGCTACGCCAACTTTGTCACGCCGGCGATATTCCGGTGCGGCATAGGTCTCGGCAAACCAAGCGCCCGGCAATTGACGATCCGGCAGGCCGCTCAAGGACTGGTGCAGCCTGCAGGCTTCAATGGCGCGGGCGGAGCCTGATAGTGCGGTGATGCGTGCTTGATTGGTTGCCGCCGCTTTTTGTCCCAAGGCGTCTTCAAGAAAGACCAGTTCAAGCCGCAGGTCTTGATCTTCAGGCGACAATTTGAGGGCCTTGCGAAATGCATCGCGCGCTGCTGACTTGTCGCCGCGTGCAAGCCGCGCATAGCCGAGCTGCTTTAAAATGTCTGCACGCTTGGGCGCCAATGCAGAGGCTTGTTCAAGGAAGCGCTCAGCGTCGATGCGCTTTTCGCGTAGCAAGGCATAGGCGGCTTCAAGTTGCAGTCTGAGGCTTCCCTTTTGCTGCAGCGCAGCTTGCGTGACATATTGCAAGGCGGCAGCCTTGTTCGTCTTCTGTAGATCGTAGAATTTCGCCAATGCCTGATATTCAGCATCAGCTCTTGCAAGTGCTGGAACGAGCGTCAGGCTGAGGGCAATGGCGATCAGCTTAGGAGACATGACGTGTCTCTTTTGGCGCGAAGGAAAATTCATCGACCTTGGGCACCTTGCCTTTGAGGAAGGCATGGCAGATGACAGCGATCCGTCGGCTCGCTTCTCCGTCGCCATAAGGAGAGCCCGCAGATTTCATAGCAAGATAATCCGGCACCGAGGTCAGCAACCGCGTCGCTTCAGCGATGATCTTTTTTCGGTCAGTGCCCACCAGCAGGGCTGCGCCATATTTCACGGCGTCCGGGCGCTCGGTTTCTTCCCGCAGCACGAGGACGGGTTTGCCAAGTGCAGGTGCCTCTTCCTGTATGCCGCCACTATCGGTCATCACAAAATGGCAATCACGCAAGGTACAGACGAGGTCTGCATAGCCAAGCGGCGCACAAAGTGTCACTGCGCTGTGATTGCCGAGCAGTTCATGAACGGGTCCTGAAATGTTTGGATTGGGGTGCACCGGATAGATGAAACGGTAATCGGGGAATGCATGAGCCAGATCCAGAATGGCGCGACAGATTTCACGGATCGGCTCACCAAAGCTTTCACGCCGATGTGCGGTGACGAGGATTGTTTTGGAGGCAAGCATGGCGCGCTTTTCATAGCGCTTGGCGGTGTCGAGCAGGGCGTCGATAACTGTGTTGCCGGTGAGATAGATCTGCGATGCAGATATGCCCTCACGCAGCAGGGCGACCCTTGCTCCCGCGGTCGGGGCAAAATGCAGCGTTGCGGTAAGGCTGGCGACTCGGCGGTTCAGTTCTTCGGGAAAAGGACGCCTCATGTCATTCGTGCGCAGCCCCGCCTCGACATGTCCAACGGGGATATTGCGATAGAAACCGCAGAGGGCGGCGATCATCACCGATGTCGTGTCGCCCTGCACAAGCAATAGATCTGGCTTTTCCCGCTCCAGCAAAGGGTCAAGCGCGCCCAAAATACGCGCACTCAAGCCGGCGAGACTTTGATTGGGCAGCATCACATCCAGATCAAGGTCGATTGCGATGCCAAATTCAGCAAGTTCCTGTCGCACCAATTCGCGGTGCTGGCCTGTGCTGACAACCAGCACAGAGACGCCCTCAAGCCGCCGCAACGCCGAAATCACCGGCGCCATTTTTACACATTCGGGGCGAGTGCCGAGTATGCACCAGATGTTGCGAGACATTCCGACCTGCGAATCAAGTATTTGTTAAGTATAGCGGTTGTGTTCAACCGAACACATCTAAGCTTTGAGGGGGGCAAGGCGGTTATAGATCTGCCCCACTGAGCGCCTCAGCTGTCATTCGCCCAAAGATCCCTGCTGCCCGAAGGTTCTTGCCTGAAACCTTGTTTTTCCTGCCTCAGGCCAGCTGCACAAGAACCTTGAGCGGCTGACCACGTTGGCTTCCGGGAGCATTGGAGGTTCAGATGCAAAGACAGTTTCTCTTCGCAACGGTCGCCGTCGCAGCGCTCTCGCTGGGCGCAGCCGTGGCCCAGACGGGTGGCACTGGCGGTTCGGGTGGTGCTGGTGGCACGGGCGGCAGCACAACGACCAGCCCCGGTTCGGGCGGTGCCTCTGGTGGTGGTGCCACGCAGCCAGCACCGCGTTCCGGCACAACCGGCAGCGATAAATCAACAGGGCAAGCTCCGGGCCTGGAGCAACGCGGGTCTCCGCCGCCCGGTGTGGGGCAGGGCAGTGATCGCGCTCAAGAACGCCGCACGGGAGAGCAGCCGGGCGCACAAGGAACACCGGATCGTACCAGCCCAGGCCAGACGAATGGGCAGCGCTCTGGCGGCAGCGATACGCGCTCTGGTGCCAGTGGAGGATCGAGTGCGGGTGGTGAGGTGAATGTCACCTCAGAACAGCAGACTCGTATTCGCTCTGTCGTTTCGAAGGTGAATATTCGCGAGGTCAGCAATGTGAATGTGAATATAGCCGTTGGCACGGTACTGCCATCGACTGTGGAACTGGTTGCCGTCCCGCCGGAGCTGATTGAGATCGTGCCGCAATTCCGTAGCTATCGGGTCATCAAGGTCAGCGGTCGTATCCTCATCGTCGAGCCAAGCTCGCGTCGGATTGTTTACATTATCAATGCCTGATAATGGCCTGACCCTATGAGACAGGGCCGCAACGGGTGTTGCGGCCCTGATTTGTTTTAGGCTTCGCTGCGCCTTGTCTTCCACAGCGAATACGCGATACCACCGACCAGAATGCTGACAGTCACGCCGAGGCTGACTTCAGGCGGAATCTTCCCGGTAAACTGCTGCACGAAGATCTTGCCACCCACATAAACAAGCACGATCGCCAGCGCATATTTCAGATAATGGAAGCGATCGACCATTGTGGAGAGCACGAAATATAGCGCGCGCAATCCGAGAATGGCGAAGATGTTTGATGTGTAGACGATGAAGGGGTCCTGCGTGATCGAGAAGATTGCGGGGATGGAATCGACCGCAAAGATCAGGTCAGCAAATTCAATCAGCACCAGTGCGACGAACAGGGGTGTAGCAAACAGTGCGAGCTTACCCGTCTTCTCGTCGGTCTGCCGGATGAAGAAGTTCTGCCCTGCAATTTCTCGCGTGATGCGCATGTGACGGCGCATCCACAAAAGCAGCGGGTTGGACTCCAGATCCGGCTTTGAGTCAGCCATGATGAACATCTTCACGCCTGTGAAGACGAGGAAGGCTGAAAAGACATAGAGGATCCAGTCGAACTTGTGTACCAGCGCGGCACCCAGCCCGATCATGATCGCGCGCAGCACAATTACGCCAAGAATGCCGTAGAAAAGCACACGATGCTGATATTTCGCCGGGATGGCGAAATAGGTGAAGATCATCGCCATGACAAAGACATTGTCGAAAGCGAGCGTCTGCTCGACAACCCAGCCCGTGACATAAAGCTCCCAAGCAATCCATGCGCGCTCGGTTGCGCTGCTGGCGCCTGCGATATTTTCATCAAGCGATGTCGCATAGCCGTTATAATAAAGCCACCAGACAACTGCGGAGAAGGATAAGCCGAGCGACATGCAGATACCGGCAATAACGGTGCTTTCCCTGAAGCTCGGTTCATGCGCCTCTTTATGAAAGAGGCCCAGATCAACCGCCATAATCGCGAGGACAATGGCGAGGAAGGTAAACCAGACCCAGACCGGCATACCGAGCCAGAGTGTGGTGAGGAAGGCGTATGTTGCATCCATGTCATGCACCCCAAGTGACGTTCACCTTCGGTGCGAATGGACTGTGAGATGCCAGCCGACGGCCACAAGCCAGATCAGTAAGGCAAACCCGCAAGCGGTTTCGCACCGACTGATCCGACATCGCGCAAAAGCGCCAGAGGGGCCCGGATCAAGGCTTACAAACTCAATTTGAATTGTGGCGTAAACGTGACAGTCTCGGTCACGTGGGCTTCACGGCTTTGTCAGTCGGCTATCGTACTGCGCACCAGCGTATAGGTTGCAATGACGAAGATCAGCAGGGCGAAGCCTGTGTTGAGCGCGCCACGCTGTGCAGCCAGCACGCCTGTCAGCCTTGTGCCAAGTGTGCTTCCCGCAATTCCTCCTGCGATGAAAGCGGCTGCAATGTAGCCGTCAACAAGTCCGGCTGCGGCATAAGTGACGGATGTTGTCAGACCGAAAGCCGTGACGGCCACCAGTGACGAGCCAATCGCATAGCGCATCGGCATATTCGTCGCAAAGACGAGCGCAGGTACAATGAGAAAGCCGCCGCCAATGCCAAAGAAGCCGGACAAGAGGCCTGAAGCCAGACCCAGCGTCACCAATGACGGAAGGTTTTCACGCGAGAGCTTCACATCAGGAAGCCCCTCCTGCCTGCGGTTCTTCAACATCAAGATGCCGACAACAAACATCAGCAAGGCGAAGGCTGTCAGCAGGTGGTTTGGGTTGATCATTCGCCCCAAGGTGGAGCCAAGAAAAGCGCCAACCGCTCCTGCCACTGTGAAAACAGAAGCACAGCGCCATTTTACGCTGCCAGCGCGGCCATGCAGGGCGAGACTTGCTGCCGCATTCAAGGCGACCGCAATGGCACTGGTTCCGATGGCGATATGCGCATTCGTAACACCAACCACATAAGTCAGCAGCGGAATGGCAAGGATGGAGCCACCGCCACCCACAAGGCCAAGTGAGAGGCCAACCAGCGAACCAGAGCCAAGCGCCAGAGCATATTGCAGAAGCGAGCCAGTCACGCTGCAGCCTCCCTTACGACATCAGGCCTTGCGCAGAGCGCGGTTCCACGGGGCGTTGGCCAGCAGCAGGGCCATGCCGCAAAAACCGGTCACGCCCGCCATCATCAGCCCCGCACCAACAAAGCCGGGGATCAAGAGAAAGCCCGGATGAACGAAGGCGGCAAGCAAGGTCCCGGTAAATGCCATCCCCCCAGCCGCGATCTGCACCTGGCGTTGCAACGGGATCGGTTGGCTGCGATCAGTGGCGACCGGCAGGCCGGCCTTCTTCCAGGCATCAAGCCCGCCCTCGACAAAATAGGCATCGGCTTCGCCTGCCTTGCCAAAGAGAGCCTCGGCATTGCTGCGCGTGCGCATTCCACTGTGGCAGTGGAAAATCACGGGCCGCTCGCAATTGATTTGCAACTCAGCCTTTGCGAGCGCCGACAGGGGCATATGCTGCGTCCCGGGGATTTGTTCGCGGGCGCGTTCATCAGCTTCCCGAATGTCGATGAGAACGGCTCCGTCTTTCAGGAGTTCTGCGGCTTGCGCAGGGGAGATGGTCTTGAGGGACATGCGATGCGCTCCATTCTAGAAGCATTCCGGCAAGGCCGGCTGCTGGTGGTATAATTTAGATGTTGCTAAATTAGAAAAATATAATATAAATGTCAAGGACCGAATATGCAGTGTTTGAAGAGGAGCCAATCATGGCAGATACGAAGTCAGGCCATTCAGGCAAGGCAGAGATCCGCGCCTTCTTCGATGAGCCGACCAACACGGTGAGTTATCTCGTTGCTGACCCCGCCACTGGCGCGGCAGCGGTGATCGACCCCGTTCTTGACTATGATCACAATAGCGGTGCGGTCGATACGCGCTCAGTCAATGCGATCTTGAAGGCTGCAGAGGAAGCTGGCTGGACGATCACATGGGCGCTCGAAACGCATGCTCATGCCGACCACCTGTCAGGTGCGCCCTATATCAAGGCGAAGACAGGCGCGAAGATCGGTATCGGTGAACATATTCGCGATGTGCAGAAGATCTTCCGTCCGGTTTTCAATGCAACGGATCTGGCAACGGATGGTAGCGACTTCGATCATCTGTTCGCGGATGGCGAGCGCTTCCAGATCGGCTCCCTCACGGCTGAAGTACTTTATACGCCTGGCCATACGCCTGCAGATATCGCTTATAAGATTGATGATGCCGTTTTTGTTGGCGATACGCTGTTCATGCCCGACTATGGCACGGCGCGGGCCGACTTTCCCGGCGGCGATGCGCATCAGCTTTATCGCTCGATCCAGCGGTTGCTGGCCCTGCCACCGCAAACGCGGCTGTTCATGTGCCACGACTATAAAGCGCCGGGGCGCGACAGCTATGTTTGGGAAACCACGGTCGCAGAACAGCGCGCGCATAATGTGCATGTGCGCGAGGGCATCAGCGAAGCCGACTTCGTCGCGATGCGAGAAGCGCGCGACAGAACCCTCGCTGCACCGCGCCTGCTATTGCCGTCCATTCAGGTCAATATTCGCGCCGGCCGCTTCCCTCCCGCACAAGCAAATGGCGTACGCTATCTCACAATCCCGGTGAAGATCGCTGATGGTGTTGAAGGGGTGTGAGCATATGGTCTGCCCCCTGAAAAGTGGTCCTCCCTGATGTATGGCTTATGAGCCTTG
>CAZLBA010000031.1:0-571 GCA_964557555.1 uncultured Beijerinckia sp.
TATCTATTCAGGACTGAATTTCAGTTCAACAATGTTTGGAATGGGGACTGGGGCTGGCAATACAACCAATGTCCAGTCTGACCAGACAAATACCAGCCATCAGCCGAATGGCGCAACGTCTTTCCTGTCTGTGGATACGATCCGCAATCTCTTGAATGCGGGGATCAATGTCGAAATCAAAACGACGAATGATGCGCATACGGGGACCAATGACGGTCTGATCAATCGGTCATTTGCGGCGGGTGGAATATTTACCGATGGTAATGGTTTGGCGGGCGGCGTCGTCGGACGTGAAGGCAACGCCATGGGTCTCAGCAATGTCTTCTGGAATAGCGAGACGACTGGCCAGCTCCATGCCAATGGCAATCATGACAGCGTCATTGAGGGAGGTGTGCGTAGTTTCACGACATCTGCCTTGCAGAATTCGCCCTCAATCTTCACGGATCCTGACCAGCCGGACCGCTGACGACGGATGCCCGCAAGGGCTCGGATGTTGATCGCTATGCGATCACATCGGGCGATCTTCATGCGCTCAATCCGAACTACAATGTCAGCTTCACCACGGGCACGC
>CAZLBA010000031.1:671-8544 GCA_964557555.1 uncultured Beijerinckia sp.
CGCCCACGAGCTTCATCGAGATCACCCGTCGCAATGTAAGTGTGACGGCGAATGACCGTTCTGTGACCTATGGGGATGATATCACCCTCGACCAGAGCGGTTATACTTTGACCAAAGGCACCATGTATAATGGCGAGCAGCTGTCGCTTGGCCTGACGACGGATGCCCGCAAGGGCTCGGATGTTGATCGCTATGAGATCACATCCGGCGATCTTCATGCGCTCAATCCGAACTACAATGTCAGCTTCACCACGGGCACGCTCAACATCACCCGCCGCAACCTGACGGTCTCCTTGTCGAAGCAGGTGCAATATGGCGATGCCATCACGCTTGATGATTATGTGGTGAGCGGGGCGGAAGAGGGCTTCACCAAGGCCAATCTGCATGGCGCGCTGACGAGTGCGGCCCGTCAGGGTGACAATGCCGGCACGCGCGAGCGGGTCGAGATTGGCACGCTGGGTTCTGATCTCACGCAAGCCAGGAACAAGAACTATCAGATCACGGTCTCGCCCACGAGCTTCATCGAGATCACCCGTCGCAATGTAAGTGTGACGGCGAATGATGTTTCCGTCATCTATGGCGATACTGTCTCGCTGAATGGATTGCGCATTGTTGGTGGCAGCACTTACAAGGATGACGTCCTTTCAGTCACGCTCTCAACAAAAGCAGAAAAGGGCAAGGATGTCGGCACCTATGATATTGTTGCGACAAACGACATCGCAGCCTCCAATCCCAATTATAATGTCACTTTTAATCAGGGGCGCGTCTCCATTACGCCGCGCTCTATCTCTGTCAAACTGATGAAGCAGTTCGAATATGGGGATCAGATTGATCTCTCCCAATATGATGTTGCTGGTGCGGAAGATGGTTTCCTCCGTTCCAATCTGCACGGGTCGCTGCAGACTTCCGCAAGACAGGGTGATCAGGCCGGCACAAGGTCCATTATCACCATCGGCACCCTCGGACTCGACAAGAAGCAGGCCAAGAATAAAAACTATATTATTGATCTTGATCCCCAGAGCATGGTGGAGATCAAGCGGCGCAATGTGACTGTTGTAGCTGACTCGCTTGAACGTTTGGGCGGAGAGGAAAACCCCGCGCTGACCTACCGTTTCGCGAATGGTCGTGGCACCTACAATAATGAACGTCTCAGCGGCAGCTTGGCGACAGATGCTTATAAGGATGCGCCAATCGGCAATTATCTGATCACCAAGGGTACCTTGGGGCAGCAAGATAAAAATTATAATAGCACTTTCGTTGATGGCGTTTTGCGCGTGCTGGATAAGGCTGGTTTCGTCTCGAAATGGCAGCTTGATTATCAGCCGGGTGAAGGTCTGGGCGGCTTGAAGGTTGGCTATCGCATTGGTGGATCCAATTTCTACACGCGCGCTGTCGGCACTTGGGACGGCACGATCACAGATGGTGAAAAACCCGCGCCGTCGGTTCAGCCAAGGCTTTCAGACATCATGGTCTGCACCAATCCTGAATCGGATTGCTCGCTCTCGATAACAGGAAAGGATCGCCAGGCTGTTATTTTTGCGCGCTAAATCCTGTCGGATTTACCTTGTGAACAGGGCTCGATTGCCATGTTACAATTTTCGTGCGACAGAAATCATGTTTGAGCCATGCGCTTTCCCTTTCTCATTGGTGAAAAATGACTAATCAGCTTTTGTTCTATCGGGACGTTGTTCCGCTCAATCGCGAGACCCACAAGGACGCCAAGATTGATCTGAAGCCGGAGCGCTTTGGGAATTATCGTGATTCCCATTTGGTCCCGGCACTGGTTGACGAGTTTCTTGCGGCCTCAGCGCATCTGCCAATTATTTTCATGCCCACGGCCGAAGGTCCGGCAGCCTGCTTCCTGGTCGGCTTGCGTAGTGGTGTGAATGCCTGTGTGGATGCTGATGGTAAATGGCGTGGTGATTATGTGCCGGCTTATCTTCGTCGGCACCCGTTCATTCTGGGTGAGGTCGAGGGGTCAGATCCTCTTGTTTGCGTGGACCAGAAGTTTGTCTCACAAGACGGCGAAGCGCTGTTTGATGGAGAGGGCAAGGAATCGCCGATCCTGCTCGACTTCATTCGACTGACGAATGAATATTTCGCATCAAGCAAGCGCACGGAAAACTTCGCCAAGACTCTGGCGCGTCTGAACCTTTTGCGTTCGGTCAATATCGACGCGAAGTTTGAGAATGGCGAGACGCTCGCCCTTTATGGCTGCCTCACCATCGACGAGGAGAAATTCGCCGGGTTGGGCGATGAGGATTTCCTGCAACTCCGCAAGGATGGCTTCCTGCCCGCCATCTACGGACATATGGCATCGCTTGCCAATATTGAACGTGTTCGCCGCCTGTCCTGAACGAAAGGGGAGCGCAAGCTGCTGTGGCTTGCGCTCCGCTATTCTCATTTGGCCGGTTCGAACAGGACCTTGGCGCGCTGAATGATCTTCGGAGGCATGTTGAGCATGCTTTCTGCGACTTTTTGCGCCTCTTCACCGCTGGAGGGGCTGATATCCATTTTTGTCTTGCCAGCTTCTGCAAGGAATTCTGGATCCTTCACCATCTGGTCAAAAGCGCGACGCAAGGCAGCCATGCGGTCGGCTGGCACATCGGGCGTGGTGACGAAGGCGCGCGAGATCCCCATATCGGCTGACATAAAGGTCAGGACTTGGCGGTCCTCGTCATTCTTGGCGAGTTCCGACATCAAGGGCACGTTGGGGAGATCGGGGGCGCGTTGCAAGCCGATCTGCACAAGGATGATCACCTTGCCTTCAGCGAGCCAATGCGGATGGCCGCTCTTCCAAGATGCCCAGCTATTGGAGCCACGCCCGCCAACTTCACCCTTCTCCATAGCAAGATTGACATCATTACCACCGGGATAGCCGGTCACGATGCGAAACTTGGTTCCGGCCAGCTGGTTCAGTGCAGCAGGGTAGATATAGGAGGTCGAGGCTGCGCCGGGCGCACCCACGACCAGTTCGCGTTGCATCACATCCTGAATGGTCTTGATTCCGGTCGTGTGCCACGCATTGATGACATTGGGGGAATTGGTGGTGTTACCGATCCAGCCGAATTTCCGCACATCGAATTCGACGCCAGTTGTCCCAATCGCTTGCAGCACCGGCATGTTTTGGAAAATGGCATGGAGCACTGTGCCATCACGCGGTGCAACACGCGCGAGGTAATTTGCCGCCGCAACACCCAAACCACCGGGCATATTGCGAACCGTGACACTCGGATTACCGGGAATGAAGCGGCCGATATGGCGTGCAACAAGCCGCGCGCGCAAGTCATAGTCGCCGCCCGGCGAGGTCGGCACGACCATTTCCATCGTTTTGCCGCGGTAGAAATCCGCAACAGGATCCGCATGGGCGCTCAAGGCCATGGACCCCAAAAGACCGAAAGCCAAAATCAGGCGCGACAGGCGCAACATCATAACTCCTCCCTGTTTCTGGCGACACCATCGGAAGGTGGGGCTGGCATGTCAACCTCACTCGCGGCATGTTGAGCGGGTTGAGTTGATCTCTTTCGCTGACAGTTTTTTGATCGGAGTGTTTGATGCGCCAATCTATCTATCTTCTCGTTGCGACCATCTTGGCAGCCTATGCGGGCCCGATAGGTCCAGCTTTCGCCCTCAATGCGCAGGAATGTTCTGCAAAGTTCCAGTCCGCCAAAGCCGCGGGCAAGTTGAATGGCCAATCATGGAGTGAGTTTCGCAAGGTGCAATGTGGCAGGCAGGCATCGGCGGGCTCTGCCAATCCGCTCCGGCAGGATGCACCGTCCAAAACTTCAGGCGCGGTCTTTCCGACCGCCATTGCTGCGGAATTCGCTGCGCTGAAACCAGCCCAGGCCCGGCGGAAAACTTGCGCCAAGCAGTTTCAGGCCAACAAGGCTAATCAGGCGAATGGCGGTTTGAACTGGCTGGCCAAGGGCGGGGGCTATTACAGCCAATGCAATCAGCGCCTGAAGCGGGCCTGAGGCTTTGCCCCAAAAGTCGGAGCGGGGAGGGGCATTTCATAGGCCCTCCTCCACAGGTCCGGCATGGACAGGCCACGGGCTCAACCTTATAAAGCGTCAGCTTTCCTGAGGCTCGCCATGCAGCAATCATCACTCACCTCACTCGACCGCCGCCGCAATATGGTGGACTGCCAGTTGCGCACTTTCGACGTGACTGATCTTCCGGTGCTGGAAGCCTTCCTCGCTGTCCCTCGCGAGCGGTTTTTGGCGCAGGCTGATGCAGCTGTTGCTTATTCGGATGCTGCTTTGGAACTGCGTGAAGGGCAGAGCCGTCGGGGCCTGCTTCTGCCCATGGTTCTCGCGCGCCTGCTTCAATCGGCGGATCTCGACCAGAAGGCCAAGGTTCTCGATGTCGGCGGGGCCACTGGCTATTCTGCCGCCATTCTCGCGAAATTGGCGGGCCATGTCGTAGCACTTGAGTCCGAGGCGGGCTTTTCTGCGGCGGCGGCCTCTCATTTCGCCGCGCTTGGCCTGACGAATGTTTCCACCGTCACGGGTCCTCTGCAGGAAGGCGCCAAGTCGCAGGGGCCGTTCGACGTCATTTTGGTCAATGGTGCGGTTGAGGAAGGGCTGGGTCACCTCTGCTCACAGCTCGCTCCCGGCGGTCGGTTGCTGGTGGTGAAGCGCGCCCCCGGTCAGGTTGGCCTTGCTGGAAAAGCGACCCGTTTTGACCGTATCGGCAATGAAGTGAGCGCAAGCTATCTCTTCGACGCGGCTGCCTCTGTGCTGCAGGGTTTTGAGGTCAAGCCGCAGTTTGTGTTCTGAAGGCTTGAGTGTTTTAATCCTTGTTACAGTTGCCCTCAAGTTTCGGCGGGGTCGTTAACCATTCGCGGCTCAGCTTGAGGTAGTATCTTGATATGGCGTTGATTCTGGGTCGGTTTTCTAATCGCTCAGGCTGCTTTCCGGGGTCCGGGGGCCCAATAGAGGTTAAGATGATGCGGTCTGGCGGTCGTCGCCCCTTTGCCTTTGCCACTGGCTTTCGCTCAGTCTCGCTGAGCGTCCTTGCGCTGGTTTGCGCAGGTTCCAGCATGGCTTGGGCTGAGAGCATGTCCGGCGCCTTGTCCAAGGCCTATGTCTTCAGCCCCGATCTCAATCAGCAGCGTGCATCTGTTCGCGCGGTCGATGAGGGAGTTCCGCGCGCGGCTGCGGGCTTCCGTCCAACCGTGACCGGAACAGCGAGCGCAGGCGTTCAACACACGCGGACCCAAACACCCGCGCGCGTGACTGAGACGGATACATTCCCGCGCAGCGCAGGCGTTTCCGTTTCCCAAACGCTCTATAATGGAGGGCGGACGGGCAATTCTGTACGTCAAGCCGAATCGAGTGTCCTGCAGGCGCGCGAAACGCTGCGTTTGAGCGAGCAGAACATCCTGTCGGCCGCCGCTGCCGCCTATATGAATGTGCTGCGTGACACTGCTTTGTTGAACTTGCAGCAGAACAATGTCGAAGTTCTCCAGCAGCAGTTAAAACAAACAGAAGACCGTTTTCAGGTTGGTGAAGTCACCAATACGGATGTCGCACAGGCACAGGCGGCTCTGGCATTGGGACAGGCAAATGCTTTCACCGCGCGGTCGCAATTGCAGACGAGCCTTGCCGTCTATCGCCAGCTGATTGGTGAGCAGCCGCGCAACCTCGAACCAGCGCGCCCGGTCGAGGCGCTGTTGCCAAAGTCACTTGAAGAGGCAATCGCAACATCGCAGCGCGAACATCCCCAGATCCGCTCCGCGCTTCATGCCATTGATGTCGCGCAACTCAATGTTGCCGTACAAGAAGGCGCCCTGCGTCCCACTTTGAGTGTGACGGGCTCGGCCTCTTTTGCGCGCGACCCTGTGAGCAGCGGCGCTGCCAATACGCGTAGCGAAATCCTGTCGGCGGTCGCCAGCCTTTCGGTGCCGATCTATGAAGGCGGCGCAACTTATGCGGCTGTGCGTCAAGCCAAAGAGCAATTGTCTCAGGCTCGCCTGCAGGCCGATCTTCAACGCGAGACCATTCGCTCGACGGTCGTGGCCGCGTGGGGCGCGTTTCAGAATACAAAACTTGTGATCCAGTCTTATCAGGCGCAAGTCCGCGCCAATGAGATTGCGTTGAATGGTGTGCGTGAAGAGGCGAAGGCTGGAACGCGAACCACACTTGATGTGCTGAACGCCCAGCAGTTGCTTTTGAATGCGCGCGCCAATCTCATCACGGCGCAGCGCGATCAGGTGGTGAATTCCTATTCATTGTTGGCGGCAACCGGGCGCTTGTCCGCAACAACCCTTGGCCTTCGGGTGTCCACCTATGACCCCACTATTCATTTCGATCAGGTGAAGGGCAAGTGGATCGGCGTCAAAACGCCTGACGGTCAATAAACGTCGCTTTCCGACAGTTTCCCACAAGCCGGCAGGGCAGGGCTCTTGCGAGGGCTGATTGGCGCGTCCATTGTGGCAGGGCGGCGGGGAATCGTGGAAGAACCCGCCCGAGTCTGTATCCTGCGCTGGTCGTGGCGCGAGAGCGAGAGTGGGTCCGATGAGCGCTGGTTATTCTGCTTCTGCCCAGACGAGTGCGGAACAGCGAGCCCATGAACCGTCCATGGAGGAGATCCTTGCCTCCATCCGCAAGATCATCGCTGACGACCAGATCCTGCCTTTGTCGCGCCGCGCTGAAGAAGCGGCTGCGCCCTCAGCCGCTCATGCTCCGGCCAACCCGCCGGAACCAGCCCGGCAAGACGGGCTTGCCTCGCAGCGGCCCGTCATGCGCCGGGAGCGGTTTGGCTTTCGTGATGAGCCGCCTGCCGCGTCCACGGCCCCCATGCCACGCTCGCCCCGCGCCGCTATTCCACGCCCACCGGCGCTCGATGAATTTGATGCTTTGACCCGCCCGGCGGAGGATGTTCCGCACTTCGCTGCGGCTACCCATGAGCCTGCGCCCGTCGCGCCCGCGCCGCAGCCGCAAGCGCCGGTGCCCGAAGCGCCGCGCCTGTTGTCGCCCTCGACCGATGCGCAGCTCGCCACGTCCTTCGGAGCGCTGAACACGACGGTGATGCTGCAGGAAAGCGGCGTCATTGAAGACAGCGTGAAAGAGATGCTGCGTCCCATGCTCAAGCAATGGCTGGATGACAATTTGCCTGGCATTGTCGAGCGCCTCGTTCGTCAGGAAATCGAGCGCGTCGCGCGCGGACGTCGGTGATCGCGTCCATTCGCAAGGCTTCAAGGCGGTGCTAATGCGCCGCCTTTTTTGTTTCAGCTTTTACCGATCATTGACAGGCGCGGGCGCAGAGGCTTTGTAACCCGCCAATCACTCCCGCGCGCTTCAGCCTATGGATTCGTGCCGCCATGATGGAAAAGACATTCGACCCTGCCGCCGTTGAAGGCCGCATCGCTCAGGCATGGGAAGAGGCGCAGGCCTTCCGCGCAGGTCGCCGTCCTCAGGCGGCGCCTTATAGCATCGTCATTCCGCCGCCCAATGTGACGGGCTCGCTCCATATGGGCCATGCCCTGAATAACACGCTGCAGGACATCCTTTGCCGTTTCGAGCGGATGCGCGGCAAGGATGTGCTCTGGCAGCCCGGCACCGACCATGCGGGCATCGCCACGCAGATGGTGGTCGAGCGTCAGCTCATGGAGCGCAAGGAGCCCGGTCGCCGCGACATGGGCCGCGAGAAGTTTCTGGAACGGGTCTGGTCCTGGAAGGCCGAGAGCGGCGGCACCATCGTCAATCAGCTGAAGCGCCTCGGTGCCTCCTGTGACTGGAGCCGCGAGCGCTTCACCATGGATGAGGGCCTGTCCCGTGCCGTCATCAAGGTCTTCGTCCAGCTCTATCGCGATGGCCTGATCTACAAGGACAAGCGCCTTGTGAATTGGGATCCGCATTTTGAATCGGCG
>CAZLBA010000031.1:8554-25427 GCA_964557555.1 uncultured Beijerinckia sp.
TGCTGACCGCGATCTCTGATCTCGAAGTCCAGCAGGTCGAGGTGAAGGGCCATCTATGGCACTTTAACTACCCGCTGGAAGGTGTTGAATATAGTCCAGAAAATCCAGACACCTTCATCACGGTTGCAACCACCCGGCCCGAAACCATGCTGGGTGATACGGCGGTTGCAGTCCATCCCGAAAATGAGCGCCTGAAGCATCTGATCGGCAAGCACATCATCCTGCCACTGGTCGGCCGTCGCATCCCGATTGTGGGCGATGATTACGCGGACCCCGAAAAGGGCACCGGCGCGGTGAAGATCACCCCGGCCCATGACTTCAACGACTTCGAAGTTGGCCGCCGCCATCTCGACAAGGGCGTCACCGCGATCAACATTTTGGACGCTGAAGCTCGCCTTCTGCTCAAGGAAAACCCGTCTTTCCTCGAAGGTCTGCCAGAGAGCGCTGAACTCGCTGAAACGCTGGAGATGGATGGTCTCGATCGGTCGGCGGCGCGCAAGAAGATCGTTGAGCGCATGGAAGCGCTGGGCTTCTGTCCGAAAATTGAGCCCTATACCCACACGGTCCCGCATGGCGACCGCTCCGGTGTCGTGATCGAGCCCTGGCTGACGGATCAGTGGTATGTGGATGCCAAGACCCTGGCGCAGCCGGCTCTGGCTGCCGTGCGCGATGGCGAGACCACATTCATCCCAAGAAATTGGGAGAAGACTTACTTCGAATGGCTTGAAAACATTCAACCTTGGTGCATTTCGCGTCAGCTCTGGTGGGGTCATCAGATCCCCGCTTGGTACTCCGCCTGGGGCGGCGTCTATGTTGCTGAGACGGAGGAAGAGGCCATCGCGCAGGCGCTCGCCGATGCCGTCACCCGCGAGATCTATGACGATCTTGAAGCGGCCCGCATTGCCGATGATCCTGAGAAGTCAGCCGCCTTGCTTACCCGCGATGAGGATGTGCTCGATACTTGGTTCTCATCGGCACTTTGGCCTTTCTCAACCTTGGGTTGGCCGGATGAAACGGCAGAGGTGCAGCGCTTCTATCCCACAAGTGTGCTCGTCACGGGTTTTGATATCATCTTCTTCTGGGTTGCCCGCATGATGATGATGGGTCTCCATTTCATGAAGGAGATCCCTTTCCGCGATGTCTATATCCACGCCCTCGTCCGCGATGAGAAGGGCGCGAAGATGTCGAAATCCAAGGGCAATGTCATCGACCCCTTGAACCTTATCGACCAATATGGCGCGGATGCCCTGCGCTTCACGCTGGCTGCCATGGCCGCTCAGGGCCGCGACATCAAGCTCGCCACGAGCCGGGTCGAAGGCTATCGCAATTTCGCAACCAAGCTCTGGAACGCCGCCCGGTTCGCGGAGATGAATGGATGCACCCGCAAAGCGGGCTTTGATCCGAAATCCGTGGGCGAGACTTTGAATCGCTGGGTGATTGGTGAAACGGCCCGCGCCGTGTCCGAGGTCACGGGTGCGCTTGAGGCCTATCGCTTCAATGATGCGGCCAATGCGGCCTATCGCTTCGTCTGGAACATTTTCTGCGACTGGTATCTTGAACTCGCCAAGCCGGTTCTGCAGGGCGCTGATGGCGCGTCCAAGGATGAGACGCGTGCCACGGCGGCCTTCGTGATTGATGAGATCACCAAGCTCCTCCATCCCTTCATGCCCTTCCTCACCGAAGAGCTATGGGCCATCAAGGGTGCTGAAGGACCGGCGCGGGAAAGCTTGCTGGCGCTTGCTCCTTGGCCCGATCTTGCTGGCCTTGAGGATGCCAATGCCGAGGCTGAGATCGGCTGGATCGTTGATCTTGTGTCTGAGGTCCGTTCTGTGCGCAGCGAGATGAATGTGCCTGCGGCAGCGCAGATCCCGCTGGTTTTGGTGGCTGCTTCTGATGAGGTCGCCACGCGCGCAAAGGCTTGGGACGAGATCATCCGCCGCCTGGCGCGCCTGTCCTCGATTTCTGTTGCCCCGGTAGCTCCCGGTAGCTCCGCCCAAATGATCGTGCGCGGCACGGTCGTTGCGCTGCCGCTCGAAGGGGTGATTGATATCAGCGCTGAGGTGGTGCGTCTGACCAAGGAAATTGGCAAGGAAGAAGCCGAAGTCAAAAAGGTCGATGCCAAGCTCGGCAATGCTGAGTTTGTCCGCAAGGCGCCGGAAGAGGTGGTCGAAGAAAACCGTGAACGGAGGGTCGAGGCGCTGGCCCGAATTGAAAAGATGAAGGCCGCTTTGGATCGTTTGAAGGGCTGACTCACCTCGCGTTAACCCGTCCGGGTTAACCATAGCCAGATCTGAGCTATTGTGGCTTTGCAGCAACATCGAAAAGACTTTGTTGTTCGGCCACATTGCTCAGCGGACAGCGCCAAGATTCAGCCATAAACTCCGCGCTTCGTGAGGGGGTTGGCTGAAGCGGTTGCCGTGGTGGCAAGGGCTGTCAGTCGAGAGGGCGCAGGGCGTCCGGGGGCGGTCCGCAATCATGGGTCTCGGTCGGCGGCTATCATTGGTCTTCGTCCTGTCGCTCGGCGCGAACAGTGCGCTTGCGCTTGACGATGTGAAGTCGCCCGACAAGGCACCGGTCATCGTTTTCAAGGATGCGCGCCAGGCCCTTTCCATCTATATCGAGACCTATCGCTCAGGCGGGCAGGCTCAGTCCATGGATGCCTTGCGTTACGCGGCTGAGGGGGGCGAGGCTCTCGCACGCTGGAAGCTTGGCAGCATGTATGCGGCTGGCGATGGTGTCCCCCATGATGACGGCAAGGCCTATCACTATTTCCAGCAGATCATCCAAAGCTATGACGAGAGCAATCATAACCCGCGCGAGCGCGGTGTGGTGGCCAGTGCGCTCGTTGCCGTGGGGGCTTATGCCCTGACCGGTCGTCCGCAGGCTGGCATTCAGCGGGACCTGCATCGCGCCTTCGAAATGTTCAACTATGCCGCCACTGAATTTGGCGATGTCCATGCGCAATATAATCTCGGCCTGATGTATCTGGACGGCGCTGGTATCGAGAAGGATGTGCGTCGCGGTGCGCGTTGGCTGCGGCTGGCTGCCGACAAGCAGCATATGGAGTCGCAGGCGGTTTTGGGTCGGCTTTATTTCAATGGTATTGATGGCGTGCAGCGCCAGCGAGCCCTCGGCCTCATGTATTTGACCATGGCACGGGAAGCGGCAACCGATCAGAAGAAAGACCGCTGGGTCATTGAACTCTACGATGAAGCCATGACCAAGGCCTCAGACACAGATCGCCAGGCGGCGTTGGTCTATCTTGAACGGCATATGAAGGGCCGTCGCTGATCACGTCTTGCTTCTCCGATAAGGAGAAGGTGTCCTTGGATGCGGCGTTGGCGCCTTTCAAGACAAAGACCCGATCTACTCATCAGTCAGCTTCACTGACAGCCTCTCTCGTTGGGAGAAGCAGCTGCACTCTTGAGAGGCCGAAGAGATCCGCTTCGTTAACAATTAGAGCAAAGCACAAACAGATCGTGCACGAATCAGATTTCTGATGAAGTTGCGACTATGTTCTACACTAAATAGGGGCATGGATGACGTGCCTGCACACCAGGGCCACTTCAGCCGCGGCCGTTGAGAAGGCCCTCGCTCCGATGTCATTAATTCATGTGTGTCATTTCAGGACATCAGCGGAGATCTATCCGTACTGGCACATGATCCGATGGCTTTTCGAGCGCCCGCATATGTTTGTCGATTGCGAAACCCTGCAATCGGTCCGCTGCTTCAGGTGACAGCAGCAAATGATCAATGCGGATGCCTTTGTTGCGTTGCCATGCGCCGGCTTGGTAATCCCAAAATGTGTAGAGACCGGCTTCATCGGTACAGGCGCGCACGGCGTCGGTCAGTCCCAGATGTATCAATTCGCGGAAACGTTCCCGTGTGGCTGGAAGAAAGAGTGCATCCCCTTCCCAGGCTTGCGGGTCTGCGACGTCTCGCGCTTCGGGAATGACATTGTAGTCACCTGCCAGAACCAGCGGCTCTTCAAGTTTCAGCAAGCCGCGTGCATGAGCAATCAACCGATCCATCCATGCAAGCTTGTAGGAATATTTGTCAGTTAGAGGCGGGTTGCCATTCGGCAAATAGATCGAGGCCACGCGCACAATGCGCTCCCCATCCTGAATAACGGCTTCGATATAGCGCGCATGTTCATCCGCATCATCGCCCGGCAAGCCGCGCGTCACTTCCATCGGCCGCTTCGAGAGAATGGCGACGCCGTTGAAGGTCTTCTGCCCATGCGTGGCGACATTGTAGCCTGCTGCCTCAACTTCCAGCCGCGGGAATGCATCATCCATACATTTCAGCTCTTGCAGACACAGCACATCAGGCTCGGCCTCTTTGAGATAGCTGAGAAGATGATCAACGCGCTGGCGAACCGAGTTCACGTTCCAGGTGGCAATGCGCAAGGTCTTGCTCCTCAGTTCCAGCGTTGATGCGCCCACATCCATTGTTCAGGATGTCTGCGGATGGATGCCTCATAGGCGTCCTGCAAACGCTGCGTTGCAACTGCAATGTCAGCATTTTTGTCATCTGTGCGCGGCACTTCGATTTCATGCATCGTGAGCGTGAAGCGCACATCAGGATGGCGCACGATCTGGGCGACAAAGAGCGGCACATCGAGATGGCGTGCAAGCATGGCAGGGAAGGGGGTTGAATTGGCGCTCCGACCAAAGAAGGTCGCAGAAATACCAACGCGGTCTCGTAGGTCACCCAGCATCGCCAAGGTTCCACCACGCTTGATCTGACGCATCAGCTTCATCGCAGTGTCAGGTGCTTTGGCCAGCAAGCCGCCGGGATAAAAGGGCGAGCGCAGGCCGTGGACATAAGCATCAACCAGCGGGTTCTTGACGCTTTGATATAGCCCGACGGGCGACACGCCCTCCTGTATCAGGCCCATCGTGCCGATTTCCCAATTGCCTTGATGCGCGCCGCAGATAACCATGCCTTTGCCCTGCGCCATATAGGGGGCGATCAGTGGCACAATGGCTGAAGAGTCGAGACGTTTTTGCGCATACATTTCATCGAGCCGAAGAGATTCAGCAAAGGTGCGACCCAAACATTCCCACATGTCGCGGGCGATGATGTCGATCTCTTGCGCGCTCTTTTCGGGAAAAGCAGCGCTCAGATGGTTGAGTGCCCTGGCATGGCGCTTGAGATGTGGCGCGACCCAGCGCCAGAGCTTGCCGGAGACGGTCGATGCCTGCTCAAGGCTCAAGCAGCCGAACAGAAAGGCGACCAACCGCAGGACCGCATATTCGATCCGGAATTTGAGTGAAATTTCGTTCATCCAACCGTTGCCCATCCCGGTCCGGCCGGGGTGAGTGTGCTATCAGCCCCGGTTAGAAGGTCAAGCCTCGACTGGCGCAGGCTGGCGCATGAGACGGGCCAAACGACCGGCTGGTGCGACGCCTTCTTTCATCAAGGCTCGGCGCAGAGGACCGATCGTGGCCATAGCCGCAAGGCCAGCGCTTCGGATGAAATCCACCGGCAGGTGATGGATGAGAAGCGAACGGTTCATCAGATCGACGGCGATGCTGCGGGTCATGACATCGCCGCGGCGCCGCTTGTCGTAATGGCGCAAGGCTTCGGGCGCGCCGGGATCGAAGCGCCCATGGTCTTCAAGAGACTCGACGAGTTGCGCCACATCTCGCAGGCCAAGATTGAGGCCTTGCGCGCCGATGGGCGGATAAAAATGCCCTGCATCGGCCACCAGAGCAACCCGCTCGGAGACAAGACTGTCGCAGGTCAGCCCCGCCATGGGGAAGCTGCCGCGCGGCCCTTCCATGCTCATGTGGCCATGCAGGGAATGCACCTGCCGTTCAACTTCGGCAGCAAGCTCGGTATCGTTCATGGCCATGCGCCGCTGCGCGTCCTCCGGGCTCATCAGCCAGACGAGGCTGGAGCGATGGGCTGCGCCCTCGCGCTTGCCCATGGGCACCAGAGTGCAGGGGCCGATACGGGTATGGAACTCGGTCGATGTCGCCCGATGCGGCCTTTCATGCGTCAAGATCGCCGTCAGGGCTGCCTGGGGATAGGACCATTGCCGTGTGCCGACGAGGCTGAATTTGCGGACCAGCGAATTGCGGCCATCAGCACCAACCAGAAGTGAGCCGATATAGCGTTCTCCATCCGCCATGTTCGCCTCGATGGCATCCATTGCGGGGGCGTAGGAGGCAATCTGCCCCTCGACGAGCGTTACGCCCGGCGTCACCCGCGCAATGGCGGCCAGCGCCTCGACAAGTGCTGCATTCTCGATATTCGCGCCAAAAGCAGACAGGCCAATCTCGGCTGCTTCCAGCTCCACCGGCGGCAGGCGGAAAATGTTGTTTGTGTCGTCAACGAGCCGGATACGCCGGAGGGGTTGCGCGATGGGGGCCAGCTGGTCCCACAGGCCGAGCGCCCGGTAGAGCCGCAGGGAAGCCTCAAACAGGGCCACCGTCCGCCCCGTCCGGCGGGTGTCGAGCCCGCCAACGACTGTCACCGAGAAGCCGGTCTGGGCCAGGGCAATGGCGGTTGTCAGGCCCGCCGCGCCAGCCCCTGCAACAAGAATGTCCGAACGCTGTGTCATGGGACCTATTTATGGCACGGCTTGCCGCTCGGCCATAGGGTCAAGCTGACGCGCTTCCCCCAGACTTGAGACATAATCAATGGTGGGCTCTTTGAGCCCGCAGGCTTCGAGGGTCTCGCGCACCCGCGGCTGCGTGCCCACCAGAGCCACCCGCGTATTGTGGCGGGCGCATTTCTCCACAAAGCCGATGAGCGCCTGCGCGCCCGTACCGTCAGTAAGCGGAACACCGGAAAGATCGAGCGCGAAGATACGCGGACGCTCCCCGATATTTTCGAGCACATTGGCAACTGTGGAGGCCGCGCCGAAGAAGAATGGCCCGTTGACGCGCCATGCCAGAAATCCGGAGCGGTCCTGATCAATCAGCTGACCGTCGCCACCCACATCGCCTTCGATCAGCGGGTGGTGGGATGACACTTCAACCATTTGCGCCATGCGATGCATGAACAGAATGGCACCCAGCGTGACCCCGACGGCAATTGCTTCTGTCACATCACGAAAAATGGTGAGGAGGAAGGTTGCAGCCAGCACGGCTGCTTCGCCTCTGTCATGCCGGAAGATAGCAGTGATATGGTCTCGTTCCACCATATTCCATGCAACAGTTGCCAGCACCGCTGCGAGCGCTGCAAGCGGGATGTAAGAGGCAAGCGGCGCTGCCACGAGCATAAAGGTGAGCAGAAAAACAGCATGTAACATGCCGGCAATCGGGCCATGCGCGTGGGCGCGAATATTGGTTGCGGTCCGAGCGATCGTGCCTGTAGCGCAAATGCCGCCGAATAATGCACTGGCGATATTCGCATAGCCCTGCGCCACAAGTTCCGCATTGGAGCGATGCCGCCGCCCGCTCATGCCATCAGCAACCACGGCGGAGAGAAGCGATTCAATGCTGCCAAGCAAGGCAATCGCAATGGCACTTGGCACCAGCTCGCCAATGCGTGAGAGCGGAAAATCAGGAAAGCTGGGGAGCGGCAGGCTTTGTGGCACACCACCGAATTTGCTGCCAATGGTCTCGACAGGAAGGTTGAAGGCGTATGTCAGCACTGCTCCGAAAGCAACGGCAATCAATAGGCCGGGAAAGCGTGGGTTCACCCGCTTTGCGCCGAGGATAATGGCCATGCACAAGAGGCTCAACACAATCGACCACATGCTGAGCGAAGGCATTGCGTGCCACAAAGCCGGGAGCTTCTCCAGCAAGGGCCCCGGCTCGTGATCGAGCCGCAAGCCGAAGAGGTCCTTGATCTCTCCCGCCAAAATGATGACGCCGATCCCGGCGGTAAAACCGACCGTCACAGGGTGGGGGATATATTTGATGAAAGTTCCCAATCGCAGATAGCCCGCCACGACCATCAAGGCGCCAGCCATCATGGTGGCGAGCAAAAGACCTGAGAGCCCAAAACGTTCAATGGTCGTTGCGACAAGGACGATGAAAGCGCCCGCAGGGCCGCCAATCTGAAAGCGGCTGCCACCAAGGGCCGAGATCAGGAACCCGCCGATGATGGCCGTGTAAAGCCCGTTTTCGGGCTTGGCGCCTGAGCCAATCGCAATGGCCATTGAAAGCGGCAGCGCGACAATCGCAACGGTAAGGCCGGCCAGCGCATCATTTTTGAATTGCTTCACCCCATAGCCTTCGCGCCACACGCTCAGCAGCTTTGGCGTGAATAGATCGGTTGGTGGGATCGGGGGGCTTGCACTCATTGGTCCAAGATTGCGCGAAAGAGGTAGCCCAGTGCAAGCACCCATTGCGTCAGAGCTTGGATGATTTAATCTGCGCCAAGCTTAAGTATTCACGGTGAGGGGATCTTTCATGACCAAAGCTATCCGTATTCATCAGACCGGCGGGCCGGATGTTCTTCAGCTTGAGGATATCGAATTACCAGCACCGGCCAAGGGCGAGGTTCGTGTCCGTCATCATGCGATCGGTCTCAACTTCATCGAGATCTATTTTCGAAAAGGCATGTATCCGGCACCTCTTCCCTTTACGCCGGGCAATGAAGGTGCGGGTCAGATCACGGCCGTTGGCAAGGGCGTCAAGGGTTTCAAGGTTGGCGACCGTGTCGCTTATGCAGCTATTCCCGGCAGCTATGCTGAGGAGCGGAACATAGACGCGCGCTACATCGTCAAACTGCCAAAGGAGATCAGTTACGAGACAGGTGCAGCGATGATGCTGAAGGGCCTCACTGCGCAATACCTGCTGCGTCGGACCTATAAGGTGAAGAAGGGCGACGTGGTGCTTGTCCACGCGGCTGCTGGCGGTGTCGGTCTCATCTTGTGCCAATGGGCAAAGGCGCTGGGAGCGACGGTCATCGGCACCGTAGGCTCAGAAGAAAAAGGCGCATTGGCCAAAAAAGCAGGCGCCAAACACATCATCTATTACAACAGCGAAAATTTCGTCGAACGTATTGCCGAGATCACCAAGGGCAAGAAATGCGATGTGGTTTATGACGGCGTTGGCAAGGCCACTTTCCCCGGCTCTCTCGATTGCCTGAAGCCTATGGGCACTTTCGTGTCCTTTGGTTCTTCATCCGGCCAGATTGATGCATTCAATATCGGCCTGTTGCAGCAAAAGGGTTCGCTTTTCGCCACAAGGCCAACGCTTTTCCACTACATCGCCAAACGAGAAGATCTTGATGCCATGGCCAAGGATCTCTTCAAGGTGGTGAAAAATGGCACCGTGAAGATCCCGATCCATAGCCGGTGGAAACTGGAAGATGTGGCCAAGGCGCATGAGGCACTTGAAAGCCGTCAGACAACGGGCGCTGCAGTTCTGATCCCGTGAGCCCTTCATCACCTCGTGCAATGTGCCGGTAAGCGGGCAAATGGTCTGCTGGCATCCTTGACAATAGAGGCACCCTCGCGGTGCCTCTTTTTGCGGCCTGTGGCTGATTACGCTGTGCATGTGTCGGACGCGCGGTGACGCTTCAATCTATCTGCGTCTCCCGAAAATGCAGCCGGCTCGCTTACACCGCTGTCCCATGCAGATCATAGGCACTCGCCTGGTCGATCTTGACGGTGACGATGTCGCCCACACGCAAAGGGCGACGAGAGGAGACGAATACATTGCCGTCGATCTCAGGTGCGTCCGATCGGCTGCGGCCTTTGGCGGTCAATCCCTCGACACTGTCGATGATCACCTGCAATCGCTTGCCCACCTTGTTCTTTAGAATTTGTGCGCTGATGGCCTGCTGCTTTTCCATAAAGCGCTTGTAGCGGCGTTGCTTGACTTCGTCGGGCACAATCTGGAGTCCAAGATCATTGGCGGCAGCGCCCTTGACCGGCTCATATTTGAAAGCGCCAACGCGATCGAGACGTGCCTCGCCAATCCAGTCGAGCAGCATTTCGAAATCATCTTCTGTTTCGCCGGGGAAGCCGACAATGAAGGTGGAACGCAGAGTAAGGTCGGGGCAGATTTGTCGCCAAGCCTTCACGCGCTCAAGGGTCTTTTCCTGATTGCCCGGCCGCTTCATCGCTTTGAGTACCGACGGCGATGCATGCTGGAAAGGAATATCGAGATAAGGCAGCAAGTTTCCGCGCGCGCCGCTCTCGGCCATCAACTCCACCACCTCATCCACATGCGGATAGGGATAGACATAATGCAGCCGCACCCAGGCACCGAGATCTGCAAGCTCGCGCGTGAGATCAAGAAACTTCGCACGCACGCTGCGATCCATAAATGGGCTTTCAGCATAGCGCAGATCAATGCCGTAAGCAGACGTGTCTTGCGAGATGACGAGCAATTCCTTGACGCCCGCCTTCACGAGCTTCTCTGCTTCGCGCAGCACATCACCTGCTGGACGCGAGACCAGTTTGCCACGCAGCGAGGGGATGATGCAGAAGCTGCAGGTGTTGTTGCAGCCCTCAGAGATCTTCAGATAGGCATAGTGTCGTGGCGTGAGTTTCACGCCTTGCTCAGGCACGAGATCAAGGAAGGGATCATGAGCGGGTGGCGCTGCCTGATGGACAGCCTCCATCACGCTTTCATAGGCTTGCGGTCCACTGATTGCGAGCACGCCCGGATAGGCCTGTGTAATCTGCTCAGGCTCAGCACCCATGCAGCCAGTGACGATCACCTTGCCATTTTCGTTGAGCGCGGCCCCGATGGCAGCCAGCGATTCCGCTTTGGCTGAATCTAGAAAGCCGCATGTATTGACCACGACGGCATCTGCCCCCGCATGGGTGCGGGTCAATTCATAACCTTCGGCCCGAAGGCGCGTGATGATGCGCTCGGAATCGACCAGCGCCTTGGGGCAGCCAAGCGAAACGAAGGAAATTTTGCGGGCAGGGGTGGGGGAGCTCTCGGTCATGGGCCTTCCGATGCCAGAGGATGCGCCCTGATGCAACCGCAGCCGCGTGACCAGCACTTTTTGGCTGACGGTTGAGCCCTGCAAGGCTATGGTCCCGTTCGAAAAGGGTCACAGGCCCGTGATTTGGAGGGGGAGACAAACCACATGACTTTTTCTTTGGCGACGATCAAGACGGCTTCCGGTCCCCGTGCGGCCATGGTCGTGGGTGACAAGGTGCTGGACATTGCAGCCGCCACCGGGAAGGCGGATGACGCCTCCATGCTCAATCTCATCAATCATTGGGAGGCAAACCTGCCGCGGCTCGATGCTCTCGTAGGCAAAGCCAAGGAGAGCGGCATTCCGGTCACTGGCGTTGAATGGATGGCGCCCATCACCAATCCCGGCGGGATTTTTTGTGCGGGCGCCAATTATGCCGACCACGCTGCCGAAATGGCGGCACGCTCAAACCAGCCTGCGCCGCCAGATCCCCATACGCTTGGGCTGCGCTCCTGGCACTTCCTCAAAACCATGCATTGCCTTGTCGGCCACAATACGACCGTGATCATGCAGCCGCGCTCGAAGAAGATCGACTGGGAAGCGGAACTTGCCGTCGTGATTGGCAAATATGCTTATAATGTCTCAGAAGCCGACGCGCTGAAGTTTGTGCTGGGCTACACGATTGCCAATGATCTTTCCGCGCGCGATCTCGGTCGTCGTGAAGGGATGCCTGATACTTCCTCTTTCAAGAATGACTGGATCGCGCACAAGAACTGGGACGGGTCTTGTCCGCTGGGTCCCACCATCGTGCTCGCGCGCGACATTCCTGATCCACATAATCTAAAGATCGAACTTGATGTGAATGGGGTTCAAAAGCAAAATTCCAATTCTGGACAGATGATCTTCAACATCAATGAACAGATTGCTGACCTGTCACGTAACTTCGCACTGCGTCCGGGGGATGTGATCTTGACGGGCACGCCGGCTGGTGTGGGCGCTGGTCGTGGTGAGTTTTTGAAGAAAGGCGATGTGGTGAAAATCCGTATCGAACATTTGGGCGAATTGACCAATGTGATGGCCTGAAAGCGTTAGGTTTTGGCACATGAAAAACCCGCCCTCTTGGGAGGGCGGGTTTGTCTTTTTGATGGCCCTGCGATCAAGCGTGGCGCGGATTTTTATAAGCGTAGCACTTGACCTCAAGCGGACCAAGCACATCACATTCCCCAATCATCACATCACCCGGCTTTACAGGCCCAACGCCGGCAGGCGCGCCCGTGAAAATCACATCACCGGGATAGAGCGTGTAGAATTCAGAAGCGAGAGAGATCAGCTTCTGGCAATTGAAGATAAGATCGCTCGTATGCGCATTGTGGCG
This sequence comes from uncultured Beijerinckia sp., assembly GCA_964557555.1. GTDB lineage: Bacteria > Pseudomonadota > Alphaproteobacteria > Rhizobiales > Beijerinckiaceae > Terripilifer. Next base: position 20,775 of record CAZLBA010000031.1, read on the forward strand.
CATCTCGCCATTCACGAAGAGCTTGAACGCGATATTGTTTGGATCCTTGATCTCATCCTTTGTCGCCAGCCATGGGCCAATCACTGCATAAGAGTCGATTGACTTGCGGATAGAGCGTTCTTCTCCACCGCGCACCGTCATGTCGAGGCTGAGGCAATAGCCTGCCACATAATCGAGCGCTTCTGCTTCGGTGACCTGCGAACATTCTTTGCCGATGACGATCATGAATTCGAGTTCATGCTCGGTCAGTCGATCAAGGAAGCGCAGATGGACGCCTTCACCACAACCCACCATGGCGGAGTTGGCCTTGAGGAAGAGGCCGCTTTCTGCAATTCCCTTGCCCTTGGGCTGGCCAGGGCGGCGCGCTTCCATCTCAGCGACATGCGCGTGATAATTGGTGGGCGCTGCAATGAGTTTTGATGGGCGCGCTGTCGGGCTTAGCAGCGTAACGGATTTCAGCGGCTTTGACGGATATTGCGCGGCATCCCCAACTGCTTTGCGCACCTCATCGAGATGGGTGATCATAGGGTCGCCCCAGCGCGGGGCTTTTTTGCCAGCAAGCACTTTCTCCACGACAGCGGTAATGTCGTGCACCTTGTCACCCAAGACGACGCCGTAGCGCTCATCGTCAAATCTGCAAAACTTCATCTCTTGCTCCTAGTCGATCTGATAGGTTCCGTTGGAATAGTTGACGCGCAAGCCGAATGTGCCCTCATTGAGCCGCCAGCGTTCCAGCCGATAGGTTCGATAACCTTGCACATGGAAAGGATCGCTATCTGCAATGGCGCGGGCCTCAGCTTCGTCCTTTGCGCGGATGATGATCATGCCGGGGCCTCTGGGCTTGCCGGTTTCATCCAGAAAAGGGCCAGCCGCAAAGAGAATGCCACGCGCTTCGAGATCATATTGATGCGCGATGTGCTGCGGATAGACCGCGCGACGATCTCCGGCTTTTTCCGTGGGGTCTGAAAAAATCACCCACAATTCTTTGCCCAGATGCGTGCGCGCGGCGCTCTCATTCCCCGCCACTGGTCAGCTCGCCATTTTGCGCGAGATAATGTCTTCGCAACGCTGCGCGCGTTCCTCGATCAGCTTGCCAGACATGGCCTGACGCAAAAGCTGGGAGGGAACGGCCAAGCCCCAGCGATCAGGCTGCGGCATCTTCTTGGCCCAATATTCGGGGGTGCCGGGGAGATGATCGGCTTCGTCTATCTGCTCGACTTCAGTTGTGTATTCGGTCACGAAGCCATTAGGCTCGATGAAATAGGAGAAGATATTGTCGCCGGGGCCGTGACGCCCGACGCCCCATTCGATGCTATAGCCCTTCTCCTTCATGCGCCCAGCGCCGCGCATCAGTCCATCGAAATTGGGAACTTCATAGGCCATGTGGTTGAGGCCCGCGCCGTGGCCACGCGCAAGAGCAATCGAGTGATGATCCGAGCTGCACCGCACGAAGTCCATGCGCTCGGTTGAGTCGGAGAGGCGGAAGCCCAGCGTGTCGCAGAAAAAGCTGTTCTGTTTGTCGATGTCCTCGACATTGAGAACGACATGCGACAATTTCCACGGCTTCGAGCGATCACCGCGCGTCAGCTCATGCCGGGCCACACCGGAGGAGATATTGAGTACCTGACCTTCAGGCGTCTTGATCGAGAAGCCATATCCTCCACCTGCAATGGCCGCCAGCTCGGCAGGGGCTTTGATGATCGCGCAACCAAGGCCCTTGGCCTTTTCGAAAAGGGCATCAGCGATGCGGCGGTCCTGAACGGCGAAGTTGATGGAGTTCAGGGAGGCGCGCTTGGCTTCATGCAGCGTCAGGATGTGATGTTCCGTGCCGGAGGCGCGCAGATACATGGTGCTGCCATCACGAGCAACTTCTTCAAGGCCCCAGGCCTTGCGATAAAATTCCGCGCTTTCATTCAAGTCGAAAACATTCAGTTCGACCCCACGCAGGCCGGTGACGCGCACTTCATCCATCATAACCTCCTATACCTTCGCGCCAGCGCGCGACCCTTCCCTCAAGTCAAACCGGATCCGCCATCGCCGCGGAAGCGCGCACTGATGCGTTTCTCCAGAACGCGTAATACGGTCACGATGACGATCAACGGCAGAATTTGAATGACGCCAAGAGCACAAACGGCGCCATAGCTTCCGCCTTCTTCCCACATGGTCAGGCTGATTGTGCCCAATACATGAGTGCCCGGTCCAACCAGAAAGACCGAAGCTGAGAGTTCACGTACGGCAAGAACGAAAATATAGAGCCAAGCCGCCATAATGACGGGGACAAGCAGCGGCAGGAGGACCCGCCAGAACATCTGCAATGTGCCAGCGCCGGATACTGCGGCAGCTTCTTCGAGCTCCTTGTGGATTTGTGTGATGCCGCTGGTGGCAAAGCGCATCCCGAACGGCATGTAGAGCGTGATATAGGCGATCAGCAAAATCCAGATCGTATTATAGACCGGGATCGGCAGGATCAGATAGGCAAAGAGAACAGAGGCACCGACAATCACGCTGGGAATGGCGATCGGGCTGAAGGCCACTGCATCAAGAACCCAGCCATAGCGGGAGCCACCCCGTTGCACCACCCAGGCGGTAATGAAGGTGATGAGCACTGTCGCGGTTGCTGCCATCACGCCGAGGCGCAAACTCGTATGCACAGCCTCCAGAAAAATCGGATAATGCAGAACAAAGTCATAATTCGAGAGGGTGAAGGGCGAGCTTGGCACCATGAAGGGTGTTGCCAGATTGCGGAAGAAGCTCTGCCATACCAGAGTGAGGAGCGGCAGGCCCAGCGCAAGTACGAACATCAGCGACATGCCAATGGTGACAGGCCAACGCCATTTGCCCAAGGCCAGCGGCACAGGCTTATAGCCCTTGCCCGTGATGGTGGCGAAAGCCTCAGCGTTGCGCGTTGCGCGGCGATAGAAATAGACCGCGATGATGCAGATCACGAGAAGCGACATGCTCAAGGCGCTGGCAACGCCAAATTCCGGAGTTGATTGGCTCGTCGCGCGATGCACTTCGGTTGTGAAAACATGAATACGCGCGGGATTGCCGATCAGGCGTGGCACTTCGAAGGATTCGATGCCTCGTACGAAAAGGAGCAGGAAGGTCGAGAGAATAGCCGGCCGCAGGATCGGCAGCGTGACGCGAAACAGCGTTTGCGATGTGCGGGCACCCGACATGGTCGCCGCCTCTTCCATGCGCACATCGAGCATACGCAAGGCCGGACCCAGCAACAGGTAAGCGAGCGGGAAATAATGCGAGGACAATGCCCATATCATCCCCGACATGGAATAGATATTGAGCAGGGGTTGGCTGGAGCCGGTGAAATCTTTCCAGAGCTGATTGAACCAGCCGATATTGGGCGAGAGTGTCAGCGTCCACGCCATTGCAATGAGCAGGCCCGGCAAGGCAAATGAGATGAGCGCTAGCGTGTGGAAAATCTCACGGCCCGGAGCATCGGTCCTTTCAACGACAAAGGCCACCGCGCCCCCGATGAGGAATGTGACGACCGCCGTGCCCGTGGCGAATATCAGCGAATTGGCCACAAGCTTGAGGATGCTCCAGTGGCCATAGGCTTCCTTGAAGTTCGCGAGCGACCAAGGACCGGGGCCAAAGCCCGTATCTTCTGTAAAGGCCGTGTAGAAAAGTGCGCCCACGGGCACGAATACAAACCAGCCGCAGATGACAGCGCATAGAAGCAGCCAGAGCGTCGCAGGCGACCAACGCGCGCTCAGAGCGGCCAGCGATAGTCCCGCTGTCGGCCGCATGCCCCCATCGACTGCGCTCACACCCGTTCTCCCTGTCGTCAGGGCATTCTGCCCTTGATCGGCCTTTTTTCGAAGCCGTTTAAGCCGGGAGTTTTTGTAGTCCGCCCCCCGCCCGAAGTCCATAGCTTGCCGAGCCCAAGGTCGAGGCTGGACGGGGGGCGTGAGGTGGTGGAAACTGTCCCCATAGGAATCCGCAAAAGCGGCGAAAAACCAAGGGGGAGGAACCTTGAACGCGATTGATCTGGAAGTGATTTATCAGTCCACGCTGCAAATCGCCCGTGAGCTGACCCTCAACATGCTCCGCACGGGCTATTCGACGATCATCAAGGAAAGTCAGGATTTTACCTTCGCGATCTTCGACCGGCGCGGACGGATGGTGGCACAAGGCGTGCCGCAGCCTCTCCATATTGGTCCGCTGGCCTCTCAGGTGAATGAAATCCGCCGGGTCTTTGCAGGCAAAATCGAGCCGGGCGACGCATTCATCGTCAATCATCCCTATCGCGCCTGCCAGAACCACGCGACCGATGTGACGATCATCTCGCCGGTGTTTTCAGAGGGTAAGCTCGTCGCCTTCATCGGCAATATTGCTCATAAGCCCGATCTCGGCGGAAAAGTGCCGGGCACCAATGCAGGCGATGCGACCGACTTGTTTCAGGAGGGGCTGCTCATCCCTCCGCTCAAGATCCAGCGCAATTTCGAGATCAATGATGATCTGAAGGAGATGATCTGCGCCAATACGCGTACGCCGGATGTCACTTGGGGCGATGTGAATGCGCAAGTGATGACCAATTCTTATGGGCAACAGAAATTCGCTGAACTCTTCACCAAGCATGGCACGCAAAAAGTGCTCGCCTGCTGGGAAAAGTGGATGGATATCTGCGAAACA
>CAZLBA010000032.1:0-4036 GCA_964557555.1 uncultured Beijerinckia sp.
CGCGCGTGCTCATCGAGTTTGGTGACAAGGATGGCGCGCGCTGGTCAACGGTGGGAGTGTCAGCCAATATCATTGATGCGTCGTTTCAGGCTCTGACCGACGCCATCATTTACAAGCTGATGAAGGCAAATGCCTGACGCGGGAGCGCATCACTCCACGAGGGTGATGCGCTTGTCCTTGCACAGATTGACCTTGGCCACCTCAACGGTGGTGCCATCTTCAAACATGCCATCGACATCAACGACACAACCCGCCTTGTTGGGGATCTTGCCATTGGTGTTCTTGCCGCTCGCGAGGTTGGTGGCGACCGTATAGACCTCGCCCTTTGAAACGACTGCGAGTTCAACAAGTCCGACAAGGCGCTTGTTCTCGATCAGGACGCTCATGGAGGGGGCTTCTTTGGGCTTCGGCTTGGCGGCCTGCTGGGCGAGAGCCGGGGCAGAGGCCATGGCGGTGGCCAGAAAAGCGGCAAGAGTCAGGTTACGCAACTGGGTCATAGGACATCCTCCACGAGGTTGGATCTATCCTAGCTTCACCGGAGGCGCACTGGCAAATGCCCTTTTCTCATGAGGTTAAAGGCGGGGATCGAGTGGTTGTGGCCCGCCCTTGCGTTGCGCCGTATGGGCGGCTTTCGTCAGCATGGGCACGATATCCTCGACCTTCTCGGCAACGAGATAGCTGATCTCGAATTCAGGCCTGATAAAGCCCTTGTCGCGCATATGCGCAAAGAGCGAGAGCAGGGGGCGCCAGAAGCCGCCGATATCTGCAATCAGCACCGGCTTTTGATGGCGACCGAGCTGCGACCATGTCATTTGCTCAACAAGTTCTTCGAGCGTTCCGATGCCGCCGGGAAGTGCCACAAAGGCATCGGCACGCTCAAACATGATACGCTTGCGCGTATGCATGTCGGGCACGGTGATGAGCTCCTGCGCATCACGCAGCATGGATTCCTTGTTTTTCAGAAAGTCAGGGATGACGCCAATCACATGGCCGCCCGCCTGCAGTACAGACCGGGCGGTGATGCCCATCAAGCCATTATTGCCCCCGCCATAGACGAGGCCGAGCCCCGCACGCGCAAGTGAAGTGCCCAAAGACTCCGCAGCCGCACGAAAGGCTGGATCATCCCCCGGCGCTGAGCCACAATAAACGCAAACATTTTTGAGAGTGCTGGTCATTCCGTCATCCATAAAAGCTCAACCCTGTTTCTGCCGAAAGGTGGCGCGAAAATTCGATCAAGGCTAGGCTGGTCTTCTAAAGAAGAGGTTTTTATGGCGGCTTCGCGAAGCCTGATGCTGGGTCTGGCACTCATGGGCACCCTTGCTGTGGCCGTGATGGCCTGGCGTATGGTTGAGGCACCGCCCGAAAGCGCGGTTTCGCGGATCTTGATGCGTCCGCCTGCGCAGACCCCCAGTACGGTTGCCACGGCCAAGCCCAGCGCCCCCGTCGAGGAGACCAAGCCAGCACCAGTTGTCGCTTCGCCAACCCCGGCACAACCAAGCCCGGCACAACCAAGCCCTCAACCACCCAGCCTGACCTTTGGGTGGCGCCTGTTGCCCAATGGCGATTTGCTGATTGCGGGCACGACCGCCCCGCAGGCGCAGGTGAGCCTGAAGCGGGCAGAGACGGAGCTTGCGCAGGCGCGTGCCCAGACAACAGGCGATTTCGTGCTTTTGCCGCCAAGCCTCACCCCCGGCGATCATGACATGGTGCTGGTTGCCCGCAGTCCATCGGGTGAAACGCGAGAGCGCCTTCTGATTGCCCTGCCGGCCCCCGTGGCGGCCGCAGCCGCGCCCAAGCCCGTCGAGAAGCCCGCAAGCTCGGCGCCCGCCCCAGCGCCCCAGCAGGCCCTCCAGAGCCCCTCCGGTGAAGTGGCTATTCGCAGTGCCGAGGCTGGCCAGCGCAGCGCCTTTCAGGCGGCAGGCTCTGCCCCTCCGGGTGCTACGGTCCGGCTTTACCTGAATGACTCATTCGTCGCGGATGCCACTGCCTCACCAGACGGCGCGTGGAGCTTGCGCGTCGAGCGTGGCATGGCTCCCGGCCATTATGAGCTGCGGGCGGATGTCATCGACAAGGATGGCAAGGTTCAGGCGCGAGCGGCTGTGCCTTTCGATTATCCCGAAGGCCCCGCCAATGTCGCGACCGAGCCGCAAATGGCAGCGGCCCCGCCGCTGGCCGCCCCTGCGCCGCCCAAGCCCGGCGAGGCTGTCGTGCCGCAAATTCAGTCCGTCCGGGTCGTCAAGGGTGACAGCCTGTGGCGCATCAGCCAGCGCGTGCTTGGCGATGGGCAGCGCTATATCCAGATCTATCAGGCCAATTCGAGCCAGATCCGCAACCCAAACCTGATCTATCCCGGCCAAGTGCTGGTCACTCCACAGGACAAAGCGCCCTGAGGCTGCCTGCAAGCGTGCCTTTTGCCTCACTTGGTTCTATATGGGGCCGACGGCTCTCGATGAAGAACCAACAATGCCGCTGCGCTGAAAGCCAATGACAGATCATTCCTTGCCGCATGGCGGCACCAAAACTGCCAAGGCGGAACCGCCTGAACTTTCCCTCACCCGCACAGTCGTGCGCCTGTGGCCCTATGTATGGCCCAAGCATCGCGCGGATTTGCGGCTTCGTGCCGGCGCGGCGCTGGTGCTTTTGTTTGTCGCCAAACTCGTCACCATCGCAGTGCCCTTCTCATTCAAATGGGCCACCGATGCGATTACCGGTGGGGCGAATATTGATCTGTCTGGTGATTGGGTCTGGCTGGCTGGTCCGATTGCCCTGACTATTCTCTACGGTTTGCTGCGCGCCTTCATGCAGCTCTTCACACAGGCGCGCGATGCCCTGTTTGCGGCTGTCTCCATGAATGCCGTGCGCCAGCTCGCGCATGGCGTGTTCGTGCATCTGCATCAATTGTCGCTGCGCTTCCATCTTGAACGCAAGACCGGTGGGCTGACGCGCGTGCTGGAGCGCGGTCGCTTGGCGATTGAACAGATCGTGCGCCTGAGCATGTTGACGGGCATTCCCACTGCGGTTGAATTCGCGCTCATCCTTGGCGTGATGTTCTATCAATTCGACTGGCGTTATTCCGCCGTCGTGACGGTGATGATCCTCTTCTATCTCTGGTTCACGACCTGGGCGACCAATTGGCGCATGTCGATCCGCCGCTCCATGAATGAGAGCGATACGGATGCCAATACCAAAGCCATCGACAGTCTGCTCAATTATGAGACTGTGAAATATTTCGGCGCGGAAGAGCGCGAAGCGCAGCGCTATGACCGTGCCATGGCGCGTTATGAAAAGCTCTCCGTCAATAGCTATATGTCGCTGGCCGTCCTGAACTCAGGTCAGGGCGTGATTTTCACCATTGGCCTTACGGCTGTGATGGTGATGTGTATTCAAGGTATTCGCGAAGGCACGCATACGGTGGGCGATTTCGTGCTCGTCAACGCCATGATGATTCAGCTTTACCAACCGCTGAATTTTATGGGGATGCTCTATCGCGAAGTGAAGCAGGCGATCATTGATATTGAGACGATGTTCCAGCTTCTGGGTGAACATCCTGAGATCAAGGACAAGCCAGATGCGCCGCCGCTGAATGTGCACGCTGGCACAGTGCGGTTTGATGATGTGCATTTCGCCTATGATCCGGTGCGCCCCATTCTCAAGGGTGTGAGCTTCGAGGTGCCAGCTGGTAAGACGATTGCTATCGTTGGCCCCTCAGGTGCGGGCAAATCGACGATCTCGCGTCTGCTCTTCCGCTTCTATGAGCCGCAAGCAGGGCGCATCACGATTGACGGGCAGGATGTCTCGAACGTCCAGCAACGTTCCTTGCGAGACGTGATTGGCATGGTGCCGCAGGATACGGTGCTGTTTAACGATACGATCGCCTATAACATTCGCTATGGCCGCTGGGAAGCAACGGATGAAGAAGTCGAGGAGGCCGCGCGCCTTGCCCAGATTGACGACTTCATTCGCATGGTGCCGGGTGGCTACAATGCGCAAGTGGGTGAGCGCGGCTTGAAGCTGTCCGGTGGTGAGAAGCAGCGTG
>CAZLBA010000032.1:4046-25007 GCA_964557555.1 uncultured Beijerinckia sp.
ACCATTCTCAAAGGCCCGCCGATCCTCGTGCTGGATGAAGCAACCTCTGCACTGGATACGTTCACCGAGCGCGAAATTCAGATCGCTCTTGACCGTGTCTCGAAAGATCGCACCACATTGGTCATCGCGCATCGTCTCTCAACCGTCGTCAATGCAGATGAGATCATCGTGCTTGATAAAGGCGTGATTGCCGAGCGCGGACGTCATGAGGAATTGCTCGCCAAGGGCGGCACCTATGCCGCCATGTGGAACCGCCAGCGCGAGGTCGATGCTGCCCAGGAGACGCTGCGTCGGGCAGAAGCGGAAGAACCGGCCAGCATGAAGGTCAATCTGGCGACCTGAGACAGAGCCTTCCGAAACCATAGCAACGCTTCTGCGTTGGTGTGGCTTCGGAGGCTTCATGCAGAAAGTTTCACGCCGCGCTGCGCTCGCCATTTTGGCGGGCGCGTCTCTACCGCAGCCCGGTTTCGCGCGTATTCCACCCCCTGAACCTTTTTCTTTCTCTGATCTGTCGCTGCGCGCGCGGCAGCTCGCGCAAGACCCTTTCGATGCGCAAGTGCCGCCGCTGCCAGACCGGCTTGCGCAGCTCTCTTATGATGAGATGCGCGAAATCCGCTTTCGCCGTGATCATCGGCTCCTGGGCGAGGCGGGCGGCTCGTTTCGTCTCGAACTTTTCCACCGTGGGCCGCTTGCCCAGCGTCCCGTGGCCATTCACATCCTGCGCGATGAGGTGGCGGAGGCTGTCCCTTACGAGTCCGAACTCTTCGATTATGGGCGCACACAGATTTCAAATCATTTGCCCGATGATCTCGGTTTTGCTGGCTTGCGTCTGCTCTATCCGCTCAACCGCAGTGATGTGATGGATGAGCTGGGCGTGTTTCTGGGGGCGAGCTATTTTCGATTTCTCAGCCGCCACCAGCGCTATGGCCTGTCGGCTCGCACGCTTGCGATCAATTCAGGAATGAACCCGGAAGAATTTCCCTTCTTTCGCTCCTTCTATGTTGAAGAGCCGAAAGAGGCCGCAAACAGCATCACGCTTTATGCGCTGCTTGACAGTCCCTCAATTGCGGGGGCCTGCCGCTTCACCTTCGCACCCGGCACAGCCACAGCCGTGGATGTTGATCTTGATCTTTATCCTCGCGTCAGGATTGAGCGGCTTGGCCTCGCCCCGCTGACCTCGATGTTTTACGCAGGTGAGGCTGATCGGCGCGTCGAGGATGATTTTCGCGCCGAGGTTCATGATTCAGACGGTCTGCTGGTGCATATGCGATCGGGCGAATGGTTGTGGCGACCCCTGCGCAATCCACAGCAGGCCATGCTCTCGTCGTTTGGCGGGGATGATCTGCGCGGCTTTGGTCTCATTCAGAGAGATCGTCTCTGGTCGCGTTACAGCGACATTGAAGCCGCCTATGAGGCTCGGCCGAGCTACTGGGTGGAGCCGAAGGGCGATTGGGGCAAAGGTCGGCTCGAACTTGTCGAACTCAATGCCCATGAGGAGACGGTCGATAACATCGTTGCTTTCTGGTCTCCGGCAGAGCCGCTTCAACCTCTCAACCGGTCTCGCTTCAGCTACCGGATGACATCTCTGCCGGAGGTCAGCCACTTGCAGCCTGGTGGGCAAACGGCCCACACAATCGTGATGAGCCTGCCCGATGAGGGGGTGCTTGCCCGCCGCCGTTATGTGATCGACTTCGCTGCAGGGGATCTGGCCTATTGGGCCAAGGATCCGGGCCGGGTCGAGGCGGTGGTCAGCGGCCATTTCGTAAGGATTGACGGGGCTTCTGTGCGGGCCAATCCGCATGTTCAGGGGCTCAGGGCGGTCGTGGATGTGGCGGTGGAGCGGGGCCAGCAAGGGGAGCTGCGGGCCTTCCTGCGGGCCGGGCCCCATGCGCTGACGGAAACATGGACCACGCTTTGGGCACCCTGAAGCCGTGACTTTTCCCCCATTCGGTGGCACATAGCCCGCAGCTAGAGCTGGGTGCCTCCATGTCTGTTCTCGATTCCGTCCGCAAGCAGATCGTCCCCATCCATCCGGAAGGGTATCTTTTCATCGCCATTTTCGCGGTGGTGTCGCTGGTGCTCCATGCAATCTGGGCGCCTCTGGGCTGGATTGGCGCGCTGCTGACCGTGTGGTGCGCTTACTTCTTCCGTGACCCTGTGCGCGTCACGCCGCAGCGCCCCGGTCTCGTGGTCTCGCCGGCTGATGGCTATGTTTGCTCGGTCGGTCGCTTCGTACCACCGCCGGAACTGGGCCTTGGCGATGAGCCAATGCAGCGTGTCAGCGTTTTCATGTCGGTGTTTGACTGCCATGTGAATCGCGCGCCAGTCTCCGGCCGCATCACTCGCATCGCCTACAAGCCCGGCCTCTTCGTCAATGCCGATCTCGACAAGGCGAGCGAAGACAATGAGCGGAATGGTTTCGTCTTTGAGACGGAAGAGGGCCGCTTTGGTGCTGTGCAGATTGCCGGCCTCATTGCGCGGCGCATCCTGTCCTTCTCCAAGGAAGGGGACACCGTGACGGCAGGCGACCGGATTGGACTCATCCGTTTCGGCTCGCGCGTTGATGTTTACATGCCCGATAGTGCCAAGCCGGTGGTTGCCTTTGGCACGCGCTGCGTGGCAGGTGAAACGGTATTGGCCGATACGCGCCTCAATGAAGAGCCGCGTAGCTATCGGATCGGCTAAGGCCGCAGGAGGCTTTTGTGAGTGAAGCCATGGAGCGCGGATCAGGCCCGCAACATCGTCGCCTTGACCGGTTGCGTCGTTTTCGGCGCATCCCCATGCGCTTTGTCATTCCCAACCTCGTCACGCTTCTGGCGCTCTGTCTGGGTCTGACCGGCATTCGCTTTGCCGCTGAAGGCAAGTTTGAATTCGCCGTCTATGCGATCATCGTCGCGGCCATCCTCGATGGTCTTGATGGCCGCATTGCTCGCGCATTGGAGGGCACGAGCCGCTTTGGGGCAGAACTCGACTCGCTGGCCGATTTCGTTGACTTCGGTGTCGCGCCTGCCTTGCTGCTTTACTTCTGGTCACTGCACACGAATCCGAGCTTTGGCTGGTTTGCTGCCCTGATCTTTGCGATTGCCGCAGCCCTGCGTCTCGCCCGCTTCAATGTCATGGCGGATGATCCCAATCGCCCGGCCTGGATGAGCCATTTCTTCGTGGGGATGCCAGCTCCTGCCGGTGCGGTTCTGGTGATGCTGCCGGTCTATATTCATCTCGGTCTGGGCCTGCCGAAAAACCCCTTCTTCGTCGGGGTCGAAGTGGTCTATGTGTTGCTGATTGCCTTCTTGATGGCCAGCCGCATTCCCCATTTCTCCGGCAAGAAGATTGGCCGCGTGCCACGTGAATGGTTTGTGCCTGTTCTGTTTGGCGCCATCGCGGTTCTGTTGCTGATTGTCACCTTCCCGGCGCAAATGCTGATTGTGGTCAGCCTTCTCTATCTGGCGCTGATTCCTGTGTCTGTGCAGCGCTATTTTGCCTATCAGCGGGCCGATCAGGCAGCCGCAGAGCCCAAGCCGGACAGCGAAGCTGCCCCCTGAGGGGGCTTTTATGGGCAAAAAGAGCGGCAATTGGTTGAAGGGGCCTACAGTCCTGTTCACATTTGCACGTTTCTGCACTAGGGTCCGCCGCGTTCCGGGCTCGCCTTGAGGCTCTGGCTCAATCAACCTGACGAGATCAAATGTCGAAGGAAGAACTGCTCGAATTTCCGGGCATCGTGACTGAACTGCTGCCCAACGCGACCTTCCGCGTGAAGCTGGAGAACGAGCACGAAATCATCGCCCATACCGCTGGCAAGATGCGCAAGAACCGCATCCGCGTGCTGACAGGCGACCGCGTGCTGGTGGAAATGACGCCCTATGATCTGACCAAGGGCCGCATCACCTATCGCTTCAAGTAAGCCCGCGGGCGGTGGAGGGCTGACCGAAATATGGAAGCCAAGACGCAACGCCCGAAACTGGTTCTGGCTTCAAGCTCGCCGCGCAGGCTTGCCCTCATGCAGCAGATGGGGCTTGAGCCAGATGCTCTCATTCCCGCCGATGTAGACGAGACACCGCGCCGCGCCGAGTTGCCGCGCACATTGGCTGCACGTTTGGCCAGCGAAAAGGCACAAGCTGCTCATCGCATCGCTGAAACGCGCGGCAATATTGAGGGTGCCTATCTGATCGCTGCGGATACGGTGGTGAGTGTTGGCCGCCGCATTCTCCCCAAATGCGAGATTGCCGAAGAAGCGGAAGATTGTTTGCGCCTGCTCTCAGGCCGCGCCCATCGTGTCTATACAGGCGTCAGCCTCATTACTCCCAAGGGCGCGGAGCGTCGCAAGCTTGTTGAAACGCGCGTGCGCTTCAAGCGTCTGACCTCGCGAGACATGGCTGCTTACATCTCTTCGGGTGAATGGCGTGGCAAGGCGGGTGGCTATGCCATCCAGGGCCTCGCAGGCTCTTTCGTGGTGAAGCTTGTTGGCTCTTATTCCAGCGTTGTGGGTTTGCCCCTTTATGAAACAGCTGCCTTGCTGATGGGGGAGGGCTTCCCCACCTTGCAGTCATGGAACATCGAAGGGTGAGCCATGAAGGGACCTGCAAATGACAATCAAGGCGCCAAGCTTGACCGTGCCTGCGTGATCTGCGGCAAGCCGCAGGTGAAGGGTCATGAACCCTTTTGCTCGCCACGCTGTCAGGACATTGATTTGGGTCGCTGGTTATCCGGCAGTTACGCCATTCCCGTGCAAGATCACGATGATGATGAGGACGGGATGGGCAATGTTGCGCAGCGCCGCGAGGATTAGGGACGCACGCCCGGCGCATCCATGATCATGCCACGGGCACGCCACATGAGATAAGCTTCGAGATCCGTCAGCTCAGGCGCGCCCAAACCATAAACTTCTGCGCGCATACCGGTCAGGCAATTACGTAAGCGCCTTTGCAGCGAGCCAACGGAATGCCACTCCAGACGATAGAGCGGATAGCCGGTCGGATGGCCCTGCGGGATGATGGCACCGGCAAGCCTGCCGCCCCAGTGATCATCATGGCAGTTGGCGCAAGACAGATTGAGTTGCCCTTGTCGCTTGAAGTAAAGCGCGCGACCGCGATCAATCGCGCGTTGCAAATTTTCATCGCGTGAGGGGGAGATGGGCAGGCCGCGCGATTGCAAGGCCAGAAAGCTGCTGATGGCCAGCATGTCGCGTGTCTCGCGGGCGAAGGGGGAGGACTTCTGTTCGCGCGCCTGACAGAGCCCGATGCGCTCTTCCAGATCAACCACGCGGCGCGTCGCCGCATCATGCGCAGGATAACGGGCCGCCATGCCGCGCATGGAGTTGCGCGCATCGCCATGGCAATCGGCACAGGCCTTGTCGGTCTCTCCTGCCTTTTTGTTCCACAAAGCCTCCCCATCGAGCACGCTGAGCATGGCAGGATTGGTGGTGTCATCATCCTGCATCGCGCGGGTTTGCGGAGCCATCATGTCATAGCTCGACTTGCGCTCGCTTTGCGCAATGTCAGCTTGCAGCGAAGAGGCGCTTGTGAGCGCCACAGCAAGTGCCAGAAGCCGAGCCCTCACAAACATCAGTCCACCGTGATGGAGGCCGTTTCCGTGATGGAAAAGCCGTTATCGCCACTCCATCGAAACTCAAGCGTGCCGCTTTCGGTTGCGACCGTGGTGAAGCTCACAAATGGATTGGCAGCAATGGCGGAAGAGAGGTCGGCAGAAAAGATCTCTTCGCCATTATAGGTGACGCGGAAGGCGTTGATGATGTCGCGCGGGATCAAGGCTCCGTTATAGGTGACACGGAAACCTGTCTCCATTGGATGCGAGATCAGCGTCTTGATTTCGATGATTTCGCCCTTCTTTGCCTTGGGCGGGACATTGATGAGTGCGCGGGCCATCAGGGAAGATCCTCCAGACAGGCGGCAATGGTGACGATGACATGCGCATCAGCCGTGAACCACGAACCATCACTCATCTGCGCAAGGGCCACAATGTTTTGCGTATCGGCAAGCCGCACGCGTGTCTTGATTTCGGCGCGACCTGAGCGGGGTGAGAAATTCGCACTGATGACTTGCGGCTGCGGATTCTTTTCATTGAAGACATGGATCGCCTTCACATGATCAGCTGCGGTCATCGGGCTTTCAACGCTGATCCCCATTGGCACGGTGCCGCCATTCTCAACCAGCGGCGGCAGATCAATGGTGATGCGTCCGGGTTTGGGCTTGGCGCCCTGCAAAATCTTTTCAATAGCGACTGCCATGCTGGCAGGCGTTGCTTGCGCCGGTACAAGGCTCAACTTCAGGAAGCCGGCACTTGCGGCCAGTGATGCGCCGCCCGTGATCAGGCTGCGTCTTGTAGGGATCAAATGGGTCATGGTCTCCTCATCGCAGGCTCATCAAGAACGCAACCACATCTTCGACCTGTTCAGCGCTCAGCAAAGTCTTGCCCCGAAAGCTGGGGGCGACATGCGTGATGCCCTGCATCGAATGATACGGTGGCATGATCGTGTCTGGATTGAATTGCCGCGCATCAACAATGCGTGCACGCAATTGGCCTTCGCTCCAGCGCGTTCCTGCACCCGTCATGTCGGGGCCAAGATTGCCCATGAAGCGCTCTTCGGGAAAGGGGCCGGTGTGGCATAGCAGGCATAAACCGACTTGCCGGTTCTTCACAATCTCGCGTCCGCGCGCGGGATCGCCCGGCTTGCCAGTGAGCGAGGTCATGTCCTGCGCTGCTGCAGGCGTCGCAATCAACAGCAATAGGAGCAGGGCAACGCGCATCGTCAGCCAAAGACCTCAGCGGCGATTGTCTTGTACCAGCCCAAAGCGAGATCAGCCTCCATCTTGCGCGTGGCTTGTGGAGCATTGAGCGGACTCGTGCCACCGGCGCCTTCTATATCAACCAGCAGCCCCTTACCTGGCTTGTAAACGCCCGCAATCGAGATGCCATAATCCGGTGCGACAATGCTGTAGCAGGTATTGATCAGGCGCGGCTCGGCGGGCTGCCGACCCGCCAGCAGATCAATGATGGCGCTTGCGCAGACTTTCGCTTGGGCATTGGCGGAGAAGGCCGACTTCGGCATGGCCCCGGCAATCGCCGCGTCACCGATGACATGGATGTTTTTTTGCAGTTGCGATTCAAATGTCACCGGATCAATCGGGCACCAGCCACTCCGATCCGTCACACCGGCAAGCTGCGCTATTGCACCCGCACGCTGGGGTGGGATGATATTGACGACTTGCGCCTTGTAGGTCTGAAAATCTGTCGTCAGACTCAGGCTCGTTGCATCCACGCGCGAGACCTTGCCGCCTTGCGAGAGCCCAACCCATTCGAGATTGGGATAGAGCCTGCTCCATGCCTGCTGGAAAAGGCGCTGCTTCGAGAAGGTATCTTTTGCGTCGAGCAGGATCAGTTTGGACTTCGGTTTCTTATGTTTGAGATACCACGCAATCAGACTGGCGCGTTCATAGGGACCGGGCGGACAGCGAAATGGATTTTCAGGCGCGCTCATCACGACAAGCCCGCCATCCTCCATAGCGTCGAGTTGCCGGCGCAATAGCAATGTCTGTTCACCAGCCTTCCAGGCATGGGGCATCTTCAAGCTGGCCGCTTCATCATAGCCGGGCAAGGCAGTCCAATTGATGTCGATGCCGGGGCTGAGAACAAGCCGGTCATAGGCAAGCACATGACCATCCGACAAGGTCACGCGCCGCGTCTGCGCATCAACCCGCGAGGCGCTTGCATGGACGATCTCGATCCCTTCGCGCGTGAGAGCGTCATAGGAGAAGCGCTGTGCATCAAGCTCGCGCAAACCGGCAAGGACTTCATTGCTGAACGGGCAGGCGGTGAAGATACGATTGGGTTCAACAAGCGTGACGGCGAGTGAAGGAGACAGGCGCTTCAGCCAGCGCGCAGCACTCGCTCCACCAAAGCCACCGCCGATCACCACAATCCGCGCAACGCTCTGCGCATGGGCGGGGAGGGCAAGGGCCGCACTCGTGGCGATGAATGAGCGGCGGGAGAGCATGTGTTTCACAGGCTCACTCCTTCTGATCCGCATACCATTTCGCGATGGCCTTCACTTCGTCATCGCTGAAGCCCTTGGCGATGCGGTCCATGACAGTCGCAGGGCGTTCGCCTGAGCGATAGGCACGCATCGCATTCTCAATATCGGCTGCTTTCAAACCGATCAGGCGCGGTGCGGGTGTTTCAACCTTGGAGGACGTTGCATGGCAGCCTGAACAGGCAGACGCACCCGCTGGTGCATCTCCTGCCGCAGCAGGCAGTGCAGCGAGATGAACAATCATGCCAGCAAGAAAAGCTGCACGCATTTTTTGCCCAGTGAGACATGACATCAGGGGGAGTGAGGCGGCGGCCCGCAAGCCGCCGCCGATCTTTTTAGGCCTTGCGCAGATCGACATTGGCGATCGGGAAGTTGCGCACACGCTTCCCGGTTGCTGCGGCAATGGCATTGAGGACTGCAGGCGCAGCCACCGCGATGGTGGGTTCACCCACGCCGCCCCAGAAGTCATTGGTAGGCACAATCACGCATTCGATCTTCGGCATCTCATCAATGCGCAGCATCGGATAAGTGTCGAAATTCGTCTGCTCGACGGCGCCATCCTTCACGGTGATCTCGCCATAGAAGAGGGCGGTGAGACCATAGACGAAGGAGCCCGCAATCTGGCGCTCGATCTGCGCAGGATTGACGGCATGGCCGGGATTGGTTGCAGCCACAATGCGATGCACCTTCACGCGGCCGTCCGTCACCGACACATCCGCAACTGCAGCCGTGTAGCTGCCGAAGGAATGCATCTGCGACACGCCTTGGAAAATGCCCTTCGGGGCCTTGCCATAATTGGCCTTGGCTGCTGCTGCATTGAGCACAGCCAGGTGCTTCTCGCGCAGGTGGCGACGACGGAATTCCAGCGGATCAATGCCGGCCGCCTTTGCCACTTCGTCCATGAAGCATTCCACATAGATGGCGTTGTGGTTTGCATTCACGCCACGCCAGAAACCAGCCGTCAGATGGCTGTTGCGCATGGCATGGTCGATGAGAAGGTTGGGAACCTTGTAACCGAACATGCCTTCCGGGCTATTGGCCGTGAGGCCCTGGAACACGGCCGGATCCATGCCGTTTTCCAGACGATCAGGCGCCAGAGACGCAATGATCGAATGGCCGGAAATGCGCATATGCATTCCAGTCAGATTGCCCTTGTCATCGACCGAGGCGGTGAGCTTGCACTGGGTTGCTGGATGGTATGCGCAATGAGTCATGTCCTCTTCGCGCGTCCACAACAGCTTCACAGGCGTGCCCGGCATTTGCTTGGCGATGCGCACGGCTTGAATGATGTAATCATTGCGGGCACGACGGCCAAAGCCGCCACCAAGACCCAGACGATGAACATCGCACTTGGTCACAGGCAGTTCGGCAGCCTGCACGACAGCTGCAAGAGCAGCTTCGGCATTTTGCGTTCCGCAATAGACATCGCAGCGATCAGGCGTCCACACGGCGGTGGCGTTCATCGGCTCAAGCGGCGCGTGGTTCTGATAGGGATAGGAATAAACCGCCTCAACCTTCTTGGAGGATGATGCCAGTGTTGCCTTTGCATCCCCGGCCCGATTGCCAACGAAAGCCTGCTCAGCGGTCAGGCCTTCCTTCATCATGTCAGCGATGCTGGCGCTCGACACTTTCGCGCCGGGGCCTTCGTCCCACACAATGTTCACTGCCGCGATGGCGTTACGTGCTTGCCACCAGGAGTCAGCAACTGCAGCCACTGCCGAATTGCCAACCCGGACGATCTTCTTGACGCCCGGCATCCGCTCCGCACGCGCTGAATCAACGCTCTCGACCTTGCCGCCATTAACGGGGCAATCGCGGATCGCAGCATAGAGCATGTTCGGCAGCTTGAAGTCGATGCCATACTGGTATTTGCCCGTCAGCTTGTCGACCGTGTCGAGACGCTTCACCGACTTGCCAATGAGCCGCCAGGACTTCGGGTCCTTCAGGGGCACATCCTTCGGCGGTTCGAGCTTGGCAGCAGCTTCGGCCACCTTGCCATAGGTCGTCTTCTTGCCGCTCTTGTGCGAGATGACGCCGTTGGCGACAGTGACTTCACCAACGGGGACCTTCCACTCATTCGCAGCCGCTTGCAGCAGCATTTGGCGGGCCGTGGCGCCGCCCTTGCGAACATAGTTTTCGGACTCACGAATGCCGCGGCTGCCGGTGGCGTTGAAATTGCCCCACACACGCTTGCGCGCGACATTCTCTGCCGGTGAGGGAATTTCGGTCGTCACCTTGTTCCAGTCGCATTCCAGTTCTTCCGCAATCATTTGCGCAAGGCCTGTCAATGTGCCCTGACCCATTTCGGCGCGCGGAATGCGCAGCACGACAGTGTCATCAGGTTTCACGACAACCCATGCATTGATTTCGGGTGTCTTGCCCTGGGCGAGTGCGCCATCGGGTGTGTGGAAGCCGAGCGCGAAGCCGCCGCTGGCAGCCGCAGTGCCGACAACAAAGGCGCGACGATTGATACGAGGCATATGATTCATGGTGCCCTCCCTCACGCCTTCATTTTCGCGGCAGCGTGCACTGCCTGACGGATTTGCTGATAGGTGCCGCAGCGGCAGATATTCGTGACAGCTGCGTCAATATCGTCGTCCGTTGGCTTGGGGTTCGACTTCAAAAGCGCGGTGACGGCCATGATCATGCCGCTCTGGCAATAGCCGCATTGCGGCACTTCATTGTCGAGCCACGCCTTCTGCACGCGGTTCAGCACACCGTTTTGTGCAATGCCTTCGATTGTTGTGATCTTCTTGGCACCAACGGAACCCACCGTCAGCTGGCATGACCGCTGCGGCACGCCGTCGATATGGACGGTGCAAGCGCCGCATTGCGCAACACCGCATCCGTATTTTGTGCCTGTGAGACCCAGTGTGTCGCGCAGCGCCCACAGCAGGGGCGTCTTGGGATCGACATCAGCCTGATACACTTTTCCATTGACGTTGAGAGACGCCATTTTCCACCCTCCCTAGTCGCCTCCGCGACTGGCTATGCGGCTGCCCCTTCGGGCTAGACCTTCAGCCTAGATAGGGCGAAGCTGTTCGGCAGGGAAGAATGGATCTGTCGAAATCTCATCACTTTGTTGAAAACTTGCAGCAGTGTTCGGCTCAAGCTGCTGCAAAAAACTTACTAAGGTAACGCTGGCAGATGCTTAGCGGGTGGCCAGCTCATTTGTCACCGCCTTGGCGCAGGCCATCAGCGGTCCGGCCAAACGGGCTTCGATTTCAGGTTTCCAGCGTTGTTCGGGGAAGGTGATCCCGATCCCGCCAATCACCCCGCCATCGGGGCCGAAAATGGGCGCGCACATGCCGATGGCACCCAGAATCCGCTGGCCGCGCGTGATGGCATAGCCCTTGGCCCGCACATCAGCCAGCGCGGTTTCCAGCTCCTGCGGATCGGTCACACTATTGGCTGTCATGGGCGCCAGCTTGGTGCGGTTGATAATCTCGCGACGCTCTTCTTCGGGCAAATGCGCCATGATCGCCCAGCCGGCTGAGCTGAGATGGACCGGCTTCCACTTGTACATTTCGATGACGTAGCGCAGCTCGTGGTCCGCATCGACACTCGCCACGGCGAAAAATTCCTGCCGATTGCGGTCGTAGACATTGAGGAATGTCGCCTCATTGCATTCCGCGACCAGACTGCGCATATGCGGCAGCGCAATGTCACGAATGGGCAGGCGTTGTGCGGCCTTGTGGGCCAGCATCATCAACTCGTGGCCGAGCCCATAGCCGCCGCCGTTCTCCTGCCGGCGCAAGAAGCCCTCATGTACCAGTGATGTCATCAGCTGGTGGGCCGTGCTGGGCGCGATCTGCAATGCAGCCGCGGCCTCGCGCACCCCAATCTCCCGCCTTTCGGTCTGCACTGCCCATCGTAACAGCTGAAGCCCACGGGCAAGCGGATCACGTACCTTGTTCGGCTTTGTAGAACGTTGATTTTGCAGCGTCATGGCGACCGGCGATTGCTAGACAATTCCGGCGATATTTATGGCATAAAAGCACCAAATAGCAAACATTCTTAGCATTCGACAGAAGCGGACGATATGTCCAGAAGTGGCTGATCGACCACTCCGCCTATTGCTGCCCACAAATGTGGGATGGCCGGTCAGGCGGCACGCTTTCGTTCAGAGCCCAGCATCAAAACCATAAGCGCATCAGGCATCTTGCAGCCTTGTCTCTCGCTTGACTCATCATCGCATCCGTTCAACGTTCCCATAGCCAAGATGCAGCTGATATCGGCGTGCAAAGCCATCTGCGGGGAGAGGCGGGGGATGGGCGATTATACGAATATGTCTGCCTATTACGATGTCATCATGACGTCGGGTTATTACAACTATGCGCAGATCGTTGATGAACTCGAACGCCACGGACCTTTCACCAGTATTCTTGAAGTGGGATGCGGAACGGGTCTGATCCTCGAAGAGATTGGCAAGCGACAACCAGCAACGCCAATCCTCGGTATTGATCTCACGCAGGCCATGCTTGCAATTGCGCAAGACCGCCTGAGACCTTTTCCGCAAATCAGGGTTGAGCAGCAAAATGTCGTCGAGATGCAGCTTGCGCGCAAATTCGCTGCAGCCTTCTCTTATGGCGGCGTCTGGTATTTCGTGGTGGATGGCGACAAGGAGCCTTTCCTCGTGAGCCATATTGCCGATCATGATGCTAATGTTGCAGGCCTTCGCAAACTCGCGCAGTCCATCGAGCCGGGCGGCAGCTTGCTATTGGGCATCCAGGGGCCGCATTTTGATTATGAGAACAAAATCTCGAATGGCATGACCTATTCGCAGAAGATCGAGCCAAGCCCCCATGGCTTCATCAAACATTATTACCTTGCGGATGCCGGTCGAATTGTGATGGAACAAACCATCGACTATCGCACCTATGACTTTGCGCAGACCAAGGCCATGTTCAAAGAAGCTGGCTTTGCTTTTGCGCCCATTGCTTCTCCGAAAAAATTCCTCGCCTTCACCCGGGATCGCTGAACTGATGACAAAGCCATCTTTGTGTTTCATCGGCACCGGCAATATGGGCAATCCCATGGCCGCGAATTTGCTGCGCGCGGGATATCAAATGCGCGTGCATGATATTGATCAAGCCAAGGCGCAAAATCTGATTGCGCTTGGGGCTCATTGGGCAGCAAACTGTGCTGAAGCTGTGCGTAATGTTGATGTTGTACTTTGCTCGCTACCCGGCCCCGTGCAGGTTGAGCAGGTTTTGCTCGCGGATCAAGGTGTGCTCGCGCATCTGAAAAGAGGTGCAACCGTCATCGACACCTCCACAAGTGACCAGAGATTGTCGCAGCGCATTGATGCATATGCGCGCGACCTTGGCCTGCATTATCTCGAAGCCCCCGTCACCAATGCCATTGATGCCGCCGCTGAAGGGCGGTTGTCGATCTTTGTCGGGGGTGATGAAGCTCTCTTCAATCAGCATCGCGCCATCTTTGATGTGCTTGCAACAAAGATTTTCCATGTCGGACCAGCAGGTAATGGCGCCGTCATCAAGCTCATGACCAATCTGTTATGGTTCGTGAGTGCAGCTGCGATTGGCGAAGGCTTGATGCTGGGCGCGAAAGCCGGCATCCCGCTCAACACCGTGTGGGAGGCAATCAAGGCAAGCGCTGGCAATAGCTGGGTTGCAGAACATGACGTGCCCTCGATCTTTGCAGGCCATTATGATCCAAGCTTCTCTCTCGATTTGTGCTGCAAGGATTTGCGACTTGTGAATGAAATTGCTGAAGCCCAAGGATTTCAGCTCACCATGGGCTCCCATGCACGGGCTCTGTTTGAAGAGGCGCGTGCGCGTTATGGGGGAGAGGCGGCAGAGTTACATGTCACTCGGCTGCTTGAGGAGCGTGTGGGCCTCTTCCTGCGTCCTCCCCATGGCCAAGCAAAGGGCTGAACATGGCAGGCAAGATTCAACAGAGCCTCATGGCAGAAGCTCATCGCCACATGCCGCAGGGTGTTGCGGAGAATTATCGCTATTGGGGCGATGACCGCACCGTCTTTGTGACGACTGCGCAAGGCTGTCGCCTCACTGATTGCGACGGAAAATCCTATGTCGATTTTCGTCTCGGTTATGGTCCCATCATTTTGGGCTACCGCGATCAGCGTGTGGATCAGGCGGTGGTTGAACAAATCACGCAGCGTGGCACATTGTCGGGCTTCTCCACGCCGCTTGATCTTGAGGTTGTGAAACAGGTCAAGGCGCTTTGCCCCAATATCGAGAAAATGCGCTTTGCCAATTCCGGGACAGAAGCTGTGATGGGTGCGGTGCGCACCGCGCGCGGCTTCACAAGGCGCGAGCGTGTGGCGATTGTGGAGGGCAGCTTTCACGGCCTTTATGATGAGATGATGTGGAAATCTGACATTGATGCTTGGGAGCCCGGCAGCAAGTCAGAGCCGCAGATCATTCCCTTTGGCGCTGGCATCTCGGACAATACGCGGGAGCTTGTCGATTTTCTGCAGCTCAATAATTACGAGCTGCTCGATCAGCTTTTCCGCACCAAAGGTGATCAGCTCGCCTGCATCGTGCTGGAGCCCATCATCGGCAATGCGGGCAGCATTGCAGCCACGCAAGACTGGCTGCAATATTTGCGAGATCAATGCACAAGACATGGCACATTGCTCATCCTTGATGAAGTCAAGACGGGCTTTCGTGTGGCCAAAGGCGGGGCGCAATCGCTTTACGGCATTCATGCTGATCTGACGACCTATGCAAAAGCCATGGGCAATGGCTATCCCGTGGCAGGCTTTGGCGGCCGCGCAGATGTCATGGATGTGGTGGGCTCCTATAAAGGTGGCGTCGTGCATGGCGGTACTTACACAGCCAATCTGGTCGCATTGAGCGCAGCTCATGCCACGCTCAAAATCCTTGCGGAGACAGATGCGCTGCAAACGGTCGATGCGATGGGCGAGCGCATTCAGGCTGTGCTTGGTCGCGTCTTCACGGCAGCAGGCGTCGAACATCGCTTTGCCGGTCCGCCCGCCATGTTCGGCGTCCATTTTTCTGCGACCGTACCCGGTAACTATCGCGACTGGCGCAAGACAGATAGCGCGCTCTATACGCGCTTTGCCTGGAACCTGATCGAACTGGGCCTGATGCTGGAACCTGATTCTCGCGAGCCCTGGTTCATTTGCGAAGCGCATCGCGAACTTGACCTCGGATGGCTGGAAGAGATTTCGACGCAAGCACTTCGCAAAGCCCAGGACGATTGCTAAGCACATGAAAAATAAGGCATAAATTTTCGATACGCACTTCACCTGCCGATATCAAAGATTTGCGGGCGTGGCGGAAAAATCCCTGCTAGTCTTTGCATCAAGAACTCAGCGGTCTCAAAGCCGCAGTTGATAGCAGGAGGATCGAATGACAATTTGGACGCAGTCGCGGCGCGTGGCGCTGGGCGGCCTTGCGCTGGCCGTCGTGGCCGGCATGGGCTTGCCCGCACAGGCACAGGATGCGGCAAACTACCCCAACAAGCCGATCCGCGTGATCGTGCCTTTCGCGGCTGGTGGTGGTAATGACATTTTCGCCCGCCTTGTCGGCCAGAAGGCCAGCGAAATTCTGGGCCAGCAGCTCATCATCGAAAATCGTCCTGCAGCAGGTGGTCGTCCTGCGGCTGAATATGTCACGCAGCAGCCTGCCGATGGTTACACGCTCTTCGTGGGTGCCAGTGGCGTGATGTCGATTGCATCAGCCATCTATCCCAAGCTGCCTTATCATCCGACAAAGAACTTCATCCCGCTCAGCATGATTGCCAGCTTTCCGCTGATCATCGCGAGCAATGCGTCAGCGCCGCCAAAGTCGATCCGTGAATTGGTGGACTATGCCAAGGCCAATCCGGCCAAATCGACCTATGGTAGCTCGTCGCCTGCCTTCACGATTCCCACCGAATTGCTGAAGCTCAGGACGGGTATGCCGGCCGTCAATCTGCCGGTGAAGAGCAGCATGGAAATGGTGCAATGCGTGTTGCAGGATAACTGCCTCTTCACCGTGACCGACGGCCCACCAGCCATTCCGCAGATCAAGGAAGGCAAGCTGCGCGGCCTTGCTGTGACGGGTTCGGTTCGCTCGCCCGAATTGCCTGATGTGCCCAGCATGGCGGAAGCAGGCTTCCCTGAAGTCAATTCGCGCATCTGGTCCGGCTTCTTTGCGGCTGCGGGCACGCCGCCAGCCATTGCTGCAAAACTCGAAGAAGTGCTTTCCAGAGCCATCCGCGATCCGGATGTCAGCGCCAAGCTGCGCGGCATGGCGGTCAATCCCGGTGGCGGTCCGTCTGCGGATTTCCGCAAGCTGATCGACGACGATATCGAAGTCTATTCGAAGATCGTGAAGGACGCGAAGCTCACCTTTGAATGAGCCTCGCATTGAGGAAATGAGGACGGCCCCTTCGGGGGCCGTTTTCTTTTAGGGCCTGACGGCTTTCTTCATGCGCTCGATGATGTCGGGGGGTGATGCATACATTTTGTTGATAAGGGCTGCGACCTCTTCACCACTCTTGGGATTGATATCCAGCTTCATCTTTTCTGCTTCCGCCAACAGCGCCTTGTCTTGCAGCGTGTCCATGAAGGCTTTGCGCAAGATCTGCACTGCCTGTGGCGGCGTACCGGGCGGGGCGAGGAAGGGGCGGCCAAAGAATTGCTGCCCGACAATCAGCTCCACGACAGGCTTGTCTTCCGGCTTGATGAAATTCCACACGGAGGGTGCCTTGATGCGCGGAGAGGGTTCAAGCCCCGCCTGCATTAAAAGCGTGATCCTGCCGGTGCTGATCCAGTCCGGGCGCAGCGAGTTGATCGTTGCTGAATCAAGTGAGCAGACAGCGGTGGCCTCGCCGCGCTCAAGCGCGAGGAAAACATCACCCGGCCCCTTATAGCCGGTTACGACTTCGAATTTGGTGCCAGCGAGTGCATTCATGAACCAGGCATAGTCGGTGGTTGAACTGCCTGCGGCCGTACCCGCTGTAATGGCCTTGCGCTGACGCAGATCTTCAATGCTGCGGATGCCGGAGTCGGTCAGTGAGAAGCAGAGCCGCGTACCGCTATCCATGGTGCCAAGATATTCGAATTTGGTGGGTTGATAGCGATATTTCGAAGCTTCACCCGTCATCGGCTCCACAAGGGCGCCGGGGAATACACTGCCAATGGCCGTGCCGTCTTTGGCCGCGATATTGGCAAGATATTGTGAGGCTGTGACGCTGCCAGCGCCGGGCATGTTCTGAACAACAAAGTTGGGATTGCCCGGAATATGTTTGCCCATGTGGCGTGTCAGCAAGCGCGCGTAAATGTCATAGCCGCTGCCAGCATCCACGCCCACAATCACGGTAATCTGCTTGCCCTGATAATAGTCCGATGCCCATGCGCTGGTCGTTACACCCATCACGAGCGCGACAGCCGCGCCCAGACCCCCGCGCAAGGAACGCCATGTAACAGATGCCATCTCATCCTCCCTTGGGACGGCAGCTTTTTCCGCGCCTGTCCAAGGATGAAGGTTAGTAGCAGCTTGGGGGAGGGGGCAAGTAACGTTACTGCGTTCGCCCCGGACGCGATGCATCCCCAATATGGGTGAGCGCCTTGCTGAGCAGTTGCAGCAAATTCGTGCGCTCGCTGGCGGTCAGGCCCGATAGCATGGCACGCTGTGCCTCGCGTGCCAAAGGCATGACTTTTTCAAGTATCTCCTCACCAGCGCGCTCAAGATAAAGCTGGCGCGCCCGGCGGTCCTGACTGGAGATTTCACGACGAATGAAACCCTTTGTCTCCAGACGGTCGATGACGCCACCCGTGGTGGCGCGATCAAAGGAAATTTCGCGCGCAAGTGTGGCCTGATCAAGCCCCGGCTGGGCAGCAATGACCGTGAGCGCGGCAAATTGCACGGAGGTCAGCTCAAAGCCTGCGGCTGCGACATGGCTGTCAAAGATCACTTGCGAAGATTGGTGCATCCGCCGGATGAGATGGCCGGGCATTGTGAGCATCTCGCCGCTGAAGCGGGACAGATCCTCTCCCTTTGCCATGCGCCTTTGCCGGGTCGCTTGTTGCGCCATGTTCATCCCTGCAGCTCTTTGCAGTGCAGAGGATAGCAAGCCCCGGTCAAAAAGCAAGTGTACATATCATATGTACACGATTGACAAGCATACTTATCATATCTAGCCTGTGCGTCACAATGGATAGGAGATGGAACATGTCCAAGGATCTCCCGATCATCATCGCGGGCGGTGGCATCGGTGGCGTGGCAACGGCCATGGGGCTTGCGCAAAAGGGTTTCCGCAGCATCGTGCTCGAACGCGCCGCGCAGCTTGGCGAAATTGGCGCCGGTATTCAGCTCGGCCCCAATGCGTTTCACGCTTTCGATTATCTGGGCGTCGGTGATGCAGCACGCAAAATGGCGGTTTATGTTGAAGCCCTGCGCCTGATGGACGCGATTACTGCCGAGCCGATTGTCACCATTCCTCTGGATGAGCCCTTCCGCAAACGCTTTGGCAATCCTTATGCCGTGATCCATCGCGGTGATTTGCATGGCGTGTTTCTGAAAGCCTGTCAGGCCAATCCGCTCATCGAGCTGCGCACCTCGTCCGAAGTCGTGGGCTATGACCAGAAGGGCGACAAGGTGGTCGTTGAGCTGGCCAATGGCAATAAGGTGGAAGGGCGGGCGCTGGTCGGTGCTGATGGTCTTTATTCCAAAGTTCGCAAGCAACTCGTGGGCGATGGTGCGCCGCGCGTCACGGGCCACACGACCTATCGCTCCGTCATTCCGACCGAGAAAATGCCGGAAGAATTGCGCTGGAATGCGGCAACGCTCTGGGCCGGCCCGAAATGCCATATCGTCCATTATCCGCTGTCGGACTGGAAGCTGTTCAACCTCGTCGTGACCTATCACAACAATGCGCCAGAGCCTGTGTCAGGCAAGCCCGTCAGCCATGAGGAAGTGATGCAAGGCTTCCGTCATGTGGCACCGCTGGCGCAAAAGATCATCGAACATGGCACCGACTGGAAGCTGTGGGTTTTGTGTGATCGTGACCCGATCCTCAACTGGACCAATGGCAATGTGACCTTGCTGGGCGATGCCGCACATCCCACGCTGCAATACATGGCGCAAGGCGCTTGCATGGCGATGGAAGACGCCGTCTGCCTCGCCCATGAGCTTGAAATCAGTCAGGGCAATGTCGAAGTTGCATTCGAGGAATATCGTAAGAAGCGCGTCAACCGTACCGCGCGCATCCAGATCCAGTCTCGCCTGATGGGCGATCACATCTATCATCCTGATGGCGGCCATGCAGCGCTGCGCAATGCCATGATGCGCGGCCTGACGACAGAACAATATTACGATCGTATGCAATGGCTTTATGGCGGCTCCGGCCTTGCTGAAGGCACCAATGCCGTTGTTTGATACATGGAACCCCGGTGCTGCAAGCATCGGGGTTTTTCATTCACGCACCAGCCGAACTGATGCGCGATCTCGGAGGCTTCAGGTTTAGCCATGACATCTTGTCCCGACCTGCTGCGCGCCCATGCAGGAACGCGCCTTGCGCTCATTGCGGAGAGTTTCCAGCGCCTCATTGGCGCGCCGCTGGTGGCGCATGTGGACGATATCGCTGAAAGCTTGTGGCACGCGCCGCGCGTGATCGTGGCACATGGGACCGAGCCTGATCCTATTTTCTTCTTCGGCAATAAAATGGCGCTGGAGCTTTTTGAGATGAGCGCGGAGGATTTCATCAAGCTGCCCTCGCGCCTGTCAGCAGAAGCCGTCAACCGCGAAGAACGCCAGCGCCTGCTCAATGAGGTGACGCGCAACAATTTCATCGCCAATTATGCGGGTGTGCGCATCTCAGCAACCGGCCGTCGCTTCAGGATTGAACAGGCCGTGGTGTGGAACCTGCTCGATGCGCAAGGCGAGAAGCACGGACAGGCGGCGACTTTTGATCATTGGGTGGGGTTGTGACGGTCAGACCCGATTCTTGGCCGCGCGCATGGTGCTAGTTTTGTTTTCCCGTGAGCGACCTCAGCCAGCCCTGCGGGTCAAAGCTTGGGTCCGGTCCTTCGCGATAAAGCCTTTCAAAAACATGTTTAATCGAACCCATGCTGTCATTGATGACGGCACGTGGAAGGTTTCCGGCCATAGTGACGCGAACCTTGAAGAAGAGACCGTGCTTGTAGGACACAGAAACAATTCCGTAGGCGTGACCATCTATCCCGTCCCGGTTGAATTCCACCGTTTGCGCGTGATCGGGCATCCAGCTCGGCCCTTCAATTTCCGTCACCTTGCGCTCAGCTGGTGGGAGCCCCTCCACAGCCAATTTGATTTGCTCGCTCACACCGGCTTTCTTTGCCTGTGTGCTGCGTCTCACCGCGCCATCGAATGAATAGACATAGATGCTGATTGCAAAGCCTTCTGTGCGCCAGCCATGCGCGTAACCGGCGCCCGGATCTTCAGCTTCATGGTTGCGCAATCCCAGATAACTAGTCCATCCCAGCTTTTGCGGCACGACGAGATAGTCATCATGTATTATGGCTGGTGCCCATATCGCTTTGGTGTCTGGCTCGCAGCTGAAATGTAAGCTCTCAACGCTGAAAGACGCCGCACCGTCTATCCATTGTTGAATGATCAATCGGTAATGGCCGCCTGGCGTCATGCCGCGATCAGCTATTTTCCACCGAACAGCTTTCTTGATGGCTGCCTCCATGCTGCGGAACCAGCAGGTTGCAAACAACTCGGCAAAATAGCCATTCTGTGCCAGATCGGTCAGTTGCAGATGATAGGGATCCTGCTCCGTGCCATCGCCGCGGATGAGAGGAATGTCGATTTGAAAAGCGTCAATGAAGAATTTTCGAATGTGATGCATAGGATGATGAGTGAATGTGAATAATCCCTCAAGCATACACTTTCGCATCTGTTTGAAAAGCAGGGAATGCACACTGCGGCAGG
>CAZLBA010000033.1:0-21211 GCA_964557555.1 uncultured Beijerinckia sp.
CATCACCCATGACATCCGCGAATTCCGCTTTTCGCTCGAAAAGCCCAAGGCCTTTCTGCCCGGCCAATATGGTCTGATCGGCATTGAAGGCGTGGAGGGTGCCCGGGCTTATTCTATGGCGAACGCAGGCGATGCCGAACATTGGGATTTCCAGATCCGCAAAGTGCCCAATGGCGCGGCTACGGGGGCGCTGTTTGAGCGCCTGAGGGTGGGGGATCAGGTCACGCTCGATGGCCCCTATGGCATGGCCTATCTGCGTGAGGGTGTGGACAGGGACATTGTGTGCCTTGCCGGCGGCTCAGGTCTGTCACCCATGGTCTCCATCGCCCGCGCTTTTGCAGCTTCCGACAAGCTCAAGGGTCGCAAGCTACATTTCATCTATGGCGGGCGTACGCCACGTGATATTTGCGGCGAGACGTTCCTGAAGGCGTTGCCCGGCTTTGGCGAGCGCATCTTCTACCATTCCGCCATTTCCGATCTCGATCATCCCGATTCCGCGCGTTGGGACGGCAAGAAGGGCTATGCCCCTGATCTGGCGGTTGAGATGTTCGGTGAGAAGCTGCCGGAACATGAAATCTATTTTGCCGGCCCCCCGCCCATGGCTGATGCCATCATGAAAATGGCCATCGCCCACAAGGTGCCGGCAGCGCAGCTGCATTTCGACAAGTTCTATTGAAATCTCAATAGTTTGTTGCGCAAAAGAAAAGGGCGGCCTCATCAGCCGCCCTTTGCATTTTATTCTGCACTGCCCTCGGTGCTGGGTGCTTCTGCACCTTCCTCGTCACGCGGGCGACGACGGCGGCGGGGGCGCAGGTGATAGCCGCCTGCTTCTACATCCTGATGCTGCTGTTCGACATTGGGTGTGCTCGGCTGTTCATCGCTCACGCGCGTGGGTGAGGTGATGAAAGCGGGCAGGCCAGTTGGCTCACCCTCAGGGGCCGCAAAGCCGCCTTCGCGCGGTTGTTGCTGGTCATTGCCGCGGAAGCGGCGATTGTTGAACCGGCCGCCGCCCTGCTGGTTGCGGTCCTGATAGGGACGGTCACCGCGTGGCTGGCGCTGCTCGCCACCGCCCTGATAGGGCTGGGGCTGCGGCTGATTGGGGAAAGCCGGGCGCTCGATAAAGGGCTGCGGCTGGCCCGGAGGAGGCGCTGGCTGTCCTTGCTGGGGCACAAAGCCCGGCTGCGGGAAGCCACCTTGCTGAGGTGCGTAAGGCTGCTGGCCGGTGCCATAGGGCTGATTTTGGAAGCGCTCTGTCGGGGAGGCGAAGCGATCAGGCAGGCCGCCCAGATCATCATCGTCCTCTTCTTCGAGTTCAGGCGCGCCTTCCGGGCGATTATAGCCCATCTGGGCCTGTTGCTGAGCCGCTTGGGCGGCGGCGATCAGGCGGAAATAATGTTCGGCATGTTGGAGATAATTCTCCGCCATGACCGGATCGCCAGAAGACTGGGCATCACGTGCGAGCTGGAGATATTTCTCGGCCACATGATGGGCGGTGCCGCGAATTTTCACATCGGGGCCGTTCGACTCATAGGTCCGCGTGAGCGGATTCGGCCCCTTGCGGTTGTTGCGACCGCGCATACGCTTGTTCTGACCTGGTCTCATTGACGATCCTTGGGTACATCCACGCGCCGGCTCTGACCTCTGGCCTGCCGACCTCCACCCGACCTCACCCCCGACGCCCATGCGCCTGAAACGGAGCCACGCTCCTGAGGGATGGTCCCTTTCGCAGCGCTGGGTGGCTGCGACATCGCCCCGCATCACGCGGGTCGAAACCTTGAAAAATCATCGCCGTGGGCTGTTGGAGCACATCTCGACCGGAGCCGTCCTGACCTGAGCTTGTCTTGTTGGAAGTTCAGCCCTTCAGGACGCTGCTCTACGTTTCAGAGAGCTCTCAGCGTCAGCCGCGACAAGGCGATTCACTGGAAAGAACCTAGTCGCTTTTCCTCCGCTCGCCAAGGGGGCAGCGCGAAAAATCACCACAGCAGTGGTCACGGTTGCCAGCCGAGCACCACGCGCTCCACCCCTGCCAGATCAGCCCGACAGGCAATCTTTGACAGGCGAGCTGCGCCCATCAAAGCCGCTACATCCGGTCCCTGACCGATACCGACCTCGAAAATCGCAAGCCCGCCGGGGCTCAGCAGCTCAGGTAAAAGGGCACAGATGTCGCGATAGGCTGTCAGGCCATCTGCCCCGCCATCGAGCGCGAGAGCGGGATCATAGAGCCGCACCTCCGGATCAAGGCCCGCAAGGTCACGCGTTGGAATGTAGGGCGGGTTGGAGACGATGAGGTCATAGGGACCGGGGCGCGCGGCCTCCCAGCTGCCATTGCGGATCTGGCCGCGTGACGAGAACTCGCAACGATTAAGATTTTCACGCGCGATGGCGCAGGCCTCTTTCGAGACATCAATGCCAATGCCGGTTGCCTGTTCAAAACAATCCAGCAAAGCGCAGAGGATTGCGCCGGAGCCAGTGCCCAGATCGAGAATGCGCAAAGGCTCGCTTTGGCGCGTCGCCAGCAGGTCGAGCGCGGCGTCGATGATGGTTTCCGTATCGGGTCGCGGATCAAGCACATCAGGCGTGACGATCAGGTCGAAGCTCCAGAAACTCTTGGCGCCAATGATACGCGACACAGGTTCACGCGCGAGACGGCGCGCAGCAAACTCCATGAGCTGATCGGCATGGTGCTCGAGTGGCAGATCGGGATCACGGATGAGCGCAGCGTGATCAAAATCTGCGGCCGCACAGAGCAACAAGCGAGCATCAATCGTGGCGTCTTCAATGCCCGCTTCTTCGAACAGATCCGTCAGCAGGCGCATCGCCTGCCGACGTGTTGTGTCTGCAGTGAGGCTTAACTCCATCACGCTGCAGCCTTGGCCAGCACGCGGGTCAAGCGTGCTGCAAAAGCTGCTGCATCGGTCAAGGCCTCACCATCCATCAAACGTGCTTCATCCAGCAAGAGCCATGCAGCATCTTCGATCAGGCTCTTGTCGCTATCATTCTTGAAGCGCTTGGCAAGTGTGGCGACAAGATCATGGCGCGGATTGATTTCCAGCACGGGCTTTGAAACCTCACCACGTCCTGCTTGCGCCAGAATACGCTCAAGACGTCGATCAGGACCATGTTCGCCTGCAACCAGACAGGCAGGACTTTCCGCAAGACGATCAGAAGCGCGCACATCAGTCACGGCGCTTTCCAGCGTTTGCTTCATGAAAGCCAGAAGGGTTGCGACATCGGCGGTTGTTTCCGCGCTTGTCTCTTTCGCGCCTTCTTTGAGCGCGATCGTTTTGAGATCCGCCGCGCCTTGTGTGACCGACTTGAAGGGCTTTCCCTCAAAGCCCAGTGCGGTTGAAACCCAGAAGGCATCGACGGGGTCAGACAGCAGGAGAACTTCAATGCCGCGCGCGCGGAAGCCTTCCAGCTGTGGGCTTGCCCCCATGCGCCTGGCATCTTCGCCGGTGAGATAATAGATGGCCGTCTGGTTCTCTTTAAGGTCCTTCACATAGTCAGCCAGTGAACGCGGCGTGTCATGTTCGGTGGTTGTGAAGCGCGCAAGCTTGAAGAGCTGGTCGCGACGCTCAGGGTCTTCGTAGAGACCTTCCTTGATGACTGCGCCAAAATTCTCCCAGATCTTTGCAAAGTGCGCTGGCTCATTCTCGGCGCATTTGGTCAGCTCTTGCAGCACGCGATTGGTGACGCCACGTTTGATGGCGGCAAAGACCGGGCTCGTCTGAATCATTTCGCGCGAGACGTTGAGCGGGAGATCGGCGGAATCAACCACCAGGCGCATAAAGCGCAGCCAACCCGGCAGAAGATCATGGTCCTGGGTGATCAGCACGCGCCGCACATAGAGCTTCGAGCGTCCCTTGCGCGCGGGGTCAAACAGATCAAGCGGGTGCGAGCCGGGCACAAAAGCCAGTACTGTATATTCATGCCGTCCTTCAGCGCGCCAATGCAGGGTGAGTGCAGGTTCATCGAACTGGCCTGCAAGGCTGCGATAGAAGTCGGTATAATCGTCTTGCGAAATTTCGCTGCGTGGCTTGGCCCAAAGCGCTGCGCCATCGGTAATGCTGCGTGGCTCTGCATCGGGTGTGTCGCGCAGGCTAACGGGCACAGCTACCGCGCCCGAATGTTCCCGCACGATGGGTTCAAGCTTCCAGGGTTCGAGATAGGATTTCGAGTCGTCGTTCAAATGGAGAATGACGCGCGTGCCGCGCTTGGGCGCCTCCTCCAAAGCAAGTGCTGCAATCGTGTAGGAGCCCTTACCATCTGACGTCCAGCTGAAGGCCTCCTGACTGCCTGCCTTGCGCGTTTCAACCACCACGCGCTCTGCCACCATGAATGCCGAGTAAAAGCCGATGCCGAATTGCCCGATGAGGTCAGCACTCGTCTTGCCTGCACCGCCTTCTTCTTCGCGCTCCTCATCGCTGCTTGTTTTCGCAAGTCGTTCGAGAAAAGCGCGTGTGCCGGAATTGGCGATGGTACCGAGCGCGTCAACCAGATCGCCCTCGCTCATGCCGATGCCATTGTCGGCAATGGTCAGCAGGCCCTTGTCCTTGTCCAGGGTGAGCGTGATGGCGAAAGCGGCCTCATCGTCCAAAAGCTCCGGCCGGGCGAGAGCTTCATAGCGCAGCTTCTCGCAGGCATCGGCGGCATTGGAGATCAGCTCGCGCAGGAAAATATCGCGGTCGGAATAAATCGAATGCACCATCAGGTGCAGCAAGCGGGCGACGTCGGCCTGAAAGGCGTGGGACTGGCCAGTCCCGGCATCAAGGGTGGTCGTCACGGGTGAGCCTCTTTCTTCGCGAAATGAGAGAGCCGGTTCTCCGGCAGCGTTTCTCATATCGCGGCAGGGGCGTGACGATTCAAGATGATGGCGCTCTGACGAAAAGACCGGCGGAAGCTCTCGCTTCGCGCCGGTCGATTGTCTCTTGTGGTCAGGATCAGGCTCCCCGGGGGGCTGGGGGGCTGACAAATCCGAAGAGCGGCGAAACCGACCCGCGAGCCAACTTCGAGCCTTATGCCAAGCGACTGGGGCTGCCTTTCGACCGGAACCGGGCAAAACTGTGGAGCCTAGGTCTTGGCCATAAACGCTTTTTTGCGCGCTGGCGGGGGCTTTTCCTTGAGCAGGCTTGCGAGATTTGAACTCCTTCTCCAAGATAGCCTCAGGAGATCAGGATGAGCGATCTGGAATCAGGCTCGCGGAGCAAGGGCGAATGGACGCCGCGCGTGGTTTCCTCCATTGCGCCAGCTCAGCCGCAATCCGCTTCTTCAGCCCCGCAGGTTGTCGCCTTTGACCGTTTCGAGTTGCGCGAGATCCTCAATCTTTATGGTCGCAAAGTCGCAGAGGGTGAGTGGCGCGATTATGCGATGGATTTCACGCCCCAGCGGGCGGTCTTTTCCATCTATCGCCGGACCTCTGAATACCCGCTCTACCGGATCGAGAAGGATCCGAAGCTGGCGCGCAAGCAAGGCGCCTATTCAGTGGTGGCCTCTTCCGGTCAGATCCTGCGTCGTGGTCATGAGCTGACGCGCGTGATCAGCGTGCTTGAGAAAAAGGTGAAGCTCGTCGTCACATGAGGTGAGCGGGTGTGAGACGGCCAGAGCAGCTGAAACAAAAAGGCCCCGCATTGCGGGGCCTTTCGTTGTGCCTTGCTCAGGGAGCCTACTCGTTCTTGCTGCCGGTCAGCTGCAGGAGCGAGGTGAAGATGTTGATGAAGTCGAGATAGAGCATCAAAGCGCCATTGACCGACTTCTTCGTTGCGACTTCATGATCGTCGCCCGCGAAATACATCTCCTTGATCTGCTGCGTGTCATAGGCAGTCAGGCCAGCGAAGACGCCGACCGAGATCAGCGAGATCACGAACTGCATCATTGAGCTTTGCAGGAAGATGTTCACGAGGCTCGCGATGATCAGGCCGAACACGCCCATGATCAGGAAGGAACCCATCCCGGAGAGATCCTTCTTCGTCGTGTAGCCATAAAGGCTCAGCGCGCCGAAAGTGGCGGCCGTGATGAAGAAGGCCCGCGTGATCGACGTGCCCGTGTAGATGAGCGCGAGCGAAGAAAGGGACAGGCCCATCGCCGCCGCAAAGAGGATGAACACGCCACGCGCGGTCTGCGCAGACATGCGATCAATGCGGAAGCTGAAGAAGAACACGAAGGCGAGCGGCAGCAGCATGATCACCCATTTCAGCGGGCTCATGTAAAGCGTCTGGCCGAGGGGCGTCAGCGCCATCTTGCCAGCTGCATTGGTTGTGGTGGCGAGCATGTTGGTGCCCAGCGCGACCAGACCCGTGACCGCCAGACCAACGGTCATGTAGTTGTAGACGCCGAGCATGTAAGAGCGCAGGCCCTGGTCGATCTCGGCGGCGCCGGCCCGGGCTACGCCTGTCCCCCAGACAGATGCGTTGCGGTCGAAGTCGGACATAGGTTTCCTCATCAGGTTTAGGGCAAAGCCCAAGCGCCCTCAAAGGAAGGCGCTAGTGCTAATATGGAGCGAGCTTGATAGCCGCACAAGTGGGGATTTGGTCACGCTCGCGCGAGCTTTGCCGCTACAGGTCGCGCAAGTAAGGTGCGGGTTTCTGCCCCAGTATTCTCCACGTGCCCAGAAGGCCGAGCCCAATCGTCACCAGCAGCGCCACGGAAGTGGCGGCAAGGGCGGAAGACCAAAGCCAGACAAATTCATCTACCTTCATAACCTTGGTCAGAATGCCCCAGGCCGCAAGGCTGCCGGCGACCACGCCAAAGACCGCGGTTGCAATGCCCAGAATTGCGTATTCGTAAAGGATCGCCTTCAGCAATTGCCTCCGGGTTGCGCCCAATGTCTTGAGGATCACGGCATCATGGGTGCGGTTTCGTCGTCCTGCTGCCAGTGCGCCCGCCAGCACCAGCACAGAGGCGATAAGCGCGACGCTGGAAGCACCGCGGATCGCCAGTGCCAACTGGCTCATCATGTCGGCAATGGCCGTGAGCGCATCCTTGACGCGGACGGAGGTGATGGCCGGGAAGCTTTTGGACACGTCCCGCAAGAGCGCCAGCTCCTTTTGCGGGTCGCCCCCATCAGGGAAGCTCGCTGTCGCCAGCATCGTATGGGGTGCGCCGGCAAATGTATTGGGTGAAAAGACGAAGACGAAGTTGATGCCAAGCGACCGCCAATTGACGCCGCGCAGATTGGCAATGGTGGCGGTGATATTGCGGCCCAGCACATTGATGGTGACACTATCACCGATCTTCAGGCCCAAACCCTCTGCCACCTGAGCTTCCATCGAGACGAGGGGCGGGCCTTTGTAATCGGCGCTCCACCACTCACCCTTGAGCAGGGTGGAGCCTTGCGGCAGATCTTTCGCATAAGTGATGCCGCGGTCACCCTCCAGCACCCATGCTGCATCATCACGTGCCTTGACCTCATCTGGTCGTTGCCCATTCAGCCGCACAACGCGCCCGCGCATCATTGGCACGCGCTCGATCTGTGCTTCAGGTGCGCGTGCCTGCATGAAGTCATCGAATTGGGCAGCTTCCGAATTGCGAATATCCATGAAGAAGAAACTCGGAGTCTTGCCCGGCAAGGTCTCGGTGATCTGGTTGCGAATATTTCCGTCGATGGTCGTTAGTGCGACCAGCAAGGCAAGTCCAAGCCCCAGTGAGAGGACAACAGAAGGGGTGAGAGCGCCGGGACGATGGATATTGCCGATGGCAAGCCGCAATTCCGTTCCGCGCAGATGCGGCATTCGACGTGCCAGCGCCATGATGAGGCTGGCAACACCGCGCAACAGAATAAAGCCGAAGACCGTGGCGATCACATAGGCACTCGTGATGCGCCGATCAGTTGACAGGCTGATGATAGCGCCAAACAGAGCCAGCGCGGAGAAAGCGAGAAGAATGACATAACGCTTGCGCGGCCATAAACGGTCTGGCGCGATCTGATCGCGAAAGAGCGCTGAGACGGAGATATCATGCGCGCGCCCCAGCGGCGCGATGGAAAACACAAGCGCTGTCAGCAGGCCGTAGAGAATGCCCTTGCCCAGCTCGATTGCATAAAGGGCAGG
Organism: uncultured Beijerinckia sp.; assembly: GCA_964557555.1. GTDB lineage: Bacteria > Pseudomonadota > Alphaproteobacteria > Rhizobiales > Beijerinckiaceae > Terripilifer. Next base: position 8,046 of record CAZLBA010000033.1, read on the forward strand.
CTCATAAGGGAAAGGAATGAGTGCGCCGAAAGCTTGCGCGATGAAGAAGGGCAGCGCTGCCCCAATCACAAGCCCGATCATGGTACCAAGCAGGGCAACCAGCATGACCTGTGTGAGGCTGATCAGGAAAACGTAAGAGCCGGTTGCCCCGACGCTTTTCAGTGTCGCCAGATCATTGCGCTTGCGATCAACGAAACTGCGCACCGCATTGGCAACTCCCACACCGCCCACGATCAGAGCGGTTAGCCCAACCAGCGTGAGAAATTGTGTGAAGCGTTGCAGATTTTTTTCAAATTGCGGAGACACATTGGTACGCGTGCGGATTTCCCAGCCGGCATCGGGAAAAGTCGCGCGCGCTGTGGCAATGAATTGATCCACACGCTCATCATCGACCGGCTGGCCCGGACGCAGATCCGGCAGGGTGACTCGATTGAGCCAGCGAACCAGTGAGCCCGGCTGAAGCAGACCTGTGCTGCGGAACGCATCAAGTGAAATGATGACGCGGGGCCCAAAGCCGACGCCGGCAGAGAGTTTGTCAGGTTCGGATTTGAGTTCTGCGCGATATTCGAATTGGGTGTCACCGATAAAGACTTTGTCGCCCAGCTTCAGATCAAGTTTGGCTGCAAGTGCAGCTTCCGCGACAAAGCCCGGAAGCGCGTTTCGCGCAGCCAATAAATCCTGAACAGGCTCGCCGGGCTGCGTTCGCACTTCACCCAGAAGGGGCCAGACATTTGGCACCGCCTTCAATTCAACCAGCGTTGAAACGCCTTCTGCCTTGCGTGCCATGACGCGCATGACGGCAACGGTCGAGACGCGACCATTTTGCTCCATGAAGGCGCGTTCTTGTTCATTCATCTCGCGATGAATGATGCCGAAGGAAACATCGCCTCCCAGAATGCGTCGTCCCTCGCGCGACAATCCATCCGATAGCGAGCGCGACACAGAGCCCACGCCGACAATCGCTGCAACACCAAGCGCGATGCAAGCTAGGAAGATGTTGAAGCCATGCAGGCCACCGCGCAGATCGCGCAGGGCAAGCCGAAGGGCCAGTGGCAGGCGAAACAAAGCCATCATGCCACGCCCGCTGTTGCATCGCTCTCGCTCTCAATTCGGCCAGAACGCAAGCGGATCATGCGGTCGCAGCGCCGCGCAAGGCCGAGATCATGCGTAACAAGAACAAGCGTGCCACCGCGCTCGCGCTTCAAGGCAAACATCAGGTCGATGATCGTGGCCCCAGACGCTTCGTCAAGATTGCCGGTTGGTTCATCTGCGACGAGAATTTTCGGGTTGGGGGCGAGGGCGCGCGCCAAGGCCACACGCTGTTGTTCGCCACCCGATAGCTGGCCGGGATAATGGGACAAGCGCTCACCCAGACCAACCGCCTGCAATTCGCGTCTTGCAGCATCAAATGCGTCATCGCGTCCGGCCAGTTCCAGCGGAATGGCGACATTCTCCAGCGCGGTCATCGTGGGAATGAGATGAAAGCTTTGAAACACGATGCCGATGCGCTCACCGCGAAAGCGGGCCAGCGCATCCTCATCAAGTTGATCAATGCGTGATCCCGCAATCCTGATTTCGCCAGAATCGGGGCGTTCAAGTCCTGCCATGGTCATGAGCAGGGTTGATTTTCCTGAGCCCGACGGTCCAATGAGCCCGACCGCCTCGCCTTCGCCAATGTCGAGACTAATTCCCTTGAGGATATGGACGCGCGCCGCACCTCGCCCCAAACTCAACTGCACATCGCGCATGGAAATGGCAGGGCCAGAGAGCCCGGAATGAGACATGAGAGAGAGTTCCTTGAACGAGAAGAGCGAGATCAGAGGAAAAGCAGAGCCTCAATATGGGGTCTCCCGCCGTCAGGTTCAAATCTGGCTGGCATCACTTGCATGGATGCCTGCACCGCTTCTTGCTCAAGAGCGCGTGACCCGCATTGTCGCGCTGGGCGACAGTCTCACCGCAGGCTATTTGCTGGCCACCAGAGATGCCTTTCCAACCGTGCTGGAACGCGCCTTGCGCGCCAAGGGCCGCAAGGTCGAGGTGCATAATGCAGGCGTTTCGGGCGATACAGCTTCAGGCGGTCTGGAGCGTCTGGAATGGGCCGTGGGCGAGGGCGCTGATCTTGTGATTGTCGAGCTGGGCGCCAATGACATGTTGCGGGGCACTGACCCTGCCATCACCAAGGCAGCCCTTGCTAAAATCATCACCAGCCTCAAGGCGCGCAAGGCAAAGGTGTTGCTCGCCGGTATGGTGGCTGCGCCCGGCATGGGCCGGGACTATGAAACCCGTTTCAACGCGATATATCCGCAACTGGCACAGGAATTTTCGGTGCCGCTCTATCCATTCTTTCTGGAGGGCGTGGCCGGGGATCGCAGCTTGCTCTTGAGCGATGGTCTGCATCCCAATCCGCAGGGCGTGGAAATCATGGTGCGCAACATTTTGCCTGCGGTTGAGGCTTTGCTCGATCAGCCCTGATGTCACCATCCTGTTATGGGGCATCAACATGGTCTAGGCTCAAAGGGTCGAGGTGATTCGCCAAAACCCGGACAGGAGGCCCTCATGCCACGATTGTTCACGGGGCTCGAACTGCCGCCAGAAGTGACGCAACAACTGGCGAGCTTGCGGGGCGGATTGCCGGGTGCGCGCTGGATCGACGAAGAGAATTATCACATCACCTTACGCTTCATCGGTGACATCGACCACACCACTGCACGCGACATTTATCTTGATTTATGGCGCGTCAAACGTTTGCCGCTGAAAATCTCGTTAACGGAACTGTCTTTCTTCGGTGGTGATCGCCCGCATTCCCTCATTGTCAAAGTGCTGCCAACGCCGGAATTGATCGAGCTGCAGATGGATCATGAGCGCATCATGCGCCGCATCGGTCTGCCCGCAGAAACGCGCAAATTCACGCCGCATGTGACCCTGGCGCGGCTGAAGGGGGTGAGTGCTCTGGCGGTGGCCGATTATCTGAGCCTGCGCAGCTTCCCCCTGCAGCAAAGCTTCATGGCAGATGCTTTTCTGGTTTACTCATCTCGCGATTCGATTGGCGGCGGGCCCTACATTATTGAAGCGGAATATCCGCTGGGCCAGATGACACAGCAAATGGCGGCAGGCTGATCAGGGATCGAGCGGCGAATCCCAGTAGAGATAATCAAGCCAGCTTTCATGCAGGTAATTTGGCGGAAACAATCTGCCATTCTGATGCAGATCCATCACGGACGGCGCAAATGGATGATGGGCCGGAAACATGCCCACATCAGCAGGCATTTTATCGCCCTTGCGCAAATTGCAGGGCGAGCAGGCCGCCACGACATTTTCCCAGGTTGTTGCGCCGCCTTTCGAACGTGGAATGACATGATCGAAAGTGAGTTCTTCGCGCGAGCCGCAATATTGGCAAGAGAATCGATCACGCAGGAAGACATTGAAGCGGGTAAATGCAGGTTGCCTTGATGGCTTGATGTAGGATTTCAGGGAAACGACAGAGGGAAGTCTAATCTCTGATGTCGGGCTCCTGACGCATTTGTCATATTCGGAGACGATGTTTACGCGATCGAGAAACACCGCCTTGATCGTGTCCTGCCAGGACCAGAGCGACAGGGGATAGTAACTCAAAGGCCGGAAGTCGGCATTGAGCACAAGCGCCGGACAGGCCTCCGGCGGGACCGTGGGCTGGAAGTGAACCGTCAAGCCGGGCACCTCTTTCCGCTGTGCCCCGGAGCATACCGGGGCTCCTCACCCCATAATGTATAAGTCACATGGCCGGATTGTGAAGATCCAGAAACGCCCTGCGAAATTTATCCCCCGCTCAGCTTGTGGGCTTCTTCCCCAAGAGCCCGGAAGCGTCCCGTCCCTCGAGGGTGAGCTTCGAACTGGATGACTTTAGACGCTTCTTGACATGCTTGATATGTTCCGCCGGAGGGAGATCTTCCGGCATCGTGCCGCCGATGCGTTCAATCGCGCTGCGTACTTCTTTGCCGACGCTTTCATGCAGTTTGATCGCACGTTCCTGACCGCGCACGCCTTCCCGCTCAAGCTTGTCGCGCGTTTGGGTCAGCCGAAACTGGTTCGCGGCCAGTTCCGTCGAATTCATACGATCTATGAGCGAATCTTTCGCGGGAATCAGCTTTCTCTGTTTGATCGCGTCACGGCCCAATCCGCCATAAAGCCCCCTATAGCCAGCATCGTGAAAGACACCGAACATGCGGCTCTGAACGCCTGCCTGTTGTGCGGCTCCCGATAGCGCCTTGAACCCTTCCCCAACCTGCTGGCGCAGGGCGAGGCGCTCCACATCCGCCGCTAATTCCTGACGTCTGGTTTGAACCGCGAAATATTTCTGCGCGAATGCAATTTCGGGTTTACGCGGGTCACCATTCTGGGCAATCAGGTAGCAGGCAAACCGGGACAGATGGTAGTCATTCACCATCTGGACGGCGCCCTTGCCCCCGCTGATCGGGTTGCCAGCGCTGGCAAAGTGGTATTCTTTTTTATTGCCAGAGGCGGCGCACGATACCATGGCCTTTTCGATGATCTTTTCGAAGCGCCTCCATTGGCTATAGCCCAGATGTGGCTGGAGCTCACGGGCGCTCCAATATTCCGCGCCATGCTCATTCAATTTCTTCAGTTCTTCAAACTGGTCTCTGCCGGGTGGCGAATCAATCATGACAAGTCCCGCCTGAAATATACTTCGCATCAGCCTCTCCTCACGGCCCAATAGAGACTGGTGCAAAAAATTGTTACTCAAAGGACGCGTCAGGAAGATCGACCACGCAATACCAGATGCCTAGCGCGTCGGGATCGGTGTGCCCGAACGGTAATCATAGAAGCCCCGGCGCGATTTGCGGCCGAGCCAGCCGGCTTCCACATATTTCACGAGAAGCGGGCAGGGACGATATTTCGAATCAGCCAGACCTTCATGCAAGACCTGCATGATTGATAAACAGGTATCAAGGCCGATGAAGTCTGCGAGTTGCAGCGGCCCCATTGGATGATTGGCACCCAGGCGCATGGCAGTGTCGATGGCTTCGACTGAGCCGACGCCCTCATATAGCGTGTAGATCGCCTCATTGATCATCGGCAACAAAATGCGGTTGACGATGAATGCGGGGAAATCTTCGGAGACAGTCGATGTCTTGCCAAGCTTGGCCACGAAGGCCTTGGACGCTTCGAAGGTTTCGTCCTCAGTGGCGATGCCGCGGATCAATTCCACCAGCTGCATTCGCGGCACGGGATTCATGAAGTGAATGCCGATGAAGCGCTCCGGACGATCTGTGACCGAGGCAAGGCGTGTGATCGAGATCGACGACGTATTGCTTGCGATGATGGTCTGCGGCTTCATCAGCGGCGCAAGCTTGGAAAAGATCTTGCGTTTGATCTCTTCATTTTCAGAAGCAGCTTCGATGACGAGATCGCAATCAGCCAGCGACTCATAAGTCGGCGCCGCCTTGATGCGCGGCATGGCCGCCTTGCGATCAGCCTCTTGCAGCAGTCCTTTGGAGATGTCGCGGGCCATAGCGCCATCGACTGTGGCAAGACCGGCATTGATGCGGTCTTCCGCGACGTCGTTGAGCAACACGTCGAGACCCGCCAAGGCGCATACCTGAGCAATACCGTTGCCCATCTGCCCGGCACCAATGATGCCGACTTTCCGGATTTCGAAGGTCATGACCGCTCCACACCTGCTTGAACGCCGCCGATCATAAGCGATCAGCGGCGTGGGTCCAGTGCGTTTACTTACCCAATTTGCCTAATTCGGCATCGAGTTCCGGCATGACCTTGAAGAGGTCAGCGACCAGCCCATAATCCGCCACCTGGAAGATCGGGGCTTCCTCATCCTTATTGATGGCGACGATAACCTTGGAGTCCTTCATGCCGGCTAGATGCTGGATCGCGCCGGAAATGCCGACTGCAATATAAAGCTCAGGCGCGACTACCTTGCCGGTCTGGCCCACCTGCCAGTCATTGGGGGCATAGCCGGCATCAACAGCGGCGCGCGAGGCACCCATGGCGGCACCCAGCTTGTCAGCGACAGGCTCGATCAGCAGCTTGAAGTTTTCCGGGTTCTGCATGGCCCGACCGCCGGAAATGATGATGCGTGCGGCTGTCAGCTCAGGGCGGTCGCTCTTGGCAAGCGCCTCACCCTTGAAGCTCGACAGATCCGGCCTGTCGGCAGCGCTTAGGCTCTCAATCACTGCAGCGCCCGTCGGCGCAGCAGGCGCGAAGGCGGTGGTGCGTACGGTGATCACCTTCAGCGCATCAGTGGATTGTACGGTCTGGATCGCATTACCAGCATAGATCGGACGCTCGAATGTGTCGGGCGACACGACCCTGATGATCTCGGAGATCTGCATCACATCGAGCAGCGCAGCCACACGCGGCATGATGTTTTTTGCAGTCGTTGTGGCAGAAGAAACAAGCGCAGAATAAGACTTCGCGATGGACACGATCAGGGCGGCCATTGGCTCTGCGAGTTGATGCGCATAGGCCGCATCATCTGCAACCAGAACCTTTTCGACACCTGCAAGCTTGGCAGCTTCAGCTGCAGCATCCTGCGCGCCCTGCGTTGCGATGAGCACATGAACAGGTGCACCCAACTGGGTTGCAGCGCTCACGCTACGCGCAACTGCATCACCCAGCTTGCCCTTATTGACGTCAGCGAGAACGAGCGTCGTCATCACAGCACCCCCGCTTCGTCTTTCAACTTGCGCACCAGCTCTTCGACAGAGCCGACCTTTACACCACCACCCCGCTGCGGTGGTTCGGTTGTCTTGAGCACTTTCAAACGCGCGCTGACTTCAACGCCGAAATCGGCAGGCGTCTTTTCATCAATCGGCTTCTTCTTCGCCTTCATGATGTTGGGAAGAGATGCATAGCGCGGTTCATTCAAACGCAGATCCGTCGTCACGACCGCTGGCATTTTCAAGGTCACAGTCTGCAAGCCGCCATCGACTTCACGCGTGACATCCACTGTGCCATCGGCAATTTCGACTTTGGATGCAAAAGTCCCCTGTCCCCAATTGAGCAGGGCTGCGAGCATCTGGCCCGTCTGATTGCAATCATCGTCAATCGCCTGCTTGCCAAGAATGACGAGCTGCACGCCTTCAGCCAGCGCGACACCCTTCAAGATCTTGGCCACAGTCAGGGGTTCAACGAGGTCGTCTGTCTTGACCAGCACGCCACGATCCGCACCCATGGCAAGTCCGGTGCGGATGGTCTCGGAGGCTTGCGCCGGGCCAATCGACACGACGATCACCTCGCTGGCCTTGCCCGCCTCTTTCAAACGAAGCGCCTCTTCCACGGCGATTTCGTCAAAGGGGTTCATGGACATTTTGACATTGGCGAGTTCGACGCCCGTGCCATCCGCCTTCACGCGGATCTTCACGTTGTAATCGACAACCCTTTTGACGGGGACGAGAATTTTCATCCGCAGGGCTCCTTTGCGCTGTGGTGAAGGGTGGTAAAGCTGCGCCTGTCCTGAGTCAACGCGCCGTCATGGGCCGCATCAGGCTCTTGTCAGCGGTTTTGACCCGGCGTCCAGAGCACATCGCCTTCCTTGAGATTGGCATAGCGCGAGGCGACAAAGAGGAAATCGGACAGGCGGTTGATGAATTGCAGTGCGGGCTCGCTCACCGCTTCAGCCGGACGGCGCGACAATTCGACCATCAGTCGTTCGGCTCGACGAGAAACGGTGCGGGCAAGATGCAGTGCCGTCGCAGCCGGTGTCCCCGCGGGCAGAACGAAGGAGCGCAAGGGCTGGAGATGCGAATTGAGATCGTCAATTTCCTTCTCCAGTCGTTCCACCTGAGAGGGGATGATGCGCAAAGGCTCATAGTCGAGCTTCTCGCCGCGATCAGGCGTGCACAGATCTGCACCCAGATCGAAAAGATCATTCTGGATGCGCATCAGCATGGCATCGAGCTTGGGATCGTCCTTCGTGTGCAGGCGCGCCATGCCGATCGTGGCATTGGTCTCATCGACGGTGCCATAGGCCTCTACGCGCAAATCGAATTTCGGGCGGCGTTCGCCGGTGCCAAGCGAGGTTTCGCCCAGATCGCCTGTGCGCGTGTAAATCCGATTGAGAACAACCATTTGAGGAACTCCTAGCCGCCGCGCCACCAGAGCACGGCCATGATGATGAGAATGGCCACGAATTGCAGGCCCACGCGCCAGCGCATCAATTTCTGGCTGAGATTGGGGCTGCCCCCGCGCAGCATGTTGAACAGGCCCAGAACCAGCACAATCGCGACAGCGATGACGGCCATGAGCACGATACTATTGGTCAGACTGGTGGATGACATGAGCGAATCCGGTTCCGGCAGCGCTACCGGTGATCCCCTCAACTAGTCCGCAGGGGTGCTCTCGGCAAGGCTACCGGCCCTCTGCTTAGTAGCGCTTGAGCAGGCGCTCCAGATAATCCAGCTCCTCGCGCGGGCGGCTGGGGTCACTTAGACGGCGGCGCAATTCCTCAAGGACCTGCTGGGCGCGTTGCGCGGCAGGTACGCCGAGCGGGTCATAGGTCGAGCGCGAATTGTCGCGCCGATCATGGGATTCGCGGCCCAAGGGGTCGGGATTGCCCTGTCGGCCTTCGCGCATGGGGCCATTACCGGCCTGACCTTCGCCCGGCTGATCACCGGGCTGACCCTGCTGCATTTGCTGGGCGAGTGACTGGGCACCCTTGCGCAATCCCTCCAGCGCCCGGCCCTGTGCATCCACCGCCTTGCCGCGGCCTTGCTCACCCTTGCCCAATTCGCCCTCGGCATCGCGCATGGCCTGTTCAGCGTCGTCCAGACCCTGCTCGCCCTGCATCCCCATGCCCTTCATGCGGCGTTGCAGCTCTTCAAGGCGCTGGCGCAACTCGCCCTGGCGTTGCTGGTGTGACTGCTGGCCTTCGCCATTTTCATTGCGGAATGTGTTGTCGCGCAATTCCTGCTGATCGCGCGTCATTTGATCAAGCTCATCCAGAGCGCGATTCATTTCGCGCGACATCTGGTTGCCCTGCTGACCGCGCTGGCGCTGGGCGTTGCGCAAATTTTCCAGAAGACGCTGCATCTGTTCCATCAGGCGCTGGGCATCGGCCATCTGGCCATTGCGCATCATCTCTTCCAGACGGTTCAGCATATTCTGCAAATCACGCGGCGTGATGACCTGCGCATTGCGGTCCATTGGCTGCATGTCATTGCGCTCTGAATCGCGCTGGGCTTGTTGGGCCATCTCGTTCAGAAATTTGTCGAGCGCCGCGCGCATCTGATCCATCAGGCGCTTGATCTCATCGTCAGGCGCGCCGCGATTGAGGGCTTCGCGCAATTCCTGTTGCGCGGCGCGCAGGTCGCGTTCGGCATCGCTCAACCCGCCATCCTCAATGCGAAGTGCCATTTCCCACATCAAAGCCGCGACTTCGAGCAAGTGGGCATCCGTGCGTGCCCGGCTCAGACGATAATCAATGCTCTTCAATCCGAGATAGATGCTCGCATTTGTGCCGAATTGTTCAGGGGCAATCATGAGCGCCTTGATGGCACTGGTGACGCGACGACGATCATCGGGCGCCAGCACCAGATTGCGGCGCTGCTCGACAAGTGCGCGGGCAAGCGGCTTCACGAAACTGCGCTGCGGCAGCGTGATTTCCTTCGCTTCGCTCACGCCTTCATTGCCGCCTTCGTCCCGCGCTTTCAATTGCAGCGTGACGCGAGCGCCCGCCCAGCCATGTTCGGAAAGATCGGCGGTGGTTTCAGCATCTCCCAAGCCGCTATTTCCAGCCGGCAAGGCAAGCATCATCTTCGGAGCGTCTACCAGCGAGCGTCCTGTCACCGGACGGCCATTGACGATCGGTTGCGAGAACAACGCCTCTGCTTGCGTGACGCCGTAATCATCGTCGATCGTGTAACCCAGCGTGAGCGAGCCGCGCGTGTTCTGCCGCGTCTCACCCTTCAAGGTGATGGAGGGTGCGCGATCTGGAATGGCAGAGAGATCGAAACTCGCCACAGTCGAGCCAAAGCGCTTTAGGGTGAGCTTGCCGTCACCCTTGAGCGTCCAGCGCAACTCGGCATCGCTGGGCTGCGCCCCTGCGACCATGCGGGCAGCAGGAGCCTCAGCCTTGGTCACTTCCAGCGCGCCTGAGATTTCCGCGCTCACATTGGACGCATCTGACGAGCGCATGATGATGACTGAATTGACCGGTGCCGAAATGGCACGGGCTGATTTGGCGGCATCATCACGCAGATTGAGAATGATGGGCGGTTTGCCGGTGTAAGCAGGCGGATCGACCCAGGCATCAAGGCGATAGCCCTGCGAAAGGGCGCCTTGCGTGCGCCAGTCAAAGGCTGCGAGCACACGCGCATATTTTTCAGGCCCGGCCACAAAGGCAGCGGCAATCACGGCCACCAGAATGAAAGCGCGCAGCGCATAGCGGTCCCGCTCGACGAGGCGGGGCGAAGGTGCTGCCACACGCAACTTGCGGGCTGCATCTTCCATCCGCTTGCGATGCAGCTCCCACAGCGCACGCGTTGCAGGGTCTTCACCATCATTGGCCAGACGATCGGTTAAGGCCGTGGCCGGGCGATGGGCGAGGCCGGAATCGCGATCAAGTCGCGCCAGTTCATCGGCCCTGTTGGGCCAGCGCAGCCGCAGGAGGTTTGCCGCCAGAGCCGCCAGCGCGAGCCCGAACAGGCTGACGCCGAGAATGCGCCCCCAACGCGGGGCTTCCAGCCAAAGGCCCAGAAAAGACAGGACAAGGAAAAGGCCCAGCAAACAGAGGGCGGCCGTGGCGACCGGCCATAGCCGTTCAAAGGCCAGCACGAGGCGCGCCTGTGCGGCGAGCCGCTCAAGCCTCTGATGGCCGGTGCTTGTGGTCTGGCGACGCTGCATCACTCTCCTGCCTGCTCGCTTCCAAGCTAACACGGCGCGCGCGGGTTTCCAGTCCTTCACGCAGAAAGGTGATCACGTCTGGTGGCGACTTTGTGGCGCTTTCAGGCGAGCCAGTCGGGCACCTTGTCGAGCCCGATCAGCTCCTCATAGGAGCTGCGGGGACGAATAACCGCCCATTTACCTTGCTTCACAAGGACTTCGGGGACGAGCAGGCGGGAATTGTAAGTGCCTGCCTGCACCGCGCCATAGGCGCCCGCCGACATGACTGCAATGAGATCGCCTGCCTTGACGGCGGGAAGGCTACGCGCCTGAGCCAGAAAATCGCCGGTCTCGCAGACGGGACCAACCACATCAGCCGTGATCGTTATTGCACCCGGCTGCGCCTCGCGCACCGGCTTCACATCATGATGGGCTTCATAAAGGGTCGGGCGGATGAGGTCATTCATCGCTCCGTCCACGATCACGAAAGTCTTGCCCTCGCCTTCCTTCACATAGATTACGCGCGTGACGAGGATGCCCGCATTGCCAACAATGAGGCGGCCGGGTTCAAAGACGAGTGTGCAGCCAAGGCTGTTGGCGTGTTTCTTGACGATCTGCGCATAGCGTTCGGGATGATAGGCATCCGGGTCTTCGCCTTCACGATAGGGAATGCCAAGTCCGCCACCCAAATCGACATGATCAATCACATGCCCGTCGGCGCGCAGATCACGCACGAATTCAGCGAGCAAGGCAAAAGCATTGTCGAAAGGTTCGAGATCGGTGATCTGCGAACCGATATGCATGTCCACGCCGCTGACATGAATGCCCGGAAGCTTCGCGGCATGGGCATAAACGGCGCGCGCGCGGGAAATTGGAATGCCGAATTTGTTTTCCGATTTGCCGGTTGAAATCTTGTGATGTGTGCGCGCATCGACATCGGGATTCACGCGCACGGCAATTGGTGCTTTCACACCACGCGCCGCAGCGATGCGCGAAATCTCTTCAAGCTCCGGTTCGGACTCAACATTGAAGCAGAGGATTTTTTCATCCAGTGCGAGCGCAATTTCGCGCTCTGTCTTGCCAACACCTGAGAATGTGATGCGCGAGCCTGGCACGCCAGCTGCACGCGCCCGGCGCAGCTCGCCTTCCGACACAACATCCATGCCGGCGCCGCGGGCTGCCAAAGTTTTCAGGACGGCCTGATTTGAATTGGCCTTCATCGCAAAGCAGACGAGCGAAGGTACATCAGCAAAGGCTTGCGAGAAGACGTCGAAATGGCGTTCAAGTGTGGCGGAGGAATAGCAATAGAAGGGCGTGCCGACCTGATCAGCGATCAGGGGCAGCGCGACGTCTTCGGCGTGAAGAATGCCGTTACGATAATCAAAGTGATGCATGGGTCCGGACTCGGGCGCAGGCTCGCTTCACAGAAGCGGATCAAGAATGAAGGGTTCCTTCGGTGCCACAACGCCGCGCACCGGGCGCTGCGGGTTCGGGCCTTCGGGCGTTGCAGGTGAACTCAGCACAATGCTGGAGCCGGTCGATTGCGCCGTTTCGCGCGCCTGACGCGCCGAGATGTCAGAACCCGGTGCGGGTTCAAGGTCACCGCGTCGTCCGCAGCCGGTCAGGCTTGTGGTCACAGCGAGGGCAAGGAGAGCGCAGCGGCTGAAGCTCTGGATCGACACGGGGGCGGGGCTCCGATTGGGTGAGACACTATAGGGCCAAAGCGCGTCAGGCGCCACGCGTCTCCTTGGCGAGGCGCGTCAGCCAGCGCTTGGCCTGCTGGCGCACATTGGCTGGCGCTGTGCCGCCATAGCTCTTGCGACTTTTCACCGATTTTTCGACGCCCAGCACCTCAAACACATGTGCATTGATGAGGGGCTCGACGCTCTGCATTTCCGCCAGCGTCAGCTTTTCAAGCCCCACTTTTTTATTCGAGGCCAGCTTCACCAGAGAGCCGGTGACGTGATGAGCCTGACGGAAGGGCATCTTCAATTCGCGCACCAGCCAGTCTGCCAGATCTGTTGCGGTTGCAAAGCCCGCGCCTGCGGCCGCTTTCATGCGTTTCAGATCAGGTTCCAGATCGCGGATCATGCCGGTCATTGCAGCAAGGCAAAGCGATAGCGATTGCAGCGCGTCGAATGTGCCTTCCTTGTCTTCCTGCATGTCCTTCGAATAGGTCAATGGCAGGCCCTTCATCACGATCAGCAAGCCATTCAGCGCGCCGATCACGCGCCCTGCCTTGCCGCGCACCAGTTCCGCCGCATCAGGATTGCGCTTTTGTGGCATGATGGAAGAGCCGGTAGTGAATTTATCCGACAGCTGCACGAAGC
>CAZLBA010000033.1:21221-24348 GCA_964557555.1 uncultured Beijerinckia sp.
ACAAGACGATCTCTTCTGCGAGGCGTGACAGATGCACCGCGCAGATGCTCGCAGTGGCCAGCACTTCCAGCACAAAGTCGCGGTCTGACACGCTATCCAGCGAATTGGCGGTGGGGCGATCAAAGCCCAAGGCTTTCGCGGTCATTTCGCGATTGATCGGAAAGCTTGTGCCAGCAAGGGCTGCTGCACCCAGCGGGCATTCATTGAGGCGCTTGCGCGCATCGGCCAGACGGCTGCGATCACGCGCCAGCATCTCGACATAAGCAAGAAGATGATGACCAAAGGTTACGGGCTGTGCTGACTGCAAATGCGTAAAGCCCGGCATGACCGCGCCTGCATGATCGGCGGCGCGTTCAGCGAGGGCTTGTTGCAAGCCGAGCATTTGCTGATCGAGTTCATCGACCGTGTCGCGGACCCACAGGCGGAAATCGAGTGCAACTTGATCATTGCGGGACCGTGCCGTGTGCAGACGCCCTGCATCAGGGCCGATGATTTCGGCCAGACGCGACTCCACATTCATATGAATGTCTTCGAGCGCGCGCGAGAAGGTGAAGGTGCCTGCCTCGATTTCTCCGCGAACCTGTTCTAGACCCTTGGTAATGGCGTCCGCATGTTCGCGGCTCACAATGCCGGCTTCAGCCAGCATGGCAACATGGGCGAGCGAGCCGCGGATGTCCTGGGCCGCGAAGCGGTAATCGAAGCCGATGGAGGCGTTGATCTCCTCCATGATGGCATCGGGACCACTGGCAAAGCGGCCGCCCCACATCTTGTTGCTCATAGTCGCCCCTGAAGGTTCTGGTCCAATGACCGCAGATCCAAGCAAAACCCGGCCCGGCCCGGCCCCGACCAAGCCCTCACGCGCCCTGCGGGCGGGTCTTGCCGTCGTCGTGGCCGCTGTGGCGGGTGTGGCGGTTCTATACGGGATCAAAGGCCAAGGCAGCAAGGAAACTGCCCTGACCGATTGTGGGGGCGCCGAGGCCAAACTCGCCACCCTTGCCCCGCTCGCGAAGGGACAGGTCGCGGCCATGTCCATGCGCAAGCAGGCAGCCCCGGTCACCCCCATCCAGTTTCAGGCTGGTGATGGCTCGCCCCGGACACTTGCTGACTTCAAGGGAAAAACCGTCCTCTTCAATCTGTGGGCGACCTGGTGCGTGCCCTGTCGGGAGGAGATGCCAGCGCTTGATCAGTTGCAGGCCCGCTTCGGCGGGGAGGGTTTTGAAGTCGTGGCGGTCAATATCGACACGACCCGCCTTGATCGGCGTCATACCTTCTTACGAGAGGTTGGGGTCAGCCATCTCAACTTCTATGCGGACCCCTCGGCGGATCTCTACAAAATCCTGCAAAAAGCCCATGGCGTGACCGGACTTCCGACCACTTTCCTTATCGATTCAAGGTCTTGTCTTTTGGGTGCCATGGCGGGCGGCGCCGACTGGGCGTCTCCGGATGCCTTTGCCCTGATTGAGGCTGCCCTGCGGCAGTAGGTCGCAAGCTGAGCGGGCTGAGCCGGAGCGCGAGCGTTGCGCCGCAGCACAGTTTCCAGTATCGAAACCGGGCATTTGGACAAAGAGGGAAAATCCCGATGGCCGAGGTCAATACTCGCCCCACGAGCCCGGAATCGCGCCGGCCGCTGTCTCCGCATCTGGGCATCTATAGCCCGATGCTCACCATGATGATGTCGATCACCCACCGAATCACGGGTACCGCTCTCTATCTCGGTACGCTGCTTCTGGCCTGGTGGCTTCTGGCCGCTGCCAGCGGGGCGAAGGCCTTCGCCACTGCTGACTGGTTCATGACCTCGCCGATTGGCCGCTTGATCCTGTTCGGCTTCACCTGGTCGCTGTTCCACCATCTGCTCGGTGGTCTTCGTCACTTCATCTGGGATCTCGGCCGCGGCATGGATCATCCAGAGCGTGAATATCTGGCGCAGGCGACCCTGATTGGCGGCATCGCCCTGACGGTTCTCGTCTGGGTCGCTGCTTATATGGTTCGCTGAGGGAGCGTGACATGACGAATTCGTCCAACTCCATGCGCACCCCGCTGAGCAAAGTGCGCTATCTCGGTTCTGCAAAGTCGGGCACGCATCATGCGTGGATGATGCGCGTGACCTCGGCCGCGCTGATCCCGCTGACGGTTGCTTTCGTGTGGATCGTGCTGAGCCTTGTCGGCAAGGATTACAACACGGTGCGTGAGACGCTCGGTGCGCCCATCCCGGCGATCCTGATGCTGCTCTTCATCGGCACGAGCATCTATCACATGAAGCTCGGCATGCAGACGATCATCGAGGACTATGTCCATGGCGAACATGCCAAGACATGGTCTCTCTTCGCCAATTCATTCTTTTCCTATGCGATGGGGCTCGCGTGCATCTACGCGATCCTGCGCATCAGCTTCGTCTGATCCCAGACACAGGGGCAACATAAGATGGCAATGAACGGATCGACCGCGGCGCCCAACGTGAACGGCAAGGCCTATCCCATCACTGACCACACATTCGATGTTGTGGTTGTTGGCGCCGGTGGCGCTGGCCTTCGTGCAACGGTGGGCTGCTCACAGGCTGGCCTGCGTACCGCCTGTATCTCGAAAGTTTTCCCCACGCGCTCGCACACGGTTGCAGCGCAGGGCGGCATTTCGGCAGCGCTCGGCAATATGGGGCCGGATGATTGGCGCTGGCATATGTATGATACGGTGAAAGGCTCCGACTGGCTCGGTGACCAGGACTGTATCGAATATCTCTGCCGCAACGCGCCGGAAGCCGTTTACGAGCTGGAACATTGGGGCGTGCCTTTCTCCCGCACAGAAGAAGGCAAGATCTATCAGCGTCCCTTCGGCGGCATGACGACGAATTACGGTCAGGGTCAGGCACAGCGCACTTGTGCAGCTGCTGACCGCACCGGTCACGCGATCCTGCATACTCTGTATGGTCAGGCTTTACGCAACTCGACCGAATTCTTCATCGAATATTTCGCCATCGATCTGATCATGGATCAGAACGGCCGTTGCCGTGGCGTTGTCTGCATCAAGATGGATGATGGTTCGATCCATCGCTTCCGCGCCAATCTCACGATCCTTGCCACCGGTGGTTATGGCCGCGCCTATTTCTCGGCGACGTCGGCTCATACCTGCACGG
>CAZLBA010000033.1:24398-24734 GCA_964557555.1 uncultured Beijerinckia sp.
CGTGCAATTCCATCCGACCGGCATTTATGGTTCGGGCTGCCTGATCACCGAAGGTGCACGCGGTGAAGGCGGCTATGTGACGAATGGCAATGGCGAGCGCTTCATGGAACGCTATGCGCCGTCAGCCAAGGATCTTGCATCGCGTGACGTTGTCTCGCGCGCCATGACCATCGAAATTCGCGAAGGTCGCGGTGTGGGCAAGAACAAGGATCACATCTATCTTCATCTCGATCATCTCGATCCGAAGATTCTGCATGAGCGTCTGCCTGGCATTTCGGAAAGCGCGCGCATCTTCGCGGGCGTTGATGTGACGAAGGAGCCGATCCCGGTTCTGCC
>CAZLBA010000034.1:0-12446 GCA_964557555.1 uncultured Beijerinckia sp.
CGCGGAAATTAGGCATCGGATTGGCTTTGCGCCACACAATATCGTTCAGAATCCAGAAGCCGAGATCCTGCAAGATTGTGCCGACACGGAAGATGTTGTGATAGGAGCCGATCACGAAGATCGTCGCATCCTTCTTCATGACGCGGCGGACTTGTGTGAGCCAGTCGCGCGTGAATTTGTCGTATTCGGCAAAGCTCGCAAATTTGTCCCAGTCATCATCGACCGCATCGACGACGCTCTGGTCGGGGCGCGACAGGGCGCCTTCGAGCTGCAGATTGTAAGGCGGGTCGGCAAAGACGAGGTCAATGCTGGCATCAGGCAGTTTCGACAGCTGCTCAATGCAATCACCGATGAGGATTTCATCAGTGGGCACGTTTCGCGCCACGCGAGGGCGCGCGGCCGTAATCTCGGTACGCGAGACTTGAATCCGGGACTTCGGGCCGGTTACCCCGGCGTGGGCGATACGCATGGAACAACACCGGTTACGCAACGAACCGGGGGACTATGCGGTTGCGGGGATGAAGGCAGGGTTTAAGGGTGCAACTTTCCCGTGTCCCTTTTTCGGACAAGTAGTTGCCAAATTCCTTATAAACTTCGGACGTTTACCCTTGAGAAACCATATCGAAGAGCGGCAGCTCCGGCTCGGCCTGTGCCCGTATGGGGGCAAAGCTGCGGCGATGCGCAGGGCAGGGACCAAGCGCTTTCAAGGCCGCGAAATGAGCGGGCGTTGAATAGCCCATATGCTCGCCAAAGCCGTAACCGGGATGACAAAGATCGAGTTGCTGCATCAGCCGATCGCGCGTGACTTTCGCGATGATGGAGGCTGCGGAGATCGAGATGCTGATCGCATCTCCCTTGATGATGGTTTTCACTGCACAGGGCAGATCCTTGGGGCTTGCATTGCCGTCGATGAGTACATGAGCTGGTGGAAGCGCTAGCGCATGGATGGCACGCGTCATCGCCAGAAAGGTGGCGTTGCGAATATTGATGCGGTCGATTTCTTCGACACAGGCAATGCCAACTCCAATGGCGAGGGCCCGCGAACAGATGAGATCAAACAGCTCCTCACGCGCCGCGGCTGAGAGCTTTTTGGAATCATTGAGGCCTTTGGGAAGCTTCTTCGGGTCGAGCACGACAGCAGCAGCAGTCACTGGACCCGCGAGTGGGCCGCGCCCAGCCTCATCCACGCCCGCGACTGGCCACAGGCCAGAGGTGAGAAGCGCTTTCTCTTGCCGGAAGTGAGGCTTTGCCATGGCTGTCCATGTTGATCTTTGCAGCGCCAAACTGCCTCGCCTCACCTTGCCTTGTCAAAAGGGCGGCTATTTCAAGAGACAGGGGGCTCAGGCAGGAGAGGCATATGGATGATCAGGCAAATGAAGCCATAAGCGTGAGCGTGGCCGCTGGTCCAGCTCCCGCCTCGCGGGAAAGCGACCGCAATGATGTCTTCGCCAAACTGGTGACGGCGGATAATGACATTATCGGTCTCGTCGCCTATTCGATCTACAAGCAAAATAAATTCGATTGGCTGCAAGCCTTTCATCGCGCGAGGGGACGCGAGCCGAATGATGACGAGGTTGCCGCTTACATCGTGGGTGAAGGAACGGCGCGCCGTCTCGCGACCTATCGCCATCTTGCCCATGCTACATTGGAGGGGCGCGGCCCCGACGTGCCCTTGACCGCTGATCAGCTGCGCCCCTTCGCGATGGTTGAGCAGCGCACCAGCGCCTTGCAACGTGCGACCTCCAACCCGTTCTCGCTGATCATCATGATTGCGCTCGTGGCATTGGCGGCGATCGTCGGTTTCTTTCTCGCCCGTTATGCGGCGGGACTGTCTTGATCAGAAGAGATCGAGTTGGTCCCCTATCTTGGGTGGTGGCTTGAAGAGGTCGGTGCGCAGCTTCAGTCGCGTCGGTAAATAGCCGATGCGCTGAAGTGCGGCCTCAAAGCGCCGCTTCGTCATTTGCGCATAGGGACCCGTCCCTGTCATGCGCTTGCCCCAGCTTGAATCATAGGCCTTGCCCTCGCGCATGGAGCGCAATAGCGCCATCACGCGGCGATATTTGTCGGGCTGTGCGGCAAGCAGCCATTGACTGAAAATATCCTGCACCTCAAGCGGCAGGCGCAGCATCACATAACCTGCTTCGCGCGCACCAGCTTCATGCGCGCGTTCGAGAATGTTCTCCATTTCCATGTCGGTGACGCCCGGAATGATGGGTGCGACCATGACACCGGCGGGGATGCCAGCTGCATTGAGCTGGCGGATTGCCTCCAGCCGACGATCTGGCGCAGAGGCGCGCGGCTCCATGCTGCGCGCCAAATGCCGGTCAAGCGTGGTGACGGAGATGGCCACTTTGGCGAGCCCGTTTTTTGCCATTGGCGCGAGCAGATCAATGTCGCGCGTGACCAGCGCCGATTTGGTGACGATACAGACGGGATGTTGCGTGCGCGCCAAAACCTCCAGCACACTACGCATGATGCGGTGTTGGCGTTCAATCGGCTGATAAGGATCGGTATTGGTGCCGATGGCGATCACTTTGGGGATGTAGTTGCGCCCGCCAAGCTCGCGCTCCAGCAATTCTGCCGCGCCTTCCTTGGCAAAGAGCCGCGTTTCGAAATCGAGGCCCGGCGACAGGCCCATATAGGCGTGGGTGGGGCGGGCGAAGCAATAGACACAGCCATGCTCGCAGCCGCGATAGGGATTGATCGAGCGATCAAACGAAATATCAGGCGAGTCATTGCGTGTGATGATGGTTTTTGGCCGCTCCACCGTCACATGCGTCTTGAGGGGCTTGAGCGCCTCCTCGCTTTCAAGCCCTCCCCAGCCATCATCCACGGCCTCGCGCTGCTCGCGCTCATAGCGGCCAGACTGGTTGGAAGCAGCGCCCCGGCCGGCGCGGCGCTTGAAAGGAACGGGTGCTTTGTCATCTTCGGCAAAGCCGGGCGGAAAGTTTCGTGCTAGAGCTTTGCTGCTGCCCGCGGATTTCGGATACATGAAGATGTAGCCTTGGAGTGAGAGTGAGTACACAACGCGAACATGAGAACGAATAGAGAACACTTTTCGTTCCGTCAATCGCCCTGTGGACAAAGCTGTGTGTGACTCTGTTTTTACCCGCCGCCACAGAAGGATAGTGACGAGATGATTTCCGCCCTTGTCCTCGCAGATGATGCCTCCTTCTCGCAGCCTGCCTCTGCTGATGCGGTGGTGCGCAGCCTGGCGGCGCTGATTCCCGCGACGATCGAAGGGCTCGTCCGGGATGTCAGCGTGGCGGGGCTTGACGGACGGCGGGAGCTTTTCAAGATTGCGGATCATGCCGGTTGCGAACTCATTCTGTCGGCCGATCACGCAAGCCTGCTGCCTGAGGCGCTGAAAGCCTCGAAATGCGATCTGGTTTTTGTGCTGAAAGCGGGCTTCGCCCCGAATGCTGGTTACATCGACGAGATTGGCGACCGCTTTCAAAGCGGACGCGCACCATCTGCCTTATTGATGCGCGCGGAGCCTCATTCCTTCTGGACGCGGCTGATGCCTCAATTCTCTCCTGTGCAGGGAATTGTCACGCAACGTGCGAGGCTTCATGCGCCACGCCATTTTTCTGATCTTCTGCGTGCGACGCGCAGCGGCATCACCGCACGCACCCAGTTGCGCCGCGTGGATTAGCCTTTCAGCTTGCCGCGTTTCAAATGTTCGTCGAGGCGGGGCATGATCTCGACGAAATTGCAGGGGCGATGGCGGTAATCGAGTTGCTGGGCGAGAATGCCATCCCATGCATCTTTGCAGGCACCCGGCGAACCCGGCAGCACGAAAATATAAGTTGCACCGGCGACACCTGCGGTGGCGCGCGACTGGATGGTGGAAGTGCCAATCTTGTCATAGCTGATGCGATGGAAGATGGCCGAAAAACCGTCCATGGTTTTCTCAAAGAGTGGCTCAATCGCTTCCGGCGTCACATCACGGCCTGTAAAGCCAGTGCCTCCCGTTGTGATGATGGCATCAATTTTCGGGTCAGCGACCCAGGCCTTCACCTGCGCTTGAATCTTTTCAACATCATCAGTGACAATCGCCCTGTCAGCGAGTTCATGGCCTGCTTTGGTCAAACGCTCGACAAGCGTGGACCCTGATTTATCATCTTCAAACTTGCGCGTATCAGACACAGTCAAAACTGCGATGCGCAGCGGAATGAAGGTCAAGCTTTCATCAATTCCGGGCATGTCTCACCGTGACGTGTTGGTGTTGCTATTACTGTTTGCGAAAGTGTTGCAGCTATCCATCTGGCCCGTTTTGAGGCCGCGCTGTAGCCATTGCACGCGCTGGGCCGAGGAGCCGTGGGTGAAACTGTCGGGCACGACCTGTCCCTGTGAGGCGCGCTGCAGGCGATCATCACCAATGGCCGTGGCTGTGGCGATGGCTTTTTCGACATCGCCCGGTTCCAGCACATTCCATTTACGGTTGGCGTGATGAGCCCACACACCCGCGAAACAATCGGCCATCAGCTCAACACGCACCGACAGGGCATTGGCTTGCGCCTGCGAGGCGGCTTGCTGTTGTGCGCGCTGCACGCGCGGCAAAACCCCGATCAGATTTTCGATGTGATGGCCCATCTCATGCGCGATCACATAGGCATAGGCAAAATCGCCACCGCCACCGAAGCGCTTGCGCATATCGGCAAAGAAACTCGTGTCGAGATAGATCTTGCTATCGAGCGGGCAGTAGAAAGGCCCCATGGCAGATTGTGCGCGACCGCAGGCTGAACCCGTCTGGCCTGCAAACATCACAAGCGGGGCAGGCTTGAAGCGCGTGCCTTTCTGCTGTGGCAGAATTTCGCTCCAAACATCTTCATTCATCGCGACCATGGTTGCGACGAATTTGCCAGTCTGGTCGGTGGGTGGAGTTTGCTGGCGCGGGGTCGGGCGCGCTTGCTCGGTATATTGGCTGCGCTGTTGGGTGGCCATTTCCGCGCCGCTGATCAGCAGGCGCGGATCAATGCCAAGCGCATAGCCTATAAAGCCCAGCACGATGATGGTGCCGAGCCCCAGACCACCCCCACCAATCGGCAAGCCAAAGCCGCCGCCGCCACCATCTTCGCGGCGGTCTTCAATATTGTCAGACTGGCGGAAATCTTCCCATCTCATTGCGATAAAGCTCCTGAAGCAGCTTATGTAGCAACGCCGGACCCTGAAAAGTAGAGGCAGGGCTCAGTTTGCTGCATCAAGGGCGCGACGAATTTGGCGCAAATCCGCCCAGACATGGCGTTTGGCCGCAGGCGAGCGCAGCAAATAAGCAGGATGAAGCGTCGGCATGGCCGGAATGCTCGCGCCAGAGGGCAGGCTATAGTCACGCCACTGACCGCGCGCGCGCAAAATCCCATTCAGATTGAGCAGCGTCTGCGCAGAGGCTGCCCCTAGGCAAACGATCACTTGCGGCTTCACCAGCTCGATCTGGCGAGTGATGAAGGGCAGACAGATGGCCGTTTCTTGCGGCGAAGGCGCGCGGTTGCCCGGCGGTCGCCACGGAACTGTGTTGGCGATGTAAACGCCCGACCTTTGCAGCCCGATGGAGGCCAGCATCAGGTTGAGCAACTGACCCGCGCGTCCAACAAAGGGCAGGCCTTCGCGATCCTCTTCGGCGCCGGGCGCTTCGCCAATCAGCATGATGCGGGACGATGGATCGCCATCGGCAAAAACCGTGCGGGACGCAGTGCGTTTGAGGGCGCAGCCCTCGAAGGCCTCCAGCGCGGCGCGCAATTCTTCCAGTGACTGGGCGGCCTGCGCTGCCTCGCGCGCGGCCTTGGCGGCAGCTTCCTGCGACAGGGCTGCCGCCGGATCGCTGACGCGGGCGGGACCTGCGGCCAGTCGCGGCGCTGCGGGGGCCTGACGGGGCGCGACCTCGCTCGCTATGGGGGCGGGCCGGGCAGGGCTGGCCGCCCGCTCTTTGGCGCAATCCGCGAAACGGTCATGTGGCTCGCCGTCAATGGCGAGATCCACGCCCATATCAGCATACCACCGCAGGATCGCGGCGAGTTCTGCCGGGTCAAAATCGCGCTCTGGTCCCATGGTCGAGGTCATAACTTCCAGTTTAGACGGTGGGCAGCGCCGAGGCGAGAGGCGATCGGCCCTTGGTCACAGGCCGCTCACAGGCTAAGAGGGGCGCGTTGGACTGACCGCCGGAGATCCGGCCCCTGGAGCTTCAATCATGGCTGGCGAAGCGCTTGAGCTGCCTGCGCGCGAAGGCATGGATTTCGATCTGGTGATCGTGGGCGCTGGGCCCGCGGGATTGGCGGCAGCCATCCGCGCCAAACAGGTCAATCCTGATCTCTCGGTAGTGGTCGTGGAAAAAGGCTCCGAGGTTGGCGCCCATATTTTATCGGGCGCTGTCATTGATCCGATCGGTCTTGATCGCTTGTTGCCTGACTGGCGACAGGATGAAGCACGCCCCCTCAGGACGGAAGTGAAAGAGGACCGCTTCTACCTGCTCGGCCATTCTGGCGCGCTGCGCCTGCCAAATGTGCTGATGCCGCGGCTCATGAACAATCATGGCAATTTCATCGGTTCGCTCGGCAATGTCGCGCGCTATCTGGCGCAGCGCGCTGAAGCGTTGGGTGTTGAAATCTATCCGGGCTTCGCAGCTTCCGAAATCCTCTATGATGAGCGCCGTCGCGTTGTTGGGGTTGCAACAGGTGACATGGGTATTGGCCGTGATGGTAAGCCCAAGGACTCATTTACACGCGGCATGGAGTTGCGCGGCAAATATACTTTATTCGCGGAAGGTGCGCGCGGTTCGCTCAGCAAGGAACTGATCGCGCGCTATAAACTCGACAAGGATGCAGAGCCGCAGAAATTTGGCATCGGCCTGAAAGAGCTTTGGCAGCTTGATCCCTCGCGCCACCAGCCGGGCCTTGTGCAACATTCCTTTGGTTGGCCACTTGATGCCTCAACCGGTGGCGGCTCCTTCCTCTATCATCTTGAAGATGGTCAGGCGGTGGTCGGTTTCGTGGTGCATCTCAATTACGAAAATCCGACGCTTTCGCCCTTCGACGAATTTCAGCGCTTTAAGACACATCCCGCGATTGCCCCCACCTTCGAAGGGGGCAAGCGGCTCGCTTATGGTGCGCGCGCGATCACGGAAGGCGGTTGGCAATCGGTGCCGAAGCTCACCTTCCCCGGCGGTGCCTTGATCGGTTGCGCGGCTGGCTTTGTGAATGTGCCGCGCATCAAGGGCTCTCATAACGCAATTCTCTCTGGCATGATGGCAGCAGAGGAAGCAGCCATCGCCATCATGGCCGAGCGCGAGCATGATGAGCTTGCCGGTTATGAAGCCGGTTGGCGCAGGAGCGACATTGGCCTCGATCTTTTCAAGGTGCGCAACGTCAAGCCGCTCTGGTCGAAATTTGGCACCTATCTCGGCATCGCGCTGGGCGGTCTTGATATGTGGATGAATGAGCTCTTCCGCACGTCCATCTTCGGCACGATGAAGCATGGTAAGGCAGATCATGAAACGCTAAAGCCATTGTCTCAGGTGACGCCGATTGTCTATCCCAAACCCGATGGGAAGATTTCTTTCGACCGGCTGTCATCCGTCTTCATCTCCAACACCAATCATGAAGAAGACCAGCCCGTTCATCTGCGTTTGAAAAATGCAGATGTGCCGGTGCGTGACAATCTGCCAACCTATGGCGAGCCCGCGCGGCTTTATTGTCCCGCAGGTGTTTACGAAGTCGTCTATGATGATGAGGCCACACGCGCTAATCCGCGCTTCGTCATCAATGCGCAAAACTGCGTCCATTGCAAAACCTGCGACATCAAGGATCCTGCCCAGAATATCATCTGGACAGTTCCTGAAGGTGGCGGTGGTCCCAACTATCCGAATATGTGATCAGCTCCGCTTCCTGCGCCACATATCAATCAGCGGCTCAAGGATCGTGGAGTAATCATCGCTCCACGGGGCCGCGCGTCGAACGGGGGGCAGGGCTTCCCAGCCATTCTTCTGCGTGAAGCTGGCAAGATCATCAGGCGAGCGCGCCAGAACTGCAACAGAGCTGCTGGCCCGCAATTCTTCATCAAGGTTCTTCCTGCCATCGAACTTCAAGACGCCATGCAGGCCACGACTGGCCGCGGCACGGGCGAGGACTTCACCGAGGTAGAAGTAATTATTCGAGACATGCAGAACGATGAGGCCATGTCGCGCCAGTTTCGACAGATAAAGATCAAAGGCTTCGACCGTCAGGAGATGGACCGGGATCGAATCTGAGGAGAAGGCATCGACCAAAATGATGTCGCTCATCTGCGACTGTTTTGTGAGGGTCAGACGCGCATCGCCCAAAACAACGGGCACCTTGATGTCGCAGTCTGACAGGAAGCGAAATTTCGAAGGGTCTTGCGCCAATTTCGCAACAAGTGGGTCGAGTTCATAAAAAACTGCCTCTTCGCCCTTTTTGAAATGACAGGCCAGCGCTCCCGTTCCAAGGCCGATCAGGGCCGTGTGTTGAACAGTGCCCAGCCGCGCACGTTGTGCGGCAATCGCTTCTCCCATGCCTCCCTCATAGGAATAATAGGTGGTTGGCAGAGGACGATCCTCATAGGGCCGGTCATCATCATGACGAATGCGCATGGCGCCGTGAATGGTGGTTCCATGCACCATAACCCGGAAACGATCTTCGACGATTTCCTTTACGTGAGTGACGCCAAAGAAAGATCGGTAAGTCTCATGGTCAGCGACAAGCCTGTCATAAGCGCGCATACTGAGAAAACTGATGGCAACAGCAAGCAAGGCATAAGAAGCATGTCGCCATCGCATCAAGACGACAATGCCGATGCCAATGCCAAGTACAGTCGCCCCTGCTTCTTTGGTTCCACTGACAAAGGCAGCGGCAACAGCCGCACTCAGGGCGCACAGAATGTAGAGCAGAGGCCGGATGATATGGCTCTCGCGTTCAAGAGCGCGCAAGCCAGTGACTGCCCCCGGAAGGGTTGCCAGCGCGACAACCAGCATCAGCGGATATTCAGTGATTTTGGAGAAGACCATTGGCGCAACAAGTGCTGCAAACAGGCCGCCCAAAACACCGCCGAGTGACATGCAGAAATAAAAGCTTGTCAATTGCTCTGCGCGCGGCCGCAATTGATAAAGCGCATGGTGAGCTGCAATGGCAATGACGGTAAAAAGGCCAAGATGCACCACAAGCGAAATCGCCATCGGCAAGCGGCCCATCATCATATTGATGAGCAAGCCTGTGACACCCCATACCAGAATTATATGCAACTCATTGGGCTTGATCAGTGCGAGCTTGTCACGAAAGGCCAGCATGAAACTCAAGAGATAAAGACCCAGCGGCACGACCCAAAGAAGCGGCGCAGCTGCAATGTCGGTTGAGATATGGGATGTGACCGAGACAAGAAGTGCGGAGGGAATGAGGCCGAGGCCAACCCATGAAGCTGCCCGCGTCAGCTCGATGGGGGGGAATGCTTCAGGCTTGGTTTCCTGCGCCTTGGCGGGGGCAGGGCGCACCGACACCAGCACATAGAGAATGAGCAGGATCAGGGCGACGAACCCACCGCTCCATAACTGGCTTTGCATCTTCAAGCCGATGAAGGGCTCGATCAAAAACGGATAGGCAAGGAGTGCCGCGAAGGATCCAATATTGGACGCGATGTAGAGAAAATAGGGATTATGAGCGCGTTCATGTTGGCTTCTCGCAAACCAGGCCTGCAACAAGGGGCCATGCGTGCTGAGTGCAAGAAAGGGCAGGCCAAGCGCAAAGGTGAATGTGGAGAGGATCCACAAGGCGGGATCGGCCGGGATCGCGGTATTCTGCGCTTCAAACCGGACTGGCAGGGTGAAAGCCGCCGTGAGCAAAATTGTGATGTGAACCGCAGCTCCCACCCAAAACGACAGATAGCGCGTCAGTAAATGGGCATAGGCATAGCCCAGCAGCAGAACGGCCTGAAAGAAAACCATGGCGATGGACCATGTGGCCGCACTGCCGCCCAGCACCGGCAGGACCATCTTGGTGAACATCGGCTGGACAGAAAAAAGCAGCGTCGCGGAGAGGAAGGAAGCACCGGTTGCCGCGAAAATCGACTGTTTTTCAAGCGCAAAGCGCGCGCTGGACGTCGTCACAATCAATATCCTTTTCAAAAAAGCTTACATTCTTTAGCAGCAAAGCTTGCGCTAGGGCAAAGGTCGTTTCACCTTTGCGTGACTTGCGGGCTGCGTTACAAGCAGAAGGATCCGAGGAGGGGCCAGATGACGATCGACGACGCTGCCAAGAAGTCTGTTTCGCTTGCCAAGCGTCTGCCGCCCGAAATCGTCATCATGGTTGGCTGCCTGATCGGTGTCCTGACCTTTGGCCCTCGTTCAGCCGTAGGGATTTTCCAGCTCCCGGTTTTGCAGGAATGGGGCTGGGGCAGCGACATCTTTTCCTTCGCCATGGCCATTCAATATCTGGTGTGGGGCGCTGGTCAGCCTTTTGCTGGCGCATTGGCAGACCGCTATGGCTCCGCGCGTGTGCTGACTGGTGGTTGTTTGCTTTATGGTCTGGGTCTCATCCTGATGGCCTGGTCCTCGACGCCGGAAACCTTCACCCTCACAGCGGGTGTTCTGATGGGCTTTGGCCTGTCCGGCTGTTCCTTCAATCTGGTGATCGGCGCGCTGATGAAGATCGTGCCGGAAAATATGCGCACCATTGCTTTCGGTCTTGGAACAGCAGCAGGCTCTTTCGGTCAGTTTCTCTTTGCGCCGATTTCGGGTGGCATGGTCACATCATTTGGGTGGCAGTTCACCACGATTGCCTTTGGCATCTTGATGTTTTGCGTCATCCCGCTGGCGCAATTCGTCGCCAGTTCGCCCATTGACAATTCCGTCAGCTCGGCCGGCGTGAAGCCACAAAGCTTTCGCGAAGCGCTGAAAGAAGCGTTCAATCATCGCTCCTATAATCTGCTTGTGATTGGCTTCTTCACCTGCGGCTTTCAGCTTGCTTTCGTGACCGTCCATTTCCAGAAATATGTTGTTGAAGCTGGCATCTCGCCTGAGGTCGGCTATTGGGCCTATGCGCTGGTCGGCATCTTCAACATCATCGGGTCGATTGCGTCGGGCTATTATTCGGGCCGCATCCCCAAACGCTACGTGCTCTCCTTCATCTATTTTTCTCGTGCCTTGGTGACGGTGGTTTTCATCTTGATGCCGCCGACCGTGCTCTCCACCTTCATTTTTGGTGCCTTGTCAGGGTTCCTCTGGCTGTCAACGGTGCCTCCGACCTCAGCACTGATTGGGGTCATGTTCGGCACACGCTATTTCTCGATGCTCTATGGCTTCGCCTTCTTCTCGCATCAGGTTGGTGGCTTCGTCGCCCTGATGTTGTCGGGATGGCTGCGCGAGGCCACGGGCTCCTATATGGCGATGTGGGTGCTTTCCATTGGTTTTGGCATCTTCTCCGGTCTCGTTAACTTGCCGATCGTTGAAAAGCCGGTGCCACGCAAGGAAGAAGCGCCCGCCACTGCCTGATGAAAGGTAATGCTCATGAGCATGTTCAAGGCTGTTCGCATCGACAAGACTGAAAGCGGCACGCAAGCTGCCATTGCAGATTTCGACGAAGCTGACCTGATGGATGGTGATGTGACGGTGCGCGTCACTCATTCCACCGTCAATTACAAGGACGGTTTGGCGATTACCGGAAAATCACCTGTGGTGCGTCGTTTCCCGATGATTGCAGGTGTCGATTTTTCGGGCGTTGTTGAAAGCTCTTCGCATTCGGCATGGAAGGCTGGCGATGAAGTCATCCTCAATGGCTGGGGCCTTGGCGAGACTCATCTTGGAGCATGGGCGCAGAAAGCGCGTGTAAAGGGCGACTGGCTTGTGGCTCTGCCCAAAGGTCTCACCCGCGCGCAAGCCATGGCCATTGGCACGGCGGGCTACACCGCCATGCTAAGCGTCATGGCGCTTGAGCAACATGGTCTCACCCCCGCCCAAGGACCGGCGATTGTCACAGGGGCAGCTGGTGGTGTTGGCTCGGTAGCTGTCGCGCTTCTGGCGAAAGCTGGCTGGCATGTGATGGCCTCGACCGGTCGTCCGCAGGAAGCAGATTGGCTGAAAGCTTTGGGCGCTGCAGAGATCATCGAGCGCAACGAGCTTTCGGCTCCCGGACGCCCGCTTGGCAAAGAGCGGTGGGCAGCAGGCATCGACAGCGTCGGCTCGCATACGCTTGC
Organism: uncultured Beijerinckia sp.; assembly: GCA_964557555.1. Taxonomy (GTDB): domain Bacteria; phylum Pseudomonadota; class Alphaproteobacteria; order Rhizobiales; family Beijerinckiaceae; genus Terripilifer. Next base: position 12,193 of record CAZLBA010000034.1, read on the forward strand.
CAATGTTCTGGCGCAGACACGTTACGGTGGCGCGATTGCAGCTTGCGGGCTTGCGCAGGGGATGGACCTGCCCGCGACTGTGGCCCCCTTCATTCTGCGGGGCGTGGCGCTGCTCGGTGTTGACAGTGTCATGTGCCCCTTGGCCCGCCGCCAAGCGGCATGGCAGCGGCTGGCGCGGGATATGGATTTGGACAAGCTTGCCTCGCTCACCACCACCATTCAGACAGTGCGGGCTCAAAAACAGTTAAGCCTCT
>CAZLBA010000034.1:12456-21679 GCA_964557555.1 uncultured Beijerinckia sp.
CCCTTCAGCGCGGCCATGGATCAAGCCCGCCTGATTGTAGAGGGCAAGGTGCGCGGCCGCACCGTGGTCGAGATCGCCTGATCACAAGGAACGCGGCTTCTCGCAAACCGTTATGGCTGCGAGGAGCCGTCAATGAGCACTACACCACCCGAAACGCGCGCGCCTGAGCAAGAGCCGCGCAAGGATCGTGAGATTGAAGTCTCGCGTCGGCCTTTGCCGCGTGAGCCATCGCCGCTTGAGCAAGTGGCGAGACTGCGCAACGCGCGCCTGCTGCCCCCCACCACACGCCGCCCCCGCTAAGCTGCGAGATCATCATGAGTATTGCTTTTTTGAAGGATCCTGAGGGCGAAACCCTCGAGGATCTTCCCGAACGTCCCATATCCCCTCACCGAAATTTGGTCACGCCGGAAGGCATGGCCCAGATCGAGCATGAGGTTGCACGGCTGGAGGGTGAGCTTTCGCGCGCACAGCACAGCGAAGATGATGAGGATCGTCATCACATTGCGCGCATTGCGCGGGACTTGCGCTATTGGATGGCGCGCCGCTCAACAGCTGAACTCGTGCCGCCGATCAATGACATGAGCAAGGTCCATTTTGGTTCGACAGTGACGATTGAGCGCGAAGATGGTCGTCGTCAGCTCTGGCGGATAGTGGGTGAGGATGAAGCTGATCCGTCGCAAAAAACCATCTCGCATGTCTCGCCGCTTGCACGCGCCCTCGTCAACAAGAAGGTTGGTGACGTGGTGGAGGTGAACAGCATGGATGTCGAAATCGTAGCAATCGCGTGATCATCATCCCCCTTGCGCCTCGGCCAAGCTCGCCTACATTGAGTAGCAAAGCTCAGGTCAAGGGGAGACGCTCAGATGATCCATCGCCGCGCATTTGCTGCCAGCCTCGCTGCAGGTCTCTTCACGCCTGCCCTGCTGCGCGCACAAAGCGCCTGGCCGCAGGGCCGTAACATCAGGCTCATTGTTCCCTTCGCGCCGGGCGGTGCAACGGACATCATCGCGCGCATCCTTGCCGACAAGCTGGCCCAGATGTGGAACTGCTCCATCGTGGTTGATAATCGCGGTGGTGCGGGCGCCAATATCGGACAGGAAGCAGCCGCGCGCGCTGAACCGAATGGCGAAACCTTTTTGCTGGCCTCCGTTGGTTTGGCGACAAACCCCGCGCTTTACGCAAAGCTGAATTACGATCCCGTCAATGATCTCGCACCCGTGTCACTGGTCGCAATGGTCCCGAACATGCTGATTGCAGGCAAACATCTGCCGGTAAATTCGGTGGCGGATCTGATCAGTTATGGCAAGGCCAATCCTGGCAAGCTGACCTTTGCCTCATCTGGTGTTGGCACCTCGATCCATCTGTCTGGCGAATTGTTCAAGAAGCTGACCGGCGTGCAAATGACCCATGTGCCCTATCGCGGCAGCGCACCAGCCATTCAGGATATTATGGGCGGGCGTGTCGATATCATGTTCGACAACATCACGTCCTCGCTGCAACAGGTTCGCGGCGGCACTTTGAAGGGCATCGCCATTACCACGGCCAAGCGTTCGCCCTTTGCTCCCGAATTGCCGCCCATTGCCGATACGGTGCCGGGCTTTGACGTATCGTCCTGGTTTGCGCTTTTCGCGCCGAGGAAGGTGCCGCAGGAGATGATCGACAAGATGGCCGCAGACACAAAGATAGCGCTGGCGGATGCGGGTGTGAAAACCAAGCTGGATGCGCTTGCGGCGGAGGCTGTTGGCTCAACACCCAAGCAGCTGGGAGATTTCCTCGCACGCGAGACCGATATTTGGGGCAAGCTGATCCGCGAGCAGAAGATCACGGCGGAGTGACCTTGTTCTCCCAATCCTCGCCTTTAACAAAGATGCGGAAGATGACTACCTCGTCTTCCGCAATGATGTATGCGACCGTGATCCGTCGCTGAAAATGTGATCACGCGCATATCTGCCTCCAATTCGTCGCTCAGATGACCGCGCTCGGGCATGATGTCGAGCTTTTCACAGAAAGCTAAAATGCGATTGACGTAATTGAACGCAGATAATTCGCTTACACGCTCTGCAAGATTGTCATAAATCCTATTTATGTCCTCTCGCGCGAGCGGTCGAAACACGACGGCCCTTCGCTTCATGACTAACCTTTCGATTGCTCTCAAACTTTTGCCGAATTTCGGCGGAAAGATCTTTCAGGGAAACGGATTTTGTTTTGCCGCTCTTCCACTCCGCAACGGCAGCGGAGGCTTCCTCCTTCAACCACCGCTCCACAGCCTTGTCGCGCTCTTTCAAAGCGCGCAGCCCCGCGCGCACGACCTCGCTGCCGGACGCGTAAGCGCCGGACTCGACCAGTTCATCAATGAAAGCAGCATGTTCGGCGGGGAGGCTGAAGGTGCGTTTTTCAATGCCAGAGGCCATGGGACATCTCCTGATGGCATACTCTAACATACTACCATCAATTGCGTGGAGCCGCGGCGCGCATCAGGCGGTCATTGATCGCTTCGCCCAGGCCATGCAGCGGAATGGGTGCCACACGAATGTGCCGCGCCCCGCTGGCGTCGAGTTTGCGCAAGGCATCGAAGAGATTGGCGGCGGCTTCTGCCAGCTTGCCGCTTGGGGACAGATCAATACGGGCGCGGCATGGCGCATCTGCAAATTGTCCGCCGAAATCCAGCAAAGCGGCGTCAGCCATCCCCGCTGTTTGATTGAGCAGCACAGCTGCATCTGGTGCATAATGGCTCTGCATCATGCCTGGGGCGAGCAGTGTTTCGCTATCAGCGCCGGCGAGCGCGCGTCCAAGCACGCGTTCAATCTCTTCGCGCGCCACGCCGCCCGGTCGCAACAGGCGCGGCTCATCGTCAAGGCAGGCGATGATCGTAGACTCAACACCAACGCTTGTTGCGCCGCCATCGAGCACTGCATCAATCCGGCCTTCAAGATCGCTCAGCACATGCGCAGCCGTGGTTGGGCTGACGCGGCCGGAACGATTGGCAGACGGAGCCGCCACAGGTCGTGCAACAGCGCGCAAGAGGGCGAGCGCAAGCGGATGGGAAGGAATGCGCAGACCAACAGTGTCAAGTCCCGCGCGCGCCAGCGATGAGACAGTGCAAGTTGATGCAACTGGCACGACCAGTGTGAGAGGTCCGGGCCAGAACATGCGCGCCAGTTTCAGAGCATCCTGGTTGAGCGACCCTTCACGTTGCGCGGCGTCCAAGTCAGCGACATGTGCAATCAGCGGATTGAAGCTGGGCCGTCCCTTGGCTTCGTAAATGCCCGCGACAGCCGCGCCATTGCTGGCATCAGCACCGAGGCCATAAACGGTCTCGGTCGGGAAGGCGACAAGCGCACCCGCCCGCAGCAGCTCAGCTGCTTGCGGCACATCCTGCTCTTGCAACAAGCGGGTTGGGCGCTGGGTCATGGCCTCTTGTGTCGCTTGCCTGTTGAAGCGTCAAGTGAGCCCTTTCGGCGCGGCCTCCAAGCGCTTATCTAGTCATTATGTGCGGACGCATCGCCATCACCCTGCCGCCGGAAGCCATTCGTGCCTTTTTCGCTTATGCGGAGCAGCCGAATTTCCCGCCGCGCTACAATGTCGCCCCGACACAGCCTGTGCCGGTGGTGCGGATGGAGCGCGTGCCGGGCGCGGAGCATCGCCAGCGTCACTTTGTTCTCATGCGCTGGGGGTTCCTGCCGGGCTTCGTCAAGGACCCGAAAGACTTTCCTCTCGTCATCAATGCCCGCAGTGAGACGGTGAGTGAGAAGCCGAGCTTTCGAAATGCGCTGAAGCGCCGCCGCTGCATTTTCATCGCAGACGCGTTCTATGAATGGCGGCGTCAGGAAAAGGCGAAGTCGGAGCCCTTTCTCTTTCGTCGCCGCGATGGCGCACCGCTCGCCCTTGCGGGCCTATGGGAGACGTGGGAAGGCCCGAATGGCGAAGAGGTCGATACGGCCTGTATCGTCACCACCCATGCCAATGGGCTGATGGCTGCCATCCATGACCGGATGCCGGTGATTCTGGAGCGCGATGATTTCGACACTTGGCTTGATTGCGAGAGCCATGATGTTGATGAGGCCTCGCCCCTGATGCGCCCATGCCCGGATGATTGTCTGGAGATGTGGCCTATTTCGACCGCAGTGAACAAAGTCAGTAATGATGGACCAGAGATTCAGGCGCGTTTTGATGGCGCGCGCGAGGCGCCATCTCCACCACCGCCGAAGGCCCGCGCTAAAAAGCCTCAGGCCCAGGGCGATCTCTTTAACTGATCAGGTAGGTGCCGAGCCATCCCATTGATGGCCTGTGATATCGAAGACAACGCCATCAGGGCCGCGGAATTTATATTCCGCATGTGTGCCGGGCGGGATCTCATAAGGCACTTGGGCGCAGCCCTGCTTCATCAAGAGATCCATCCACTCATTCACGTCTTCCACGACAACACCGAAGTGGTGGAGGCCTGTGTAATCGACGCCTTTGAGCAATTGGTCATCTGCGAATTTTAAGATGGCGATGTTGAGCGTGCCATCGCTCATGAAGACGCCTGAGGGGCGGGGCGCCTCATCAGGTTTGTCGGGATCAAGGCCGAAGCGCTTCAACTCCGTCCAGCCAAAATTCTGCTTGTAGAATTCGGCGGCCTTGGCGGGATTGTCGCTTGCAATCGCCAGATGGCGAATGGGACGCAGCTTTGTCATGTCAGATCCTTTGCCTCCCTTGGGCCGTGGCTGCGCGGCTCCGCCAGTGCCCATCTTCTTCTGCAACATCCTGTCCCTTGGCGACATTCTTGGCAATCCTGATTTAAAATCCTTGAACAAGGGAGCCAATTGCCTGATAGGCTAGGGCACTGGCGTTTCAAGCGCCGCGACGATCTCTGGAGGAGACATGAGACTGTTTGATTGCCCCTGCTGCGCCCCGCTTGGTTTTCTGGCCTCGCCCGCCGACGCAGGTGGTAGCGGCCGTCCCGCGTCGAAGTCCGGCGGCCCAGTCGAGCGCGCCTTGCTTGAAGAACTTGCATCCGCGAGCCGCATTCTGGCCGATCAGGGCGTGTTCGACGCATTCGGTCACATCTCGATGCGCCACCCGACTGCGCCTGACCGTTTCTTGATGTCGCGCTCGCTCGCGCCCGCTCTCGTCACAGCCGATGACATCATGGAATTCGATCTTGAGTCTGAGGCGATCGACCCGCAGGGCCGCAGTGGTTTCTTCGAGCGCTTCATTCATAGCGAGATCTACAAGGCACGCCCGGATGTCATGTCGATCGTGCATTCGCATTCGCCATCCGTCATTCCCTTCAGTCTCGTGCCAAACAAGATGCAGGCGATGTATCATAATGCGGCCTTCATCGCTGAAGGTGTGCCGATCTTTGACATTCGGGAAAAGTTTGGCGCAACCGATATGCTGGTTGGCAATCACGAGAAGGGCCGCGAACTCGCTCGCGTCATCGGCAACAAGCCGATCTGTCTCATGCGTGCGCATGGCTCAGTCGCAACTGGTCCAAGCGTCAAACATGCAGCTTTCCGCGCGATCTATACCGAAGTGAATGCCAAGTTGCAGATTCAGGCTACCATGATTGCCGGTGGCGCGCCGCTCGCAGCCCTTGATAGCGAAGAAGGCCGTTTGGCTGATGCCGTCAATCTGGGCGTCGTGGCTCGTCCATGGGAATTGTGGAAGAAGCGCATCAGCTGAAGGAGCAAAAGGTGACAGACTTTCTTTCAGAAGCGCAGGCCCGCCGCGAATTGACGGATGCGATCCGTATGCTGGAGCGCGCCAATGTTGTTGACTATAATGGTCACTTCTCTGCGCGTGTGGGTGAGAACCGCGTTCTCATCAATTCCGGCCCCTCTGTACGCGGTGCCTTGCAGGAGAGCGACATCATAGCCATCGACATGGATGGCAAGCCGCTTGACGGGAATATTCCGCCCCCACTCGAGTTTCACCTTCACACTGAGATCTATCGCGCGCGACCCGATGTGATGTCGGTTGTGCATACGCATCCGCGCTGGTCCACTTACCTTTCAATGACCGGGACGAAATATCAGCCCGTTTTTGCGCAAGGTGTGTTGCTGGGTGACATTCCGCTTTTTGACTCACCCAATTCCATCAACACCAAACCCATGGGCGAGGCGCTTGCCAAAGCAATGGGGCAGGGACCGTCCATCTTGCTGAAGTCGCATGGTGTGACCGTGGTTGGCAGCGATGTGGTGGAGGCTTTCACGCTCGCTGTTTATCTGGAAGAGAATTCCGAGCGGCAATATATGGCGATGCAAATCGGCAAGCCCTATGTCTTTTCGAAAGAGGAGCAGGAACTCTGCCGCCAGAAATTATGGACGCGTAGCCTCTTCAAGAAGACTTGGGATCATTACCGCTCAAAGCTGTGACCTTGCTTGAGGGGATCAGATGAAGCTGGAGAGGCACCTGCAAATGGTGCCTCTTTTTGCATATCCAGATCCACGCCACATGCAGGTGGCAGGGTTGTGTTCTTTCTTGCTCCAGCGCCATCTCCTTGTTAGCGTCTCTCCAATAACGCGTCACTCAAACAACGGCGCGGCAATGGGAGGGAATGGCGATGACGGCATTTCGGCGGCGTATGCTTTTGCTGGGCGCGGCTTTGGCAATCTGTTCCTCAGGCGCGATGGCGCAGGACTGGCCTGCAGGTCCCATCACACTTGTTGTGCCCTATGCAGCAGGTGGCAATACCGACACGATGGCGCGCTTGCTCGCTGAAAGTTTGGGGCAGGAATTTGGACAAACCATTCTGGTGGACAATCGCGGGGGCGCAGGTGGGGCGATAGCCGCTGAATATGTCGCGCGCGCTAATCCTGATGGATATACTTTCTTCTTCGGTGCCAATGCGCAAATCGCCGTCGTGCCGCGTGTCCAGCGTGTGAAATATGATCCGATCAAAGCCTTCAAGCCAGTGAGTATCTATGCCACCAATGGCGCAATCTTGGCGGTGAGCAGTCAGGTGCCCGTGAACACGGTGCAAGACTTCATCGCTTATGCCAAGGCCAATCCCAACAAGATCAATTATGGTTCCGGCGGTGTTGGCACCATCGCGCATCTTGCTTCCTCGATGTTTGCCGCGCGCTCCGGCATTCAGCTTCAGCATGTACCCTATAAAGGCGGCTCCCAAACCATGGCCGATCTCATGGCAGGCCATATCCAGATGTATCTCGGCAACACGTCCGAAATCTTGCCGATGCTGGGTCGCAAGGAAATCAAGATGCTGGCAGTGACCAGCAAGGAGCGCCTGAAGGAACTGCCGGACATTCCCTCCATCAGCGAGGTCTTGCCGGGCTACACGATTGAAGCCTGGAACGGGTTGCTCGCCCCGGCGGGTGTGCCAAAGGCGATTCTTGACCGTATGGAAGTAGCCGCCATCAAGAGTGCGAAAAACCCCGATGTGGTTGGCAAACTCGCACGCTTGGGCATCGTGGCGCGCGGCACGACATCGGCAGAGCATCAAAAGATCATCGAGGCTGAGGAACTGTTCTTCGCCGATGCCGTGAAATCGGCTGGCATCAAGCCTGAATAATGAAACCTGAAAGTGAGCTGTCACATCATGAATGCCATCGCCCTTGAAGAACATTATACAGCGCCGCATCTCACCTCGAAGATTGATCCGGCCTTGATTGCTGCACGCGGCTTTCGTCCGCGTAAATTGCCGCCAGACCGCAATCCTCTCGCCATGCTGCCGGAGATTGGTGAGAAGCGCATGGCAAATATGGATGAGAATGGCATCGCAATGCAGGTGCTTTCTCATAGCGGGCCGGGTTGTGATCTTGTGGCTGGTTCTGACGGCGTGGCGCTTGCCGCCAGCATCAATGACTATCTTGCGAGCAAGGTAAAGGAGAACCCAAATCGCTTTCGTGGCTTTGCGCATTTGCCCCTGCGTGACCCGCAAGCAGCTGCGCGCGAATTAAAGCGCGCTGTTCGTGATCTTGGTCTCGTCGGTGCGATGGTGGATGGCACTTGCAATGGGCTGTTTCTTGATGATCCAGCCTATGACGATCTTCTGTCTTGTGCCGAGGAGCTGGACGTTCCGATCTATGTGCATCCCCATCTCGCTCCTCCTGCTGTGCGAGATATCTACTATTCGCGACTGCCAGAGGGCGCAGATCGCCTTCTGGAAACGGGGGGCTGGGGGTGGCACTCGGAAACGGCGATCCACATTCTGCGCCTCGTCCTCTCAGGCCAGCTCGACAAGCATCGTCGCCTCAAGCTCATCATTGGCCATATGGGGGAGATGTTGCCTGTCATGATGGCGCGTTTTGATGAGATGTTTGCCAATGACATTGAGCATCTCGAGCGCGGAATCAGCGAGACGATCCGCGATCAGCTCTGGATCACGACCAGCGGCATCTTCACGCAGACGCCGTTCAAAGCTGCGCTTGAAATTTTTGGCATCGACCGAATTATGTTCTCGGTTGATTACCCCTTCTCGCGCAGTGAGTCTGCGAAAGAGTTTTTGCAGAATGTGCAATTGCCGAAGGAGCAGTATGACAAGCTGGCTTTTGGAAATGCGAAAGCCTTGTTGAAGCTCTGAACGGGGGCGGCGGCCATCCTCGTCATGGGGCAGGGCGCCCATGCGCCGCCATGCGCAAGGGAAGGGGCAGCATCTGCTGGCAGTGCCTCCTCAAGGGAGCAGGACAGCATTTGCTGCGGTCACCGGGACTCCGGCTTTGCGCGCGTCCTCCAGCTTGTCCACGCGCAGCGATGCCAGTGCGACTTGGCCAGCACTCGACCCCAGCGTGCCAATCTCGGCATCGCCTGCCAAGATGGCTGTGCCATGAGCAGGCGCAGCCCCATTCAAGGTCACGCGCAGAATCCTGCGCCTTGCAGTGCCGCGATGTTGCACGCGCGAGACGACTTCTTGTCCCACATAGCAGCCCTTGCGGAAATCGACGCCGTGGATGAGATCCATATTGGCATCATGGGGGAAAGCATCGCCATAGATGAAGTCAACACCTCCCTTGGGGATGCCGGCCGCAATGCGTCGTGCTTCATAAAGAGGCCCGTTCTCGCCATATCCATCAACTGCGCTGCGCGCACAAATCACACGCGCTCCCAATTCGTTGCTGCGTGGGTCTGCATAGGCCGCTGCAGGATGGGCTTCATCCCAGATGGCAGCAACAGCAAGGTCAGGGCGTTCTGTCACACTCACTTGCGCGCGCAGCTTGTAGAGCGTTAGCCGCTTCATCAGATCGGCAACCTGGGAGGAGGGTGTATCGAGGAAAAAGCT
>CAZLBA010000034.1:21689-24368 GCA_964557555.1 uncultured Beijerinckia sp.
ATTTTGCCTTGTGGGGTCAGCAGGGCGCCAAAGCCGGCTTGCTGCGGGCTCACCTTGTCCATGTCGCAGGTGATCAGGCCTTGCAGAAAGGAGCGCGCATCTGCGCCCTTCACTTCAATCAGGCTTCGGTCAGCAAGGGCGGTCGATGGCATGTGGCAAAAGGCTCCTGCAACTCGAAGCTTGAGATAATCAGCTGAGCGGCAAGAACAATAGGGGCTTAGTGCTTATCGGCCACTGAAAATTCGCCATCACGAATGCGCTTGGGCAGATTTTCGGCAAATTTGGCGACCGCTTCTTCGCCATAGGTGGCAACCAGTTCCTGCATGGCCGTGAACAGGGCGGCATGGGCGAAACTGTCTCCATCGAGCCCGGCCAGGATCGCTTCGGCAAAGGCCTCCGTCACATAGCCGAGCGCTGCGCGGCGTTCTTCAGCATCGCTGCGCTCGTCGTCATTGGCGGGGAGAAGGGGTAGGAAAGGCGTCAACATCGCCATTTCCTTATAGGGTTCAATTCGCTTGGGCCATGAAGGTCTTGCGAAAAGGTTAATGCGCCAGCGCCTAGCCGCCACCGAAACGGTTGGCGACATCGTCGGATAATTTGGTGCCCTCATCCAGCATCCGCTCGATGATCACCTGCGCATTGCTGGTGCAGCTGCGATGCAGCACCTCATAGCCACGAAAGCCGCGATTGAATGCCCCTGCAAGCCTTTCCTTGCGGGCCTGTGTTTTGGCCTCGGCTTCCATCAGGGCGCGCATGTTTTCGCGCCATTTATCTCCGTCCTTTTCGCCACACAGGTCGCGCAAATAGGACAGGGCCCCCAATATCTCGGCCAGACGCAAAAGCTGTGGCTCATAGGGTGGCGGAGGCGGCTCTGCGGGGGGCGCTGGGGCGGGGCTTTGCGTCGGCGGGGATTGGGAGGGGCGGGCGGGTTGTTGGGCCGCCAGCGGGCTCGCCAGCGTCAGGGAAAGCAGGAGGACGAGAGCCGGCCTCACGCACGCCCCTCCACCATGGCCAGCCCTTTTTCGAGGATCGGCAAAAGTCCCGGTGTTAAAGGCAGGCGGGCGGCTTGCGAAAGATCGACCCATTTCACGCTGGGCAATTCCGGCCCCGCCATGCCATCGCCTGACACCCAATGGCCGGCGAAAGAGGCGATGACGAAATGTTTCTCGACCTTGCCATCAGCGTCACGCTGAATCACTTGCGACCAGCCGGTGAACCCGACACAGGTTGCGCTGACGCCAGTTTCTTCGAGCAATTCGCGCAGAGCTGCCTGTTCCAGCGTCTCACCTGTTTCCACGAGGCCGCCGGGCAGGCTGTAGAAATGATCATGTGGCGGAGCGGCACGCGCACCCAGCAAGACGCGTCCGTCCCGAAACACGGCAAGGCTGGCAGCAAGAATGGGGCGGGCGGGATAGAGGCGATCGCTCATGGGTCCAATCTTGGGTGAAAGCGCTGCATCTCAAGGATAGAGCCGATCGACCCGCCATTCACCTTCCGGCTGATCGCGGCGATAGACGATGCGCTCATGCAGACGGAAAGGCTTGTCGGTCCAGAATTCGATATAGACTGGTTTGATGCGATAGCCGATCCAATGCGGCGGACGGGGCACCTCACCAAGCCCAAACTTCGCGGCATAAACGGCAACCGCTTTTTCAAGAGCAAAGCGGCTCTCCATCGGCGCACTCTGTTGGCTGGCCCAGGCGCCAATCCGGCTGTCACGCGGACGGCTGGCGAAATAGGCGTCGGACTCCTCCCGCGTCACTTCTTCGACGAGACCGCGAATGCGGACCTGACGGCGCAGGCTCTTCCAATGGAAATTGGCAGCCGCCTTCCAGCTTGAGTCAAGCTCGCGGCCCTTGGCGCTTTGGCGATTCGTGTAAAAGACAAAGCCGCGCAGATCATAATCTTTCATCAGGACCATGCGCAGATTGGGCAGGCCCTGTTCATCCACGCTTGCCACGGCCATTGCATTGGCATCATTGACCTCGGCTTTCCAGGCCTGCGCCAGCAGATCCTTAAAGTGATCAAAAGGCTCAGCTTCGGGGGCAAGCTCACGCTCTTTTAACTCTTCCAAGGCAGCCTCGCACAAATGGCCCGATGGGGGGTCCGGTTGGTGATTGATGCGGGCAGTCTATAGCGAGGCACGGGCGGGAGCCAGCCGCGCCATTGGCGTGATGGTGGCCTGTTGCCTTCTGGCGGCCTGTTCCAGCCATTCTGCCCGGCCTCAACTCGCCGGTGATGTGACGGGCTCCATTCCCACCGCACCTCCGCTTGTTTCCGGGCCAGCTCTGGCCTTTTTGCCGGATGAAGACTGGCCGGTGGCGCGCGAGGCTCTGGCCAAGGTGCTGGATCCGCAGCAGAGCGGCCAATTGGTGACTTGGGAGTTGGGGCGGGATCGCGGTTCTTTTACGCCGGTTGGCATCGCCTATGCGGAAGGTTTGCAAATCTGCCGCGCTTTTCTTGCAGAAATCACCACAGCTGGCGAAGTGCAAAAGCTGCAAGGTCGCGCCTGTCGAGAGCTGGGTGGCGACTGGCGCATCAGCGATGTGAAGCCCTGGAATTCCTGACGCACAAGCGGGGCGGTTGCAGGCCCTGCACAAGCTACCTAGTTTGATGGCAGACATCTTCTGGAGCTTGCCCCTTGTCCAATCCCTTCTTTGAAAGCTGGACCACGCCTTT
>CAZLBA010000035.1:0-24158 GCA_964557555.1 uncultured Beijerinckia sp.
ATTTTACCGTCAAGCTGAAGGATTCGGCTATTTTTTGGCGCTTTTTTGACCCTTCTCCAAGTAGATCAATCCGACCGATGCACCCGATTATTTTGCTATGCTTAAGACCTTAATGGCGATTTTTCGGGACTTACGAACATGATGGTCATTTGATCTCCACGCGCCGCGCGTCACCCTCCGGAAGCACTTGTTTCTTTTTTCTCTACAGACGGCCTCCTTTTTGTTACCCTTAAATAAGCGGTTCCCCTCGAAAGTCCGGGGGAAAACACAAAACGTTCGGAGTACCGGACGATCTGCGACAATCCGGCCTGTTCTGATTGACGAACATTCGTTCGGTTTTAAGGTCAAATCCGTCATTTTCGGCCACCAGGACAAGGAACAGCCCCATGACCCTCCAGCTCGGCGATATTGCCCCCGACTTTGAACAGGACAGCACCCACGGCCGCATCAAATTCCATGAGTGGCTGGGGAATAGCTGGGGCATTCTGTTCAGCCATCCCAAGAATTTCACGCCCGTCTGTACCACCGAGCTGGGTGAGGTTGCCCGGCTGAAGGACGATTGGGCCAAGCGCAATGTGAAGCCTCTCGGCCTATCGGTTGATCCAGTCGACTCGCATCACAAGTGGGAGGAGGACATCGCGGACACGCAGGGACACAAAGTCAACTTCCCCATGCTGGCCGACCCCGACCGTAAGGTCGCGACCCTTTACGGCATGGTGCATCCCAAAGCCGATCCGCTGGTGACGGTTCGCTCCGTCTTCATCATCGACCCCAACAAGAAGATCCGCCTTATTCTCACCTATCCGCCAAGCGCTGGCCGCAACTTCGCGGAAGTGCTGCGAGTGATCGACAGCTTGCAGCTGACTGACAAGGAGACGGTGGCAACCCCCGTCAACTGGCAGCCGGGCCAACGTGTCATCATCGTCCCCAGCGTCAGCAATGAAGAGGCAAAAAAGCGCTTCCCGCAGGGCTGGGAAGAGCAGCGCCCCTATCTGCGCCTCGTTGACCTGAAGAAGTAAGAAAGCCTCTCCTGCCAGCCAATCGAGCGGAAGCCTCCGGGCCTCCGCTCACTTGCCTATGTGAGCAGCCATGTCCAAAGATCCACAGTCACTCCGTCCTGCCACACGCCTTGTGCATGGTGGCACGATGCGCTCGCAATTCGGGGAAACATCCGAGGCGATGTTCCTGACCCAGGGCTTCGTCTATCCGGACATGGAGGCTGCTGAAGCGCGCTTTAGCGGCAAGGATCCCGGCTTCATCTATTCGCGCTTTTCCAACCCAACCGTGGCCATGTTTGAACAGCGCATGGCGCTTCTGGAAGGGGCAGAGGCAGCCCGCGCCACCTCCAGCGGGATGGCGGCTGTAACAGCCTCCATGTTTGGACAGTTGAAAGCGGGCGATCATGTCGTCGCAGCCAAAGCCCTGTTCGGCTCCTGTCGCTATATCGTCGAGGAATTATTGCCGCGCTTTGGCGTGCCATGCACCTTGGTAGATGGCACCGATCTTGATCAGTGGGCGGGTGCGGTGCAGCCAAATACAAAAGCCTTCTTTCTGGAGAGCCCGACCAATCCCCAGCTTGAGATCATCGACATTCCAGCCGTGGCCGATATCGCACATCGCGCCGGAGCAAAGCTCGTCGTTGACAATGTCTTTGCGACGCCGCTGCTGCAAAGCCCGCTGAAACTCGGCGCTGACTGCGTGGTCTATTCCACCACCAAACATATTGATGGACAGGGCCGATGTTTGGGCGGCGTGATCCTCGCTTCAGAAGAGTTCATTCAAACGCATATTCATAACTTTCTGCGCCAGACCGGCCCGGCCCTTTCCCCCTTCAATGCATGGGTGATGCTGAAAGGGCTGGAAACACTGCCTGTGCGTGTCGCCCAGCAACAGCGCAATGCAGAGCGTATTGCCGACTTTCTGGCTGAACAGACACAGATTGCGCGCGTACTCTATCCCACGCGCAAGGATCATCCCCAATATGAGCTAGCCACGCGTCAGATGAGCGGCGGCGGCACCGTCATCGCTTTTGATGTGAAAGGCGGCAAGGCGGAAGCTTTCGCCTTTGCCAATTCTCTCTCGATCATCAAAGTCTCAAACAATCTTGGCGATGCCAAGAGCCTGATCACACATCCAGCCACCACAACGCATCAGCGCATCGGCCCTGAGGCACGCGCTGAGTCAGGCATTGGAGATGGAATGTTGCGGCTGTCTTGCGGGCTCGAAGATGTCGAGGACCTGATCGAGGATTTGACGCAGGGCCTGAAAGTGATTTCTGGCTACTGAGGACGGAGCCGCCTCTCCATATGGCAAAAACAAACTCCCGGCCTTGGCCGGGAGTTTTTCTCATAATTAACGGCCCGCATCGAGTTCCTTCTGCGCGGCAGCGCGGAAGGAATCATCAACGATTTGCTCAACCGTGATCTTCTCAGGAATGAGCTTGCGGGCGATGAAGAAGTCATAATCATTCTTCAAGCTGGCGAAATTGACCTTGCCATCATTATCTGTCGCATGGGGCACCATTGCGCGCAGAACCTTCACATCCTTCACGGTCGTGTATTTCACCAGAAGGTCGATCACGGCATCGCCCTTGGGACCTGACAGCTTCCCATCCTTCAGAGCCAAATTATAATCGCGAACACCCATGAGATAGGCTTTCATGAAACGACGCGCGACATCGGGGCGCTGTTTGGCGAAGGGTCCTGAATAGAGCACGACTGCCGTTTGCTGATTGGGAAAGATTTGCCCGACCGCTGCAAAGCGGACGGCGTGACCTGCGGCCTCGATCAAGGCGACACTGGGCTCGGCGGTGATGCTTGCATCAATCGCACCATTGGAAAATGCAGCGGC
The DNA here is from genome assembly GCA_964557555.1 of uncultured Beijerinckia sp. Lineage (GTDB taxonomy): Bacteria > Pseudomonadota > Alphaproteobacteria > Rhizobiales > Beijerinckiaceae > Terripilifer. The sequence goes on from CAZLBA010000035.1 coordinate 2,851, forward strand.
CTGTTGCGAGAAGCCCATATAGACGACTTCGGCATCGTCAAACCCTTTCAATCCACCCATCTTCAAGGCGCGATCAAGGGTTGAGGAATCGCCAGTACCGGCGCCCGGAAGCGCGACCTTGCGGCCTTTGAGATCCGCAAAGCTCTTCACTTGCCCGCTCTCAACGAGCGCCTTGCGCACCATCAAGGATATATAGCTTTGATGTGGCGCTGAATGAGCCTTGTCCGCCACGATCTTGATATCAATACCGCGATCAACGGCGTTGTAGAGACCGGCCCCCACGGCGCCTGCTCCAACATCCAGCTGCCCGGCACCCAATGGAGCAATCATGCGCGCTGCCGAGTCGAATGTCTCAAATTTCGGCTCGATGCCTTGTTTTTGAAAATAACCCGCCGTCAACGCGATGTAAAAGGCGACATCGCTGCTGGAATTGACGACACCCACGCTCACCTGATCGAGCGCGCGCGCCGCGCTGCTGCCTGTGATGACAGCAAGCGCGGCGGCGATAAAGGTCCATCTGCGTTTCATGTTCCCTCCCATTTTATGTTTATTGATCACCACTTGGAGACTGTATTTGTCACCATCTGAGCTGTTGTTGTTTCGGGTGGCACGATGTCATCAAATGCACGAACGCTGCGGTGATCGACTGGCTGGTTGCCGGGTGGATCATCACCACGCTCCACCCGCGCGATCGCATCAAGCATCAAGCGACGCATGGTGACGATGGCACGGTCTGTGGAGACAAGAAACTCTTTCGAGCGATCGACTATGTGGCCCATGCCTTCCTGCAAGGCATAGTCCTGCGTATTGACACCAACAATGCCGCTATAATTTCCCTGATGCTGCAACGAGCGGTCAATCATGTAATCATTGGAGAGATTTTTCTTCAGCCGGAAGGTGCCGGGAATGAGATCATTCTCGCCACGACCGAAAAACTCTTCATCTTCCCGGATAAATTCCGGCGTCAGCGGAAAGTCACCGTCATAACCATAGATGAAGTTATAGACATTGGTGGAATAGTCATCAATCGGCGCCCAGATATGGCCGTCAATCGTTGCAGGATCCTGCTTGCCGCCTGATGGTGCGACCACACTCGGCCGCATCTGCTGTGCAGGCATGATATATTGATACAGACGGATATAAGCCTTTTCCGGCGCGATCTGACGGCGCGACACATAATAATAGCCGTAATTCGTCGGATGCACTTCAAGCTTGGGGGCAGTATCCATGGACGAGAGTAATGTCACCGCGTTGCGATCATCACGATGCAGGAAGGAGACATGAGCTGTATCAAGCCCACCTTCAAGGCCTTGCAGATAGTTACAATCCTCATAGGTTTTCGACACATGGCAATGTGTTTGAGGTGCGCGCAGCCATTCATAATCCGGCGGCGGCGGCATCTTGTCCTTGTCACCCAGATAGGCCCAGACAATGCCTCCAGCCTCAAAGGTGGGATAAGCTTTGAGCTTGACCTGATCATAAAGCGGGCTACCCGGCTGTTCGGATGGCAAATCGGTGCAATTGCCGTCACGATCGAACTTCCAGCCATGATAGACGCAACGGATACCGCATTCTTCCACCCGGCCAAAATAAAGCGGCGCGCGACGATGCGGGCAAAAAGCTTCGACGAGTCCCACCTGACCATTGCTGTCACGGAAGGCAAGCAGATCTTCACAAAGCAATCTCACCCGAACCGGCGCGCAATCTGGTGCGGGTAGCTCGCTGGAGAGACATGCGGGTTGCCAATAACGACGAAACAGATTGCCGCCCGGCGTACCCGGCCCCACACGCACCAAACGCTCATTGTCTTCCGGCTTCATCTCGTTCCTCTCCTGTCAATCTTATGTGCTGAGGCCACCATCGCAGGCGATCATCTGACCTGTTATGAATGAGGCATCCTCACTTGCGAGAAAGGCTGCGACAGCAGCCTGCTCTTCAGCCCGGCCGGTACGACCAAGTGGAATGTGATGCATATTGCGCGTCTCTTCGATCAGCGCCTGCGTATTGTCCATCGCCGCTGCTTCTTCTCCCGGTTTCAACATCAAGCGGGTGATCTTTCGATCTGTGATGATGGTCGTGCCGGGCGAGACGCCATTCACACGAATATTGTGGCGGCCATTCTCAGCTGCAAGCGTGCTCGTCAATGCAACGATACCGCCTTTTGAAACCGCATAGGGCACCCGATACAATCCGCCGCGGGTGACAGAGGAGCCGAAATTGACGATCGAGCCGCCCTTCTGTGCAATCATGTAAGGCAGAACAGCCTTGCAGCACCACAAGGTCGTGTAAAGCGAGCGCTGCAATTCAAGCTCAATCTGTTCCTCGCTATAGCGCTCATAAGGCTGCCACCAGATTGTGCCACCAACAACATTGATCAGAACATCAATGCGTCCATGCAGCGCCATGGTCTTGCTCATCAGCTCTTCAGCACCTCTGAGGCTCGACACATCAACAATCACACTATCGGCAATAGCACTGCGCTCGCGCAGCAAGGCAACGGTCGCATCCGCGCTCTCGCGTGCCCATTCGGCCACCACGACCTTTGCACCTTCATCTGCGAGGCGAATGGCGGTTGCTCGCCCAATCCCCTGCCCCGCGCCAGTGACGATGCAGACTTTATCGTTGAAGCGACGAAAATCCTTGTACCCGGCCTGCAAGCCTGTTCCTCCCATTCATTTCCACGCAGTTTGGCCGCTCAGGCCCCTCCGTGCAAGAGCATCAACAAATTGCATGAGCTGCGCGTCTCGGCTAAACATAAAGCATAGCAAATGGGGGAAAACGTGGAAAAAACCTGCACATTCGAATCCGATGGTCTGAAACTCGCCGGCATCCTCCATTTGCCAGAGGGTCGCAAAGCTGGAGAGAAAATCCCTGCCTTTCTCGTCCTGCATGGTTTTGCCGGATCGAAGGACGACTCTCATGCGGAACTGCAGGCCCGCATGATGGAAGAGTTTGGCTATGCCGCATTGCGTTTTGATATGCGTAGCTGCGGCGCAAGCGAGGGTGCAAAGGGTCAGATCCGCTGCTTCGATCAGGTGGCCGATACGAAGAATGCTTTCAACTTCCTCGCCTCACAGCCAGAGATCGACCCCAAGCGCATCGGCGTCATCGGTCACAGCTTCGGCGCAGCTGTCGCTGTCTATACTGCGGGCATTGACGAGCGGGTGGCTTGCGTTGTGTCATCTTGCGGCTGGGGCCATGGTGAGCGCAAATTCCGCGGCCAACATCCCACGCCTGAAGCATGGGCGCGCTTTACGAAGCTGCTGGAAGATGGCCGCCGTCACCGCGAGGAACAAGGCGAGAGCATGTGGGTCTCGCGCTTTGATGTGGTGCCCATCCCCGAACATCTGCGCAAGAATCTCTCGCCCCGTTCGCTGATGGAGGTGCCGGTTGAAACAGCGCAGAGCATGTATGACTTCCGCGCCGAAGATGTCGTAGGCAATATAGCGCCCCGCCCCCTGCTGCTCTTCCACATGGCCAATGACAGCGTGACGCCATCAGAGCAATCCATGCGGATGTTTGAAAAGGCAGGAACCAATGCCGAGCTCATGATGATGTCCGGCACGTCGCATTTTCCACTCTCACCAGAAAATGCGCCGCGCACGAAAGCCATCATCAAGGGCTTTCTGGATAAGTTCTTCCCCTCAGCGTGAGTGCTTGAGACCAGCCTTTTCCATCACAAGGCCCCAGCGCTCACGCTCTGCGGCCAACATTTTGCGGATTTCATCAGGCGTCTGGGGTTTGGCGACGATCAGACCCAGCGCCCGCGCAAGATCGGTGAAGCGGGGCTGTGACGTAATCGCCAGCGTTTCCTTACGCAGACGCGCAAGCACATCAGGCGGGGTCTGCGCGGGGGCCAGCAAGATATGCCAGGCGACGATTTCAAAATCCTTCTGCCCCAACGCTTCTTCAAGTGTTGGAACATCCGGGTAAAGCTCAAGACGTGCCTTGGATGAGACAGCCAGCGGCACCAGCTTGCCTTCGCGGATCATGCTTTGGGATGCAGCTGTTTCGACGAAAGCGAGCTGAACATCGCCAGAACCAACATCAGCCAGAATTTGCTGAGTGGCGCGATAAGGCACTTCCTGCATGTCAAACTGATAACGCTGCTTGATCAGCTCAAAAGCGAGGCTTTGTTGTGTACCAACACCAAAGGTCGCGTAATTGAGTGCGCCCTTTTGTTCACGCGCAATGCGGATCATGTCTTGTGCCGTCTTGATGCCAGACTTGGGGCTTGCGACCAGAATGAAGGGTGATTGCACATAGGCGCTGATCGGATGGAAATCCTTGTCAGGATCATAAGGGATCTGCTTGAAGTAGTTCGGGCTGATCACAAGCGTCGGACTGACCGTTGCAAGCAGCGTGTGACCATCGGGAACAGAGCGCGCGACGCTTTGCGGAGCCATCAAGAATGAGGCGCCTGTCTCGTTGCGTACAACAACGGGCTTGCCGAGATTGGTCTGCAACTGGTCCCCGAAGACGCGCACAAGGCTGTCCATGCCGGTGCCTGCAGCAAGAGGCAGAACGATGTTGATCGTCTTTGATGGATAAGGCTCATTGGCCAGAGCCGGTGTCGAAAGGGCCGCTGCCAGAGCAAGCGCCTTGAAGATCAGTTTCATTTTGTCCTCCCCAACTCATTCAGGGATGCCATGCTAGCCCGATGCGGGCAAGTCCTTGCCAATGACAATCGCTGAAGGAGATAACAGACCGGGGAAGGAAGAATGGTGATCCGGGAGGGGATCGAACCCTCGACCATTCGATTAAAAGTCGAATGCTCTACCGCTGAGCTACCGGATCATTGGTCCCTGGGACCTGAGATTTGTCTTTGCCCTAATCCATCCCGGACGGCAGCCGTATCACTCAGGGGCGACGTACCTGACGGGTTAAGGTGCGCCTGAGTACCGGGCGAAAGGGGCTCGGTCAATAGTGAGAGATGGGGCACGTTGCCGGGTCCACACCTGCATGCTAGGCAGCCGGACCGGGAGCGTGAAACGATGGGCGAAGCAGTGAGCGACAGCAGTCCGGCCAAGACGAAATCCCCCTTCTGGACCTTTTCCCTGCGCATTTATGGCCAGCCGGGCGTCCCGCCGGCCTGCCTGACCCTGCAGGATGGCTCTGGCGTGGACGTCAATGTGCTGCTCTTTGCCCTTTATGCGGCCTCCTGCGGCCGGGGCCTTTCTGCCGCCGATGTGAACAGAATCATGGCTTCAGTTGAGCCATGGAAAAATCAGGCCGTGGTGCCCCTGCGCGGCGTCCGCCGCTTCCTGAAGGACACGCCAGAGGGTTTCGAGCCCAAGGGGGTTGAGGAGCTTCGCCAGCGCGTGAAGGCCGTGGAACTTGAGGCGGAGCGTCTGCAACAGGAAACGCTCTTTGCCCTTTGGCCCGTCTCAAGCCTTGGCAATGCCATGGAGCCTGTGGCGGCAGCCCGCACCAATGCCAGCGCCTATGCGACGGTGCTGAACACAACATTCGACGCCGGAGCTGTTGAAACACTGCTCGGCGCTTTTCAAAACATCAAGGAGTGAAACTGGTGAGCACCCCAAAGCGCATCATCGTCGGCATCAGCGGCGCGTCTGGCATCATCTATGGCATTCGCACGCTGCAATTGTTGCGCGCAGCTGGCGTCGAGACGCATCTCATCGTCAGCAAGGCTGCCGAAATGACGCTCGCCTATGAAAGCGATCTCACGATCAAGGATCTGCGTGAGATGGCAGACAAGACGCACGCCATGGTCAACATCGGCGCCTCAATCTCGTCGGGCTCCTTCCACACGCTTGGCATGATCGTGGTGCCCTGCTCGGTGCGCACCATGAGCGAGATTGCAACAGGCGTCACAGGCTCGCTGATGAGCCGTGCTGCTGACGTTGTGCTGAAAGAGCGCCGCCGCCTCGTGCTGGGCGTGCGCGAAACGCCGCTGCATTCCGGCCATCTGCGCACCATGCTGTCGCTTTCTGACATGGGCGCGATGATTTGCCCCGTGGTGCCGGCCTTCTACAACCGCCCGAAGACGCTTGACGATATTGTTGATCACACGGTCGGCCGTATGCTCGACCTCTTCGACATTGATGTCGGTGCAGCACGTCGTTGGAAGACGGAAGAATAACTAGAACTGCTGCGAGCGCATAAACCACCACAGACCAGCAAAAAGCACGCTGGTAACGACTGTGGTGATGATCGCCTTCATCAACAACTTCGGCGCGACTGGCGCGCCGGGGTCCGTGCCTAGCAGATATTCTTTCTCTTCATGTTGCGAACGCACGCCGATAGGCAAAACGGCAAACAGCACGACCCACCAGATGGTGAGGTAGATAGCGATGCCCAGCGACAGCGACATGACGTTGCCTTTCGATCAGACCTGTTCGAGTTCGATCAGGGTTCCGTTGAAATCTTTCGGATGAAGGAAGAGCACAGGCTTGCCATGTGCGCCGATCTTTGGCTCCCCATCACCCAATACACGCGCACCCCCGGCTTTCAGTTTATCGCGCGCTACGAGAATATCATCGACCTCGTAGCAGATGTGATGCATGCCCCCATCCGTATTGCGTTCGATGAATTTACCAATGGGGGAGCCTTCGCCCAGCGGCTCCAGCAATTCGATCTTGGTGTTGGGCAGTTCGATGAAAACCACTGTCACGCCATGTTCAGGCAAGCTTTGCGGCTGGGACACTTTCGCACCCAGCGTATCACGGTAGAGGGCCGAGGCGCTTTTGAGATCTTTCACCGCAATTGCGACATGGTTGAGACGACCGATCATCACTGCCCCCTCTAAACTTCCATCACCAGCACATGAACCGTGGGGCGCTTACCCCAGACAGATCGTACTGTGTTGCGCACGCCGCGTTCAACGGCAACGGATGTCGCATCCGCATCGCGGCGCACCGCACGCGGCAGGCTGTCAAGGACCGAAAAGACTGCCTCATCCACAACCGCATCCATAGCTTTACCGTCTTTGGTGCGCGCAGGCAGGCCCGCAATCACCACGTCGGGATCGCCAGCGAGATCTCCTTTAGCCGTCATCGCAATGCCGACGGAAATCACACCTGCGAAAGCCAGACGTTTGCGCGTCTTCACGGCTTCGTCATCCGCCGAGAGAACGATATCGCCATCCTTGTAGAGGCGACCATGCGGCACTTCATCAATGATGCCGGGCTGGCCGGGCGCCAGCGCCAGCATCGCGCCATTTTGCAGCGTGAACACATGCGGCACACCTTTGGCGCGGGCAAAGTCTGCATGGGTGGCAAGATGCAAAGGTTCACCATGCGCAGGCACCGCAATCTGCGGCTGGATCCAGTCATACATTTGCGACACTTCGCCACGCCGTGGATGACCAGAGGCATGGATCGGCGCATCGCGATCCGTAATCACCTTCACGCCCTGCATCACGAGCCCATTAATGATGCCATTCACTTCACGCTCATTGCCAGGAATGGTGCGCGACGAAAAGATCACCGTGTCATCACGATCAAGTTTCACTTCTGGATGTTCACCCTCTGCCATGCGGGCAAGCGCTGCACGTCGTTCGCCTTGCGAACCCGTGGCGAGGATGACGATCTTGTCGCGGGTGAGTGATGAATAGGCTTGCGGCGGCAGGAAAGCGGGGATCCCCTCAAGATAGCCAATCTCACGAGCGACCTGAATGGTGCGCTCCATCGCACGGCCAACTGTGATCACGGTACGACCACAAGCCACCGCGGCTTCCGCGACCGAACGCAGACGCGCCACATTCGAGGCAAAGGTCGTGACGACAACACGACCCGTGGCCTTGCCAATCACCTCGCGCAAACCAATGGCAACATCAGCCTCAGAGGGGCTCTCCCCTTCGCGCGTGATATTGGTTGAATCACAGATGAGCGCCAGAACACCTTCTTCACCGATTTCACGCAGGCGCTTCTCATCTGTCGGCAGGCCGATGACTGGCGTTGGATCGCGCTTCCAGTCGCCGGTATGCAAAACGAGACCCGCAGGCGTGCGAATGGCAAGTGCATTGCTTTCGGGGATTGAATGCGAGACGGGCACGAATTCAATGTCGAAGGGCCCAAGCGTCATGCGCGAGCCTTGCGAGACGACATGCATCGGCACTTCTGGCGCGCCGGGTTCCGACAGGCGGCGTGTCTCCAGAAGCGACGCTGCAAATTGCGTGGCATAGACAGGGCATTTCAGGCGCGGCCACAGATCCGCAATAGCGCCGATATGGTCTTCATGCGCATGGGTGATGATAAGACCGAGCAGGTCTTTCTTTACGCGCTCCAGAAAGCCGAGGTCAGGCAGCACAAGATCTATGCCCGGCAGATCAGGCCCGGCAAAAGCAAGGCCGAGATCAATCAGAATCCATTTGCGCTTGCCCTTGGGCCCAAAGCCATAGAGCGATGCATTCATGCCAATCTCGCCGAGCCCTCCCAGCGGCACGAAAACGAGTTCGTCGCTTGCGCTTGCCATCAATGTTCCTGAAGGTTGCGGGCGCTTTGGCCCAGAAAGACGTCTCCTGCCTCGATCACATCGAGCCCCTGATCTGTTTGCAACAGCAAACGGCCCTCTTCATCAAGTCCCTTGAAGCGGCCTTCACGCATTTGCACGCCCGACACGCGGATCATATCGCCAAGGCCTGCAGCTACGCCAAGCCAGTCTTGCCTGATCGTGGCAAAGCCACGGCCCTCATCAAAGCACGAGAGAGCCTGGGCCAGCTCCTGCGCGAGCGTGGCAAAGACCTCATTCGCGCTCGCGCTCACGCCAAGTGCGGCGAGATCCGTCGCCGCATAGGGCAAATCATCGGGATGATCGGTGCAATTGATGCCAATACCGATGACGCAAGCAAGATGTCCCTCAACCTGCGTGGCTTCGAGAAGAAGGCCGGAGAGCTTCGCGCCCTCAACAACCGCGTCATTCGGCCATTTGAGCTGCACACGTGCCCCGGCAAATTTGCGCAAGGTCTTCGCAACCGCAAGGCCCGCAACGAAGCCAAGCTTTGGAGCCGCCTGTGCGGGGCACGGGTCTATCAGCAACAGGCTCGCGAAGAGATTGCCAGGATGTGAAATCCAGCTGCGTCCCAGCCGCCCCCTGCCCGCTGTCTGTTCTTGCGCAGTGATCCAGAGATGGCCCGGATCTCCCGCTCGCGCACGCGACATGGCCTCGTCATTCGTCGAGGCCAGTTTGCTATGAGCTTCCCAGCGGAAGCCCTGTGGCAGAGCGTCTTGCGTGATCGTCACGCTCAGAACAGTGACTTGGCAGCCGCCGCGGCAATGCCATCGAGCGGCCCAGGCCAGAAGGCGAAGAGCGTGATGATAAGGCTTGCCACCACCAGCACTGCTGTCACCGCCGGGCTCGCGCGTTCAAACTTCGGCGCAGGCTCATCGAAATAGATGACCTTCACGATACGCAGATAATAGAAGCAGGCAACCACGCTTGCCAGCACGCCGATGACGGCGAGCGGATAGAGATTGGCCTGAATGGCAGCATTGAAGACATACCATTTGGCAAAGAAGCCCGCGAGCGGGGGAATGCCAGCAAGCGACAGCATCATGGCGGAGAGGAAAAAGGCCATCGGCCCATTGGTGCGCGCAAGACCTGCGAGATCCGAGATCTTCTCGACATAGTGGTCACCCACGCGCATCGACAGGATGGCTGCGAAAGTGCCAAGCGTCATGACGAGATAGATAGCCATGTAAATGAGCACGCCCTGAACACCAAGCTGTGTGCCGCCGGCAAGACCCACAAGGGCAAAGCCCATATGGCCGATGGAGGAGTAAGCCATCAGACGCTTGATATTCGTCTGGCCAATTGCCGCGAAAGAGCCGATGGCCATAGACAGGATGGCGATGAAGACGATGATCTGCTGCCATTGCGCCGTCACGCCGGGGAACGCCGTCATAATGATACGCACAGTGATCGCCACAGCGGCCATTTTCGCCGCAGAGGCGAAGAAAGCAGTCACGGGCGTAGGCGCGCCTTCATAGACGTCAGGCGTCCACATGTGAAAGGGCACGACCGACATTTTGAAAGCAAGGCCAGCAAGCATGAAGACAAGGCCAAAGACAACGCCAACATTGGCATGGCCCTTGATGGCTGCCGCGATGCCTTCGAAGGAAACAGTGCCAGCAAAACCATAAAGCAGGGATGCGCCATAAAGCAGCATACCCGACGAGAGCGCGCCGAGAGCGAAATATTTCAGGCCAGCTTCCGAGGCGCGCACATTGTCACGGTGGAAAGCCGCGATGACATAAAGCGCAAGGCTCATCAATTCGAGGCCGAGATAGAGCGCAATGAGATTTTGCGCCGAGATCAGCATCAACATGCCAAGCGTGGCAAGCAAGACCAGGACCGGGAATTCAAACAGGTCAATCTTCTCGCGGCGCATATAGTCCATCGACAGGAGCAATGTGACGATGGACCCGATCAGGGCCAGCCCCTTCATGAAACGCCCGAAAGTGTCGTCCACAAAGGCACCATCCCAAACAACCACTTTCGGTCCAACACCGAGAAAGAGTTGCAGGAAGGCAAGGCCCAGAACGACGATTGCCAATTCGCTGATGATCCAGTCACGCCCATCCTTGGCGAGGAAGACGCCCAGCATCAGAAGCGCTAGCGCCCCGATGGCGAGGGTCACTTCCGGCAGGCTGTGAGCGAGAGCGAGGGAGAAGCTTGTCATGTTGCCAGATCCTCAGCGCGCAAGCGCGGCGGTTTTGGTGGCCGCGAGCGCTGCATCGTAATTCTTCACGAGCAGATCAACCGAGGCCGCGCAGGCATCCAGGATCGGACCCGGATGCACGCCATAATAGATGGTGAGCAGGACGAGCGGCGCGAACAAGGCAATCTCGCGTGCGTTGAGATCCGTGATCCCCTGCAGCGCAGGCTTGTCGAACACGCCGAAGACAATGCGGCGATAGAGATAAAGCGCATAGGCCGCCGACAGGATCACGCCCGTCGTTGCAAAGAGCGCCACCCATGTATTTGCACCGAATGCACCAAGCAGTGTCAGGAACTCTCCCACAAAGCCGGATGTGCCGGGCAGGCCGACATTGGCCATGGTGAAGACCATGAAAACCACCGCGTAAAGCGGCATATGCTTGGCAAGGCCGCCATAGGCTGCGATTTCGCGCGTATGGATGCGGTCATAGACGACGCCGACGCACAGGAAGAGAGCGCCCGACACAAGGCCATGCGACACCATCTGGAAAATCGCGCCCTGCACGCCTTGCGGGTTCATCGCAAAGAGGCCCATGGTCACGAAGCCCATATGCGCCACCGATGAATAAGCGATCAGCTTCTTCATATCTTCCTGCACCATCGCAACGAGCGAGGTATAGACGATGGCGATGACCGAGAGCGTCCACACCAGCGGCGCAAAATATTGCGACGCATCCGGGAACATCGGCAGCGAGAAACGAATGAAGCCGTAGCCGCCCATCTTCAGCAAGATACCGGCCAGAATGACCGAGCCAGCGGTGGGTGCTTCCACGTGGGCATCAGGCAGCCAGGTGTGAACTGGCCACATCGGCATCTTCACCGCGAAAGAGGCGAAGAAAGCCAGCCACAGCCACTTCTGCATCGAAACCGGAAAGCTCGTCTTGAGTAGTGTGGTGATATCCGTCGTGCCTGCGACACCATACATTGCCATGATGGCAAGCAGCATCAGCAGCGAACCGAGCAGCGTGTAGAGGAAGAATTTGAAGCTGGCATAGATGCGGCGCTTGCCACCCCAGACGCCGATGATGAGGAACATCGGGATGAGGCCTGCTTCGAAGAAGACATAGAAGAGCACCAGATCCAGCGCGCAGAACACGCCGATCATCAGCGTCTCGAGCACGAGGAAGGCGACCATATATTCCTTCACGCGGTTCTGGATCGAATCCCAGGAAGCCGCAATGCAGAATGGCATCAGGAATGTCGTCAAGAGGACGAAGGGCATGGACATGCCATCGACGCCGAGCTTGTACAAAAGACCTGCATTGACCCAGCGCTTCTCTTCCACAAGCTGGAAGGCAGAAGAGGCGGGATCAAACAGATGCCATGCGTAAAGCGACAGCGCAAAAGTGACGAGCGTGGTGATCAAGGCCGCCCAGCGCGCATTGTTGCGGGTCGCTTCATCATCGCCGCGCAAGGCGAGAATGAAGGCCGCGCCAACCAGCGGCAGGAAGATCAGGCCGGAGAGAATGCCGAAGCCGAACATCAGTGCACCCCTCCAACAAGGTACCAGCTAATCAGAGCGGCCACGCCAATCAGCATGGCAAAAGCGTAATGATAGACGAAGCCGGTCTGCAGGCGCACAACACGCTGCGTCACGTCGATCACGCGGGCTGACACACCATCGGGACCAAGCCCGTCGATGATGCGACCATCGCCGCCCTTCCAGAACAGGCGGCCGAGCCAGAAAGCCGGACGCACGAAGATGAGATGATAAAGCTCATCAAAGTACCACTTGTTGAGCAGGAACTTGTAGAGCAGCGGATTGGCAGCCGCGATACGCTGCGCGGTCCCCGGCGCAACGATGTAGATATACCAGGCAAGCACAAACCCCGCGAGCATCATGAAGAAGGGGATCAGCGGAACAATGCCGGGGATGTCATGCATCGCGTGAAGGATATGATTGTCCTTGCCAGTGAAGAGTGCACCCTTCCAGAAGGCATCATAATCATGGCCGATGAAGTGATGATGGAAGACATAGCCCGCGGCCACTGCACCAAAGGCCAGCAAGGCGAGCGGGATCAGCATCACGACCGGCGATTCATGGGGCTGATGATCACCATGCCCGTGGCCATGGTCATCATGATGGCCGTGATGGGCATCATGGCCATGCGTCTTGCGCTCACCAAAGAAGGTCATGAAGACGAGGCGCCATGAGTAGAAGGAAGTGAATCCAGCCGCGATCACGGTCAACAGGAAGGCATAAACGCCTGCACTCGAATGCGTTGCAGACGCATAGGCTGCCTCGATGATCGCATCCTTGGAGAAGTAGCCAGCGGTGAGCGGAAAGCCGGTAAGCGCCAGCGTGCCGATGGTCATCATCGCGAAGGTGAAGGGGATGTCCTTATGCAGGCCACCCATGTTGCGCATGTCCTGCTCGTGATGCATGGCGTGAATGACGGAGCCTGCACCCAAGAAGAGCAGCGCCTTGAAAAAGGCATGGGTGAAGAGGTGGAAGATGCCAAGCGAATAACCACCGACACCAATGGCCACGAACATGTAGCCAAGCTGCGAACAGGTCGAATAGGCAATCACGCGCTTGATGTCGTTTTGTACAAGACCAACGGTGGCTGCGAAGAAGGCCGTTGTTGCGCCAACCACAGTCACGACCGTCAGCGCCACAGGCGCCAACTCGAACAGTGGCGAGAGGCGTGCCACCATGAAGACGCCAGCCGTCACCATGGTCGCGGCATGGATGAGCGCGGACACAGGGGTCGGGCCTTCCATCGCGTCCGGCAACCATGTGTGAAGCAGGAACTGCGCCGACTTGCCCATCGCGCCCATGAAGAGCAGCAAACAGGCAATCGTCATGGCATCGACATTGAGACCGAAGATGTGGATTGGCTTGTTGGCAACGCCCGGCGCGGCGGCAAAAACGGCATCAAAAGCCACAGAACCCGTCAGGAAGAAGACGAGGAAGATGCCCAGTGCAAAACCAAAGTCGCCCACGCGGTTGACGACAAAAGCCTTGATCGCCGCCGCATTGGCCGAAGGCTTCTCATACCAGAAGCCGATCAGGAGATAGGAGGCCAGACCCACGCCTTCCCAGCCAAAGAACATCTGCACGAGATTGTCCGCCGTCACCAGCATCAACATCGCGAAAGTAAAGAGCGACAGATAGGCGAAGAAACGCGGGCGGCTCGGATCTTCGTGCATATAGCCGATAGAGTAGAGATGCACGAGGCAGGACACGCTCGTCACCACGACGAGCATAACGCAGGTCAGCGTATCAATACGCAAGGCCCAGTCGATCTTCAGCGCGCCAGAATTGATCCAGCTCGCCAGAACCGGCACGCTCATCGTGCCCGAGGCCGACCATGCCACTTGATAGAATGCCACCCATGAAAGAATGGCAGAGATGGCCAATAATCCGGTGGTGATGAGTTCTGAGGGACGTGCACCCAAAACCCGGCCAAAGATGCCAGCGGCAAGGAAGCCTAGCAGCGGCAGGAAGACGATTGCGGTATACATCGCCGCTCAGCCCTTCATCATGTTGATGTCTTCAACCGCGATCGAGCCGCGATTGCGATAATAGGTGACGAGAATGGCAAGGCCGATGGCTGCCTCTGCCGCGGCGACCGTCAGGATGAACAGGGAGAAGACCTGCCCCGTGAGGTCGGAAAGGAAGCTCGAAAAGGCCACCAGATTGATGTTCACGGAGAGCAGGATCAGCTCCACCGACATCAGGATGATGATGATGTTCTTGCGGTTGAGGATGATGCCGAGCACGCCAAGCGTGAACAGGATCGCTGCAACGCTGAGATAGTGGGTGAGACCAATTGCCATGATCTATCCTCAGACACCGGTCCGCGAGGGGACTTTTTTGATTTCGATTGCGCCTGCGCGCGTGCGGGCATTCTGATCTGCGATCACCTGACGCTTGACATCGGGCTTGTGGCGCAATGTCAGCACAATCGCGCCGATCATCGCCGTCAGCAGCACCAGACCTGACGCCTGGAAGAGGTAGAAATATTTCGTGTAGAGCACGAGGCCGAGAGCCTCGGTATTGGTGACATCGCTCTGCACCGCAGCACCGCCCGGCGCAAGCGCTGCATCAGCCTGCGTGAAGCCAATCATCACGAGCACCAGCTCAATCGCCACCACAATGCCAATCATCGCGCCGATGGGCAGATATTGCAGGAAGCCCTGCTTCAATTCCGCGAAATCAACATCGAGCATCATGACGACGAAGAGGAAGAGCACCGCCACCGCGCCGACATAAACGACGACGAGGATCATTGCGAGAAACTCAGCGCCCAGCAGCAAGAACAGGCCCGACGCATTCACGAAAGCCAGAATGAGGAAGAGCACAGAGTGCACAGGGTTGCGCGCCGCAATCACCATGAATGCTGACGCAATCATGATTGCGGAGAAGAGATAGAAGAAGGCGGCTGCCACACTCATCGTTTCATCCTCTTGGCGCTTGCGCGCGCGAAATCCTCAGCGGTAAGGAGCGTCCATCGCGATGTTGCGGGCGATCTCACGCTCCCAGCGGGCGCCATTCTCCAGAAGGCGCTGCTTGTCGTAATAAAGCTCCTCGCGCGTCTCGACGGCGAATTCCTGATTGGGGCCCTCGACAATCGCATCGACCGGGCAAGCTTCCTGACACATGCCACAATAGATGCATTTCACCATGTCGATGTCGTAGCGTGTCGTGCGGCGCGTGCCATCATTGCGACGCGGCCCCGCTTCGATGGTGATGGCCTGCGCGGGGCAGATGGCTTCGCAGAGCTTGCAGGCGATGCAGCGCTCTTCGCCATTGGGATAACGGCGCAGCGCATGTTCGCCACGGAAACGCGGCGAGATCGGATTCTTCTCATGCGGATAATTGATCGTCGCCTTGGGCTTGAAGAGATAGCGCATCGACAGGCCGAAAGCCCCGATGAACTCCTTCAGGAAAAGCGCCTTTGCAGCCTGATCGAGTCTCATTGCACATGTCCCGTGTCAGAACCGAAGGTCGAGCCGAGTGCGAAGCCGACCGCGGGAAGAAGAACAAAGGCGCAGCCCAAGAGAGCCGCGCGCACCTGACGCATACGCTTTGTGACAAGCGCAACGCCTTCCATCTCACCACCCTGCGCAGCTTCGATGGCCACCGCGCGGCCAATCAGGCGCAACACGATGACATATTCCACAAGGCCGAGTACCAGCCCCGCAAGAGCACCAAAGAGAGCAGCGTTGGTTGTGATCATCAGCGCCACCCCATCTGGATGGCAAATTGCAGCACACCTGCCACAGCCACGACCATGAACAGTGAGATCGGCAGGAAGACTTTCCAGCCAAGGCGCATCAACTGGTCATAGCGATAACGCGGCACGAAAGCCTTCACCATGGCGAACATGAAGAAGACCAGCGTTGCCTTCAGCACGAACCAGATGACGCCCGGCACTGCGGTAAAGGGCGCATAAGGGATCGGTGACAGCCAGCCGCCAAGGAAGAGGATTGTCGTCAGGGCGCACATGGTCACGATAGCCACATATTCGCCGAGCATGAACATCATATAGGGCGTAGATGAGTATTCCACCATGAAGCCCGCGACGAGTTCCGACTCTGCTTCGACGAGATCGAAAGGCGGGCGGTTCGTCTCAGCCAAAGCCGAGATGAAGAAGATGATGAACATCGGGAAGAGCGGCAGCCAGTACCAGCCGAAAAGCCCGTACTCCGTGTCTTGCGCTTTGACGATGTCATTGAGGTTCAGAGAACCTGCGCATAGCAGCACCGTGATGATGACAAAGCCGATCGAGACTTCGTAAGACACCATCTGGGCCGCAGAGCGCAGTGCAGACAGGAACGGATATTTCGAGTTCGACGCCCAGCCGCCCATGATGACGCCATAAACGCCGAGCGATGAAATGGCGAAGATATAGAGAATGCCGACATTGAGATCGGCCACCGCCCAGCCATCTGCCACCGGGATCGCAGCCCAGGCAGCCAGCGCCAACATGCCCGTGATGAAAGGTGCGAGCAGGAAGACGCCTTTATTCGCGCCGGCCGGAATGACCGGCTCTTTCAGCACGAATTTGATCATATCCGCGAAGCTCTGCATCAAGCCCCACGGACCAACAACGTTGGGGCCGCGCCGCAGCTGCACAGCTGCCCAGATCTTGCGGTCGGCGTAAAGGATATAGGCGACATAGATCAGCAATACGGCGAGAACCAGAAGGCTCTTGCCGAGCATGATCAGGAGGGAGAGCATCCAGTCACTCATGAGCCCGATCCTATTCCGCCGCCTGCGCCAAGCGACCCTTGGCCAGCGCTGAACATTCAGCCATGACCGCAGAAGCGCGCGCGATGGGGTTCGTCAGATAGAAGTCCTGCACGGCATTCACGAAGGGCTTATTCCCCAGTGCGCCGGCGGGAAGTTTGGAAAGCATGGCAGCGTCCCCGGCGGCCACAACATCTATTTGTGCAAGATGCGGGTGAGCCGCGACAAGCGCCGCACGCAAGGCATTCAGCGAGTCGAAGGGCAGACGCTGACCAAGCACATCAGACAAAGCGCGCAGGATCGCCCAATCTTCGCGCGCATCACCGGGCGGGAAGTTGGCGCGGTCAGAACGCTGCACGCGCCCTTCGGTGTTCACATAGGTGCCGCTCTTTTCCGTGTAAGCAGCGCCCGGCAGAATGACATTGGCGCGATGCGCGCCGCGATCACCATGGCTGCCGATATAGACAACGAAGGGGCCGCCGCCGATTTCAATCTCGTCAGCGCCGAGATTGAAGAGCACATCAACGCCGCCATTGGCCATAGCCTGTGCATCAAGCCCGCCTTCACCCGGCACAAAACCAAGGTCAAGCGCACCGACCCGCGATGCAGCGGTGTGCAGAATGCTCAAGCCATTCCACTCGCCCTTCACGGCAAACTTTGAAGCCGCGGCAAGAACAGCAAGACCGTCTTCGCGATTGAGTGCGCCCTGCCCCACGATCACCAGCGGACGCTCTGCCTTGGCGAGCACTTCACCGAAGGAGGTCGAAGCGATATTGCCGAGCGTATCGGGACCAGCGCCGAGATAGTCAATCGGATAGGTCAGATCAACGCGCTCACCAATCACACCCACGCGCAGGGCGTTGCGCATCCATGCCTTGCGGATGCGGGCATTGAGCACAGGTGCTTCACGGCGCGGATTGGAACCGATGATGAGGATCGCATCAGCATCTTCAATGCCCGCAACCGTGGCGTTGAAGAGATAGCTCGCGCGACCGAATTTCGGATCAAGCTTCACGCCATCCTGACGACAGTCGATGTTCCTGGAGCCGAGCTTCTCCATCAGAAGCTTCAGCGCGAAGATTTCTTCGACATTTGCGAGATCGCCCGCAATGGCACCCACTTTCACACCACGTACCTTTTCGGCAATGGCGTTGAATGCTTCTTGCCAAGTGGCAGGACGCAGGCGGCCATTCTCGCGCACATAGGGACGATCAAGCCGCTGGCTCTTCAAGCCATCGACAACCTGACGCGTCTTGTCGGAGATCCATTCCTCATTCACGAGGTCATTGTTGCGCGGCAGAATGCGCATCACTTCGCGACCGCGCGTATCAATGCGAATATTGGAACCCAGCGCATCCATCACATCAATGCCCTGCGTCTTCTGCAATTCCCACGGACGCTGGCGGAAGTTTTGCGGCTTGGGCAGCAGCGCGCCCACGGGGCAGAGATCAGTCACATTGCCCTGCATCTCGGAGGTCATGGCTGACTCGAGATAGGTCGTGATTTCCATATCCTCGCCGCGGCCAATTGCACCCATCTCGCCGGTGCCTGCAACTTCCGCCGTGAAGCGGACGCAGCGCGTGCAGTGAATGCAGCGGTTCATCGACGTCTTGACCAGCGGGCCAATATATTTGTCTTCCACCGCGCGCTTGTTCTCACCATAGCGCGAAGAGTCGACACCAAAGGCCATGGCCTGATCTTGCAGATCGCATTCGCCACCCTGATCGCAGATCGGGCAATCAAGCGGGTGGTTGATGAGCAAGAACTCCATCACGCCTTCGCGCGCCTTCTTCACCATCGGTGAAGAAGTGAAAATTTCCGGCGGCTCACCATTGGGGCCGGGGCGCAGATCGCGCACAGCCATGGCGCAAGAAGCAGCGGGCTTCGGCGGGCCGGGCTTCACTTCAACAAGGCACATGCGGCAGTTGCCCGCCACCGACAGACGCTCATGGAAACAGAAGCGCGGAATTTCCGCGCCTGCTTCTTCGCAGGCCTGCAGCAGCGTGAACTCTGGCGGTACGTCGAGTTCCTTGCCGTCAACGAGGATCTTGGTCATGTCGCCTTACTCCGCCGCCACGCGCACAGGGTCGCTGTGAGGGTTTGCAGCATATTGATCAATGCGCTTCTCGATCTCGCCGCGGAAATGGGTGATGAGGCCCTGAATAGGCCAGGCCGCCGCATCGCCAAGCGCGCAGATCGTGTGACCTTCAACCTGCTTGGTGACTTCAAGCAGCATGTCGATCTCGCGCTTCTGTGCGCGACCTTCCGCCATGCGCGAGAGCACGCGATACATCCAGCCCGTGCCTTCACGGCAGGGCGTGCATTGGCCGCAGCTTTCATGCTTGTAGAAATAAGACAGACGCGCAATCGCACGAACGATGTCGGTGGACTTGTCCATCACGATCACAGCAGCCGTGCCCAGACCCGAACGCAACTTCGACAGGCTGTCGAAATCCATCGGGCAGTCGATGATCTGGTCAGCCGGCACGCAACGCACCGATGAACCGCCGGGAATGACGGCAAGCAGATTGTCCCAACCACCGCGCACACCACCGCAATGCTTGTCGATCAGCTCGCGGAAGGGAATCGACATCGCTTCTTCAACATTGCAGGGCTTGTTCACATGGCCCGAAATGCAGAAGAGCTTCGTACCCGCGTTATTGGGCGCGCCAAAGCCAGAGAACCATGCAGCGCCACGACGCAGAATGGTGGGTGCCACGGCAATCGACTCAACATTGTTGACGGTCGTGGGGCAGCCATAAAGGCCCATATTGGCGGGGAATGGCGGCTTCAGGCGCGGCATCCCCTTCTTGCCTTCAAGACTTTCAATCAGTGCCGTCTCTTCGCCGCAGATATAAGCGCCGGCACCATGATGCACGTATAGATCGAAGGGCCAGCCATGCTTGTTATTCTTGCCGATGAGATTGGCGGCGTAAGCTTCATCAACCGCGCGCTGCAAAGCTTCGCGCTCGGCAATATATTCGCCACGCACATAGATGTAGCAGGCATGAGCGCCCATCGCGAAAGACGCAATCAGGCAACCTTCCACGAGCAGATGCGGATCATTGCGCATGATCTCGCGGTCTTTACAGGTGCCGGGCTCTGACTCGTCGGCATTGACGACGAGGTAAGAGGGGCGCGCCGGATCGGGTTTCGGCATGAAGCTCCACTTCATGCCGGTGGGGAAGCCTGCACCACCGCGACCACGAAGGCCGGATGCCTTCATCTCACTGATGATCCAGTCCTTGCCTTTTTCGATGAGGCCCTTGGTGTTATCCCACGCGCCGCGCGCCATCGCGCCCTTCAGGCCGACATCGCCAAAGCCGTAGAGATTGGTGAAGATCCTGTCCTTGTCCTGCAGCATCTTGACGCTCAGTCCTTCTGGCTTGCGGGGCCGCTCACGCCGTCCGTGCCATAAAGGCTCGTCAGCGCGCTCAAACCACCCACAGGTTCGGATGTACGACGGCCCGTTTGCGATCCCTTGCGCACCGGGCGGCCGGCAGCGAGATCATCGAGCAGCTTTTCAAAGCTCTCAGGCGTCAGGTCCTCGTAGTAATCATCATTGATCTGCACCATGGGCGCATTGCAGCAGGCACCAAGGCACTCGACTTCGAGCCATGCAAAATTGCCGTCAGCGCTCACCATGCGCTGCGGGCCAATCTTCTTCTCGCAAACTTTTTTGATGTCTTCTGCGCCGCGCAACATGCAGGGCGTCGTGCCGCAGAGCTGTACGAAAAATCGCCCCACCGGCTCCAGATTGAACATGGTGTAGAAGGTCGCGATTTCGAGCACGCGGATATAGGACATGCCGAGCATGTCCGCGACTTTTTCGATCGCGGGCTTGGGCAACCAGTAATTGTGCTGCGCCTGCGCTTTCCATAGCAGCGGAATCACCGCCGAGGCCTGACGGCCTTGCGGATATTTGGCGATTTGAGCATCGCACCACGCCTTGTTTTCAGGCGTGAATTCGAAGCTGTCGGGCTGCTTCTCTGCCAGTCTGCGTACCGTCATGGGATCTTACTTCCCGTCTTGACCGTTGTTGTTACGCTGGGCCGCGACCATCAGCGCAAACATGATGAAAGGACCGCCCACGAGCCCATGCCACAGCAAGAGCTCTAAGCCCTCTTGCGAGGACCAGAACGGCGGCCGCCCCGCCAGTACATCGAAGAAAATCCGGCTGACGACCAGAAACACGGCCGTCACCACCAGAAATCTCACCAATTCTTGCAGACGATCGCCGATGTTCATCGATCAACCTCGCCAAAGACGATGTCGATGGATCCAAGAATGGCGGAAACGTCGGCCAGCATGTGCTTGCGGCAGAGGAAGTCCATGGCCTGCAGATGGGCGAAGCCGGGCGCGCGGATCTTGCAGCGATAGGGCTTGTCCGTGCCATCGCCCACGAGATAGACGCCGAACTCGCCCTTGG
>CAZLBA010000036.1:0-15885 GCA_964557555.1 uncultured Beijerinckia sp.
AGTTCCTTGCGGCCCCATTCCGCGAGCTTGATATCCGCGACGGCGTAATCGTTGAAATGGACAGTCATGATGATCCCATCTTGCAAGAGGTGGCGCTCTATATCAGGGCTGGCCGAGCCCTGCAATGGGATATAAGGAAATCTTTATGTGATGGGCAGGCTTGGAAAATGGGCCATCACGCCTCACCATGGGCTCTGGAGACAATCACGTGCAGTTCCCTTTCCCCCTCCTTGTCTGTGATGTTGGCGGCACCAATGTCCGCTCAAGCCTCGTGGCGGCGCCTGGCGGCCCGCTGGAGGCCCTTCCCGCCCGCCATACCGAGGACTTCCCCGGCCTGGCCGAGGCTGTGGAAGACGCCTTGCAGGGGCAGGGCCAGTGGCCCCGTTCGCTGCTCGTCTGCGCTGCCGGACCCTGTGAGGGGACGCGGGTTAAGCTCACCAATGCCAACTGGGTGATTGAGGGGCGGGACATTGCCCGCCAGCTTGGCCTGTCTCAGGGGCTTATGTTCAATGATTTCGAGGCGCAGGCATTGTCCCTGCCGAGCCTGAAGGATGAGTGGTGCCTCGCCATAGGGGAGCCCCTGACGGGTGATGGGGGGCCACTCCTCATCACCGGGCCGGGAACGGGGCTTGGGACGGCCGCCCTGATCAGGTCGGACGGCAAGTGGCGGGCCATTGCCAGCGAAAGTGGGCATCTGGATTTTGCCCCCGTCACTGACGAGGAGCGGGCTTTTTGGCCCCATGTCGAGCCAGTGCTGGGACGGTTGACGCCGGAGGCGCTGGTCTCCGGGCCCGGTCTGCGTCGGCTTCATCGTGCCCGGCTGACGGCCAAGGGTCATGTGCCCCCAGAGCTGTCATCGCCCGAAATCGTCGAGCGGGCGTTGGTCGATCCGTCCAGCGAGGAGGCTGCGACGGCGCGGGCCTTCTGGAGTTTGGCTGCCCGGTTTGCGGGCGATATGGCGCTAACCTTTTTAACCACGGGCGGCGTGACGCTGGCGGGCGGCATGTTGCCTCGCTTGGCTCCCCTGCTCGATCAGCAGGCGTTCCGCGATGCCTTCGAGCGCAAGGCACCTTATGACTGGTTGGCGCGGCGCATTCCCGTACGATTGCTCATGCAACCGGACACGGTCTTGTCTGGTCTGGCTGACATCGCAGCCAATCCGCAGGCCTATGCGATTGACTATGCGTCTCGATGCTGGGTTCAGGCAGCGTGAGAGGCGCTAATCTGCGTGAGCAGCAGATGCAGGGCTGATGCATCTTTCGTTGCGCGCAGCTTGGCCGTGAAAGCAGGATCACGCACGACGCGCGCAATACGCGCCAGCGCCTTGAGATGATCCGCGCCGGCAGACTCAGGCGCAATCAGCATGAAGATGAGATCAACCGGCGCACTATCCTGCGCTTCGTAATCAATCGGGCGATCGAGCCGCGCGAAGATCCCAAAAATACCTTCTGCCTTGGCAAGCTTGGCATGAGGAATGGCAATGCCATTACCAACGCCAGTTGAGCCCAGACGCTCGCGCTGCAAGACAGCATCGAAAATCTCGCGCTCAGGAAGCCCCGAAACGGCAGCAGCCCGCTCAGCCAGTTCCTGCAAAGCTTGCTTCTTGGAATTGACCTTGAGCGCGGGGATTACCGACTCTGGCGTAATCAGATCTGTCAGTGGCATTCGAAATCTGTCCCTGTGGCGCAAGGTTTGAGGCAAGGACCGTGCCGCACCTCAAACCCCGTAGCGCGCGGGAATGCAAGCAAAAGTTTCGCTATTGCTCGACCTATCCCGTCGCGGATGGATCAAGCCAGCCAATATTGCCGTCATTACGGCGATAAAGAATATTGACGCGCCCGCTTGTGGCATGGCGGAAGACAAGAACGGATTGTCCGGTGAAGTCCAGCTCCATCACTGCCTCCGATACAGGCATTTCCTTCAGGTTACGGCTGCGCTCAGCGATCACCACGGGATGAAAGGTTTCATCCTCAGGTTCTTCGTGATCAGGTGCCTCGATGACATAGTCGCGCACTTTCTCATCAGCATCGCCCAAGCTCGCGCCATTGTGATGGTCTTTCAGGCGTCGCTTATAACGACTGAGACGACGCTCCAACCTGTCTGCAGCCTGATCAAAGCTTGCATAAGGCTCTTGCGCGCGTCCTTCTGCATGAAGCGTGATGCCCGAAGAAAGATGCAAGGTGCAGTCTGACCGATAGCCGGAGCCCTCATGATCAATCACGATGTGACCGCTCATGCCGCCTGCAAAATATTTTTGCGTGGCAGCTTCGACACGCGACAGGACGTGCGTGCGCATGGATTCACCGATGTGGAAGTTTTTGCCGGATACGCGCAGCATGGATCGCCTCCTTGAGGCTTTATCAAGATCGAGATCACTTACGTGTCCCGGTGCACCGGACACCTCAAGAGTTATGCAGGATTGCTGCGAAGTCAACTCCTGTCTTTCATCACAAGGATGAAAGCGTCACGCAGTCTTTTGCTGCATTGCAAGCTTTTCCCGCCGCCGCTCAACCGAAGAGGGGATGCGCAGGCTCTCGCGATATTTCGCAACGGTACGCCGTGCAATGTCGATGTTTGCTTCTTTCAGCTTCACGACGATTGCGTCATCGGACAAAACATCGCTGGCGCTTTCGGCATCAATCAATTGTTTGATGCGGAAGCGTACGGCCTCCGCCGAATGAGCTTCGCCCCCTGCTCGTGCAGGAATGGATGCTGTGAAGAAATATTTCAACTCGAACAACCCGCGCGGCGTCGCCATATATTTGTTCGAGGTTACGCGGGAAACGGTTGATTCATGCATCCCGATTGCATCCGCAATTGTCTTCAAATTGAGTGGACGCAGATGTTCAACACCCTTCGAGAAAAAGGCATCTTGCTGACGGACGATTTCGGTTGCGACCTTGAGAATGGTGCGCGCGCGCTGTTCGAGACTCTTGGTCAGCCAATTCGCATTTTGCAGGCAACCTGTGATGAAACTCTTGTCGGTTGCGTTTGATGCGCCCGCTGATACCCGCGCTGCATAGGTTTGGTTTACAAGAATGCGCGGCAAGCCTTCTGTATTGAGTTCGACAAGCCATGAACCATCGCTTGCCGCACGCACTGTCACATCAGGCACGACAGGTTGAATGGCACCGCCACCGAAAGAGCGACCGGGCTTCGGGTCAAGACGGCGGATCTCAGCCACCATATCTGCGAGATCCTCGTCATCAACGCCGCAGAGCTTGCGCAGCGTCTGGAATTCGCGTTTGGCAAGCAAAGGCAGATTGGCAATGAGCGCCTGCATGGCAGGATCAAAGCGATCAAGCTCGCGCAATTGAATGGCCAGACATTCTGCAAGGTCGCGCGCAGCAACGCCGCTCGGATCAAATGTCTGCACCACCTTCAACACACGCTCAACGCGCGGTACCGATGCCGATAAACGATCAGCGATCTCTTCAACGCCCGCGCTGAGATAGCCGCTCTCTTCGATACTATCTATGATGGCATGGCCAATGAGGCGATCAGTCGGATTGGTGAGCGCAAGCGCGAGCTGCTCAGCCAGATGGTCGCGCAGGCTTGGCTTGGCTGCGACATAAGATTCGAGATTATAGCCCTCGCCATCCTCTCCACCGCCGGGTGCGCCATTCCATGACGTGGCTGACAGGCCTTCACTGCCAAAGCCATCGGTCATCTCGGCGGGTGGAGCGCTGCGGTCGCCGTCAAAGGCGTTTTCGACCTCGGTGCCGAGGCTGGATGCGAGATCGCCCGCATTGGTGGCAAAATCTTCGCGTGCCCAGTCGCCATCCTGACGGTCAGGCATGTCGGCGCTGTCGCTGAAGTCGGAGCCCGAAGCACTATAGTCACGGGAATAGTCGTCACCGGAATAGTCGCCCTCGCCCTCGCCTGCCTCCTCGCGCATGGGCGGGGGCTCGACATCGGGCTGGTCATCGGCACGTTCGAGCAGGGGGTTGCGTTCAAGCTCCTCCTCGATAAAGGCGGAAAGCTCGACATTGGAGAGTTGCAACAGCTTGATCGCCTGCAGAAGCTGCGGCGTCATCACCAGAGACTGACCCTGGCGCATCATCAAGCGGGTCGAAATCGCCATACGCTGTACCCAATGCCGGTCCTGCTGCGGTGCAGGACGGCTCGCTTTTTGCATAGCCGAAAAGCGCCGTTAGCGCCACCGCGCAGGCCCGGAATTTGCTTAGGAGCAGGAGGATTTTGCGATCTTCGTTAAAATTCAAGGGCTAGAGGCGGAAGCTCTCGCCCAGATAGGTACGGCGGACATCGGCATTATTGACGATCTCGTCCGGGCTACCCTCGGTCAGCACATGGCCGGAATGGATGATATAGGCCCGGTCGATCAGGCCCAGCGTCTCGCGCACATTATGGTCGGTGATGAGCACGCCGATTCCGCGTTGCTTCAAATGGCGGACGAGATCCTGAATATCCCCCACGGCAATCGGGTCGATGCCAGCAAAGGGCTCATCGAGCAGCATGAAGGATGGATGGCCGGCAAGCGCCCGGGCAATCTCACAGCGCCGCCTTTCGCCGCCTGATAGCGCAATCGAGGGCGAATGGCGCAGGCGCTTGATGTCGAATTCTTCCAGCAGGGATTCAAGCTCAGCCTCGCGCCGGTCGCGGTCGGGCTCGCTCACTTCAAGTACGGCGCGGATATTGTCCTCGACGCTCAAGCCTCTGAAAATGGAAGCTTCCTGCGGCAGATAGCCGATGCCGAGCCGGGCGCGCTGATACATGGGCAGATGCGTGACATCATGGCCATCCAGCTCAATGCCGCCTTTGTCGGGGCGCACCAGACCGGTGATCATGTAAAAGACGGTGGTTTTGCCAGCGCCATTGGGACCCAGCAGGCCGACCGCCTCGCCGCGACGCACCAGCAGGCTCACATCCTGCACGACCTGTCGCTGCTTGTAGCTCTTGCCCAGATGAAACACGCCCAGCGTGCCCTCCAGCGCCTCCTGATGGTGCGGCTCGGCGCTGCTGGGGTCTGGGGTCTTGAGATCGAGGACATCGCGCTTGCCGCCAAACCAGCCGGCCATGCGCTCGCGTAGCCGTGCCAAGCCCTGAGGAGCCGGTGCAGTGAGGTCCGTGCGGACGGGCATGGTGGACAAGCGGGAAATCCTTGGCTGCGCGCTCATTGGCTAGCGCGAGTTCCCGCCGCTGGCAATATGCGCGCGATCACCGGCTGGCGGGCTTGCGGCTGCCATCATCACCGCCCCCTGGCGTGATGATCGAGCTGACCCCGCCGACAATGACGGCCTGACTGGTATTGAGATCGTAGACCAGTCGGCTGTCCTTTAGGCCCTTGATGACCGTGCCGCCTTGCGACAGGGAGACATTGCCGACCAGAACGACCTCATTGCGCTGCCGGTCATATGTCCCGCTGTCGCCTGTGCCGACCTGATCTTTCGAGACAATGCTGACGCCGCCTGTGGCTTCCATGCGGCGGATCTGGTTGCCGCCGGCGGTCGCATCCGAGGGCTGAATGGCGCCGGAGCTGAGAAAGACCGTCACGGTGGCGGCTTTCAGGGTCGAGTCCCCCTGTTTGGCCGTTACGCCGCCCGAATAAACCAGCTTTTGTTCCTTGTCGAAATATTCGAGCTTTTCGGAATTGACCGTCACGGGTGCGCGGCCATTGCCGCCGGGCAGCACAACCGTGCCGCTCCCGCGCTGCTGGGCGAGTGCAGGCAGGCTGTTCAGCGCCACAAGAAGGGCGATGGCTGGCAAGCGCAGACGGGTCACTGTGCGGTCTCCTCGGCGGCTTCCCCGCCACTGCTGCTGCGAAACAAGGTTCGCACATTACCATTAAAAAGGATTCGGTCACCGTTGTCGCGCGCTTCCAGAGAGTCGGCATTGATGGTGCCGCTCGACATCACGACGCTGACGGGATTGGCGGTGGTGATATGGCCTTGCTTGAAGTCCACATCAGCGTCCTGCATCCGGATGTCATAGCCGCTTTCACTGGCAATCCGCACGCCATTATAGAGGCGCATGAAGTCCTTCGAGCCGTCATAGACCCCGCGTGGTGCAGCAACCCGCAGGCTGGCACCACCACGCGTATCAAAGCGTGCATCAAGATCATTGAGTTCGATGATGCTGGGTGTACGAATATCCTGCACGCCAGAGCGTGCCCGCACATCATAGGGACGACCATCGGAGCGAAAGCCACTGAGCTTTGGCATTTCCATGGTCACGCGTGTTCCATTCAATGTTGATTGTGCAACCGAGAAATTGTCCGGCAGTGCAGAAAAGGGATCATAGAAAGCACGCATGATCAGCGCGAGAACTGCGACCGAACTGCCAATGATGATGGCGAGACGCAAATAGCGCACGCGTTTGGAGTGGCGTGCTGCTTGCGCAAAGGCATTGCTGCGATTGCGCATCCGTGTTGGCGGCTGTGGGCCGCGTTCACTCATGGGAGAAGATGTCCTGATCGTTCCAGCCCATCAGATCGAGCCTGGCGCGTTGCGGCAGGAAATCAAAACACGCTTGCGCCATGGCGCTGCGGCCTTCGCGCGCCAGCATCATGTCAAGCTTGTCCCGCAACTGATGCAGATAAAGGACATCTGACGCCGCGTAGGACAATTGCGCCTCGCTCAACTCCTCAGCCGCCCAATCAGAAGATTGCTGCTGTTTTGACAATTCAATGCCGAGCAGTTCGCGCACCAGATCTTTCAGTCCGTGACGATCTGTGTAGGTGCGGCAGAGTTTGGAGGCAATCTTGGTGCAATAGACAGGCGCAATCTCAACGCCAAAGGCGCGATTGAGCATGGCAATGTCAAAGCGACCGAAATGGAAGATCTTGGTGACCTTGGGATCGCGCAAAAGCTTTTCCAGATTGGGCGCGCTGGTCTGGCCGCGCGCAATCTGAACGACATCGGCCGTTCCATCGCCGGGCGAGAGTTGCACGACACAGAGCCGGTCGCGTTGCAAATTCAGGCCGAGCGTTTCTGTATCGATGGCGACGCTCTCGCGATAGCGCGACAGGTCCGGCAGATCGCCCTTGTGCAGCTGGATGGTCATGGCCTCGTCCTTGGTCTGTCGAGGGTCTAGCGGCGGGCCTCACTGGACGCAAGCTCGGCGTCTATCAGCGGTGACAGACCATGAGGGGCCAGTCGAGGAGGCAAGCCGGGGCGGTCCCACCGGCCCTCCGCCTCAAGGCATCCCGAAGCTTCCTTAACGGAAACGAGCGTAACAAAAGGGCGGCTTTAAAGTGTTACTCTGCGCTACAAAGGCACCAATACAGAGATAAACCGCCGTTTCATTTGATTTTATTCTATTGGCCCTCGACAAATATTGGCGTTCTTCTTCATTAAAAGCAAAGTTCTGGTCAAGTCAGGTCCCAACGTGGTGCGATCCCCGCTTCAGCTACTCGCGATGCTTGGCGCGCTGACCCTTGCGTCACTGACGCCAGGCCATGCGCAAAATCTGATCACCAATGGGGACTTTGAGGCAGGCAATGCGGGCTGGACGATCAGCGCGGGGTCCTTTTACACACGAGCCACTTACGCGAACCGCAACTTCGGTCCGCAAGCTTATCAGGGAAATTACTTCGCGAATTTCGGTGAGGTCGGCGCGCAGGGGTCGATGTCGCAGACCATCACCACGGTCAGCGGCTATCACTATCGCTTCACTTTTTATCTCTACCGCCAGCAAGAATCTTTCAACGCCAATTCGGGGGATTTCTTTACGGCAGCTATTGGCGGCAACACGCTTCTGTCCGTGTCGGGCATGGCTTATGGCCTGCCCTATAACCGCTATAGCTATGTGATTCAGGCAGCTGGCACTTCCACGCTGGTCGAATTCACAGGCCAAGATAATCAGGACGAATACGCACTCGATTCCGTCTCCTTAACCCGGCTAACGGCAGATGCAACCAACACATTGACTGCCCTGTCATGGGATCGCAGCAATCTGCGCAATCTGCTCACCCACCGCAGCGGTCAGCTGGCTTCCATGCTGGATTATGATTGCACGCGCATCCGCCACTCCCTCTGCATCACCCTGCAAGCCCGCATCACAGGCAGCTCTGCCATGAGCGATGGTGGGGGCGTGTTGATCGCAGCCTGGCAGCCTCGCGCAGGTTTCCGCTTTGGTGCTTTTTTCGACCAGCAGACGCGCGCGTCCATGCCCGACCGGATGCAAGAGAATGGCTCGCGCCCTGCCTTCGGGTTTTTTGCCACTCTGGGCCGCGATCATGCGCCGGGTTTGCGCGCGCGGGCGAGCTGGGCCTGGCGTTCAGGCGGTCTCAGCCTGACGCGCGATGCAAGCCTGGCCTATACGGATGCGGGTCAGGGCCGGGCGGATCTGCGGGAGCGCGGGGGCAGCCTCGAACTGACCTATGGTTTTGGCACCGGCTCGCTGCTCTTGAGCCCCCTGCTGGGCTTGACCATGATCCGGGCCGAGCGGGGGGCCTACCGGGAAGCGGAGGATATTTTTGCCCCCATCTCCTATAGCGCCTTCAGCCGGGTCAGCCGCAGCCTGCGCCTCGGTCTGCAGGGTGAGGGGGAGCTTGGCGACAAGCTTCGCTGGCGCGCTTCTCTGGCCGCCGAACGCGACTTTTCAGGCCGTGTCGGCGCCTTTGCCGGGACGAGTGATATTCCCGGCCTCGAAAGCTTCTCTTTTGCCAGCGAGCCCTTGCAGCGCAGTTGGCGGCCGCTGGCCAGGGCAGGCTTTGACTATGGGCTTTGGGGGCAAATCGGCCTCACGGCCAGATTGAGCCACCGGGGCGGTGCACAGGGCGCCACCAGCCTGATGGCGGGCTTACGTCTCGATCTATGAGAGGAAGAGCCCCCATCAGGGGGAAGAGTGGTGCCCAGGAGAGGACTCGAACCTCCACGGTGTTACCCACTGGTACCTGAAACCAGCGCGTCTACCAATTCCGCCACCTGGGCACGGCGGCCTTTCTTTAGGGGGGCGGACCTTGCCTTGTCAATGCGCCCGGCGGCGATCCTTGCGAATTGAGTCAAAGGGCCACCTGTACAGAGCCGCGCGCGTTGACTATGGAGCTTTTGCAAACGGGTTGCACTGCCGAGGCTCTCATGTCGGATAATTTGGTCAAGACCGGACGGATCGTCACTGTGTTCGGTGGCTCGGGCTTCATTGGCCGCCATGTGGTGCGCGCGTTGGCGCGCGAT
Source organism: uncultured Beijerinckia sp. (assembly GCA_964557555.1). GTDB lineage: Bacteria > Pseudomonadota > Alphaproteobacteria > Rhizobiales > Beijerinckiaceae > Terripilifer. The sequence goes on from CAZLBA010000036.1 coordinate 9,138, forward strand.
GGTTGGCGCATTCGGGTTGCCACCCGCCGCCCCGATCTTGCCTTCCATCTGCAGCCGCTGGGTCGTGTCGGCCAGATCCATGCCGTTCAGGCCAATGTGCGCTATCCCGCTTCGATTGCGGCAGCGCTGAAAGGTGCGGAAGCGGTCGTCAATCTCGTCTCGGTGTTGAATGAGCGCGGCCGCCAGAATTTCGAAACGCTGAATGCCTTCGGTTCGCGTGCTGTTGCCAAAGCAGCTGCCGATGCAGGCATCACCAATGTCGTGCATATGTCCGCGATTGGCGCGGATCTGAATTCCGATTCAGCCTATGCCCGCACCAAGGCAGAAGGTGAGCGCTCTGTCCTGATGGCTGTACCAAGCGCCATCGTGCTGCGTCCTTCGATCGTGTTTGGTCCTGAAGATTCGTTCTTCAATCGCTTCGCCGCTATTGCGCGCATGTCACCCATGTTGCCACTGATCGGCGGTGGTGAGACGAAGTTCCAGCCCGTTTATGTCGGTGATGTTGCCGAAGCCGTTGCGCGCGCACTCAATGGTTATGGCCGTGCAGGCACGACTTATGAACTCGGCGGCCCCGAAGTGAAGACCTTCCGCGAACTGATGCAATATGTTTGCGACGTGACGGGTCGCAAGCGGTTCCTTGCGCCGCTGCCCAATGAAATCGCCAATGTCGTTGCCTTGGGCACCGAGATTGCTGACAAGCTCAGCCTCGGCCTCTTCCCTGATACGCTCTTGCTCTCGCGCGATCAGATCAAGCTGCTTGGTCGCGACAATATTGTGAGCGCAGACGCGCAAGCCCAGTCACGCACGCTCGATGGTCTGTGCATTCTGCCTGAAGCGATGGAAAGCATCGTGCCGAAATATCTCGCGCGCTTCCGCAAGGCCGGCCAGTTTTCCGATCACAAGCTCGCTTGATGTTCGATGAGTGATGGTGGCGCGATGCGATGATGCACGCGCACCATGAAGGCTGTGCCAAAGAGGGGCGTCAACAGATTGAGCCCCGGTATGGAAACGAGCACCGCGATCGCAAGTCCGCAGATGAAGAGATAGGTTGAGTGGCGTGCCCGCAAGGCGCGCACCTCTGGCAGGGGCCGATAACGAAGTGCGGCCAGCTCGAAATATTCTCGTCCCAGCAGATAGGCATTGGCGCTTAAAAAGGCGATGACATTGATGCCAGGGACGAGCAGCAAAATGAGGGCAGCGAAATTGACGAGCAGCGACAGGGCTGCAAATTTCGTCGCAAGCCAGACAGCCTGAGCATTGGCCATGGGCCGCCCCATATGATCGGGGCTAATCTCGCGCTCAACGATCTCTGCGAGATCGTCGAGGAAAAAGCCTGCCACCAGAGCTGAAATCGGTGCGACCAGAAAGGTCATGCCGATAAAGAGCCCCAAGCCGAGCGCAATGGCGATCCAGGTGTCGAGCCAGGGCCAAGCCGTCGCAATCTGGCTACTGCCGAGCTTGGCCAGAGCTGCATAGGCAAGGGCCAGCAGGGCGATGGAGAGCGCAAGGCTTTTCCACAAGACACGGCGGAAGGGGGGCGAGAGAATCTGCTCAAAGGCCGCCAAAGCATCACGCAGCATCCAAATACCTCTCGGCCTCACACTGCCACCGGCCCTCGCCGCAGACCCTCTGTCGATGGCGCGGGTTCACGGGGGCGTCGTCACGCGCTAAAGATAGCGCAACACATGTGGGAAGAGGAGACGCAAGCGCAATGGCACGGGGCAAAATGAATTTGGGGCTTTTCATCCGTCCCTGCGGTCATCACATCGCCTCCTGGCGCCACCCCGAATGCGCTGCTGATGCGGGCGAGAATTTCCAGCATTTCGTTGAAATGGCGCAATTGGCAGAGCGCGGTTTGTTCGACATGCTCTTTTCCGCGGATTCACACACCTCGTGGACAGTGTCTGAATCCTCCATCGACCTTGTGCATTATGTTGCGTGGATGGAACCTTGGACTTTGCTCAGCGCCCTCTCGCAACATACCAAGCGCATCGGCCTTGTCTGCACGGCCAGCACAACTTTCGAACATCCTTTCTCTGTCGCGCGCCAATTTGCCTCGCTCGACGTGTTGAGCGGCGGTCGTTGCGGCTGGAATGTTGTGACATCTGGCAATGAAACAGAGGCGCTCAATTTCAGCGATGTGCCGCATCTTCCCAAGGCTGAGCGCTACAAGCGTGCGCGTGAATTTGTCGATGTGGTGCGCGCCTTGTGGGACTCCTGGGATGCAGATGCCTTTCCGCGCGACAAGAAGACAGGCATCTTCTCGGATCGCAGCAAGATGCATGTGCTCAATCATCATGGCGATTGTTTCCATGTGCAGGGCCCGCTCAATGTCACGCGCTCACCGCAGGGCCAGCCTGTCATCGTGCAGGCAGGCGCATCGGATGATGGACGTCAGCTCGCCGCTGAAACCGCGGAAGTCGTGTTCACCGCACATCACGTCATCGAAACGGCGCGTGAATTCTATTCGGATGTCAAAGGCCGCATGGTCGCCTATGGCCGTGATCCTGACAGTTTGAAAATTTTGCCGGGCCTCTCCGTCTATGTCGCGCCCACACATGCACAGGCGCAAGCCAAGCTCGATGAGTTGCAAGAGCTGTTGCATCCCAAACTTGCAGTAGCGCTATTGTCACGCCGCATCGGCTTTGACCTGACATCCTATCCGCTTGATGAGCCATTGCCGCAATTGCCGGAAAATGTCGTGGTCAGCAGCCGCGCAGATATGATCATCGGCTGGTCGAAAGAAGGGCCGCATAGTTTGGGTGGCCTTGCCAAGCGTTTTGCAAGTTCACGCGGTCACTTCACGCTGGTGGGAACACCCGCCGAAGTGGTCGATCAGATGCAGGCCTGGTTTGAAGGGGGCGCTTGCGATGGCTTCAATGTCTTGCCGCCCTACTATAATGGCGGGTTGAAGGACTTCGTGGACTTTGTTGTCCCGGAATTGCAGCGGCGCGGCATTTTCCGCACCGCCTATGAAGGCACGACCTTCCGTGACATTCTGGGACTGCCCAAGCCCCAGAGTCGCTATGCCAAGGCCTGACAACACCGTCATTCATGTAAGATTTGCGCGCGCGCAGCCCATCACGGCTGATGCGCTCGCTTGTCTGGATGAGAGCGAGCGCGCGCAAGCTGCATGCCTGCCAACAGAGGCCGCACAAGACTATATATGCGCGCATCGTTTGTTGCGCGAAACCTTGAGCGAATTTGCAGACATTGCGCCTTCTGCTTGGCGTTTTGCCAGAACGGTGCATGGCAAGCCCTTCACCAAGCAAGCGCCGCTCAAATTCAATCTCTCACATACACGCGGTATGGCGGCACTGGCCGTTACTTCTGGTCGCGAAGTTGGAATTGATATTGAGGCAATTGATCCGCATCGTGCAGATGCCATCATCGCGCGCCAGATGTTTGCGACTTCCGAATTTGAACTGTGGCAAAGTGCGCATGATCCTGTTGACGCCTTCTTCCATATCTGGACCTTGAAAGAAGCCGTCATGAAAGCGGCTGGCCTTGGTATGGCGCTGCCCTTGCAAGACTTTAGTGTTACTTTGGCCCCGTCACAATTCGTCCACACCCATATTGATGAATTGTGGAAATGCGAATTTGGAATTTTCGATCAATATTTTGCTTGGGGGTTGGCGGTAGAATGCGAAACGGAAAGCGACGCGATGATTATACATCAGTCAAAGTATTAAAAATTCAGGCTTGCAGAGGCTGCGCAAACAGGGAATGCTCATCTTGCTCAGGTGAGCTTTATTTTTTCTGATTGGAGAATTTTACTCATGCGTATCATCCCTTGTGTTGCGGCTTTTGCGCTGCTGACGGGCTCCGTTTTCGCTCAGACGCCCGTTGGCGATGCCAACACCACTTGTGACGAATATCTCAAAATGAATGTGCCGCAGGTGAAGACCGGCGATGCCGCTCTCGACAAAATGACTGCGGAGATAGACGGCAAGATCAATGCTTATTGCAAGGCCAATCCGAAGGCAAAGTTGATGGAAGCAGCTGAAAAGGCGCTCAAGTAAAAAAGAAGGGGGAGGACAAGTGCCTCCCCCTTTGTCATCTTCAGCGATTGGCGGTGATGCCGAGTTCCTTAGCGACAGCTGCCGCCGCTGCCTCCTGCTGTTGCAATGCCTTGGCCAGATCCTCCGGCCCCTGACCATTCGGCCCTTGTCCGGTCTCGACGAGGCGCTTCGAAATCAGCGGATCGCGCACGGCCTCCATCACATCAAGGCTGATGCGCTTGCGAAGGTCGAGCGGCATGGAGGCAGGGCCATAAAGTGCGGATGTCGTCTCAATTGTCAGGATCGGAAATCCTGATTCCAACGCTGTCGGCACATCTGGAAGGATTGGGGACCGTTCACGACCGCCAACGGCAATCACCTTGACCTTGCCTGACTGAACATGGGGCATGGCGATGGCATAAGAGGTGGCAAGGATGTGAATGCGGCTTTCAGCAAGGTCGCTACCTGCCTGCACAATGTCCTTATAGGGCACGCGGGCCACATCCAGATTGTTCGACTTCAAGAAGGCGTTCAGCGCCAGTTCGGGCAGGCCCGGTGCTCCGGCGGAAGCAAGTTTCGCTGGTTGGGCCTTGGCGGCGGCCGCCCAGTCCTTCAGCGAATTGATCTTCATGTCCGTGGGAACTGCCAGGACCAGCAACGTGTCCGCGACACGTGCGATCGGTGCAAAATCCTTATTGAGGTCGTAGGGTACTTTCTGGTTCAGCGTATAGGGATGGGCAATGAAAGACGCGCTTGAGGCATAAAGCAGCACATGATCATCATTGGCCTGCAAGAAGGAGCGAATGGCAATCAGCCCATCGCCGCCGGGCCGGTTCTCGACAACGACTGACTTGCCCCATTTGTTTTGCAGCCGCTCGGCCAGCAAGCGCGCTGCAATATCGGTTGCACTTCCCGCGCCGAAGGGCAGCACGAATTGCACATTGCGCTGGGGCCAGCTGGCTTGCGTCTGGGCAAGGCTGGTGCCGAATGTGGCAAAAAGAGCAAGGCTGGCGAAACCCGCCAGAGCTTTCAGTCGCATCATGTCACTCCCTGAAGGCGCGTTCTTGCGCCCCTGTCATGAGCATAGCAGCGCTGTGTCGCCTCGCAAGCAGCGGGGCTTGAGCTTCGGGCCAGCTTGTCGCATCCTTGTCAACGAGGCGCGGCATCAGACAGCGCCCGGAGGAACGACCATGGAAAAGGCCCTGCGCTGCCTGCGGCTGCCGGCAGCATCCTTGCTTCTTCTCAGCCTCGCATCTCCGCTTCTGGCAGACGATGCATTCTACCGCGGCAAGCGACTCACCATTCTGGTGAATTATGCCGCTGGGGGACCAACCGATGTTGAGTCGCGCGTTCTCGCCCGTCACATTGGAAAATATCTTGATGGTAGTACGGGTGTACTCGTTCAAAATATGGATGGTGCGGGCGGCCTGACCGGCACCAATTATCTGGGCGAGGTCGCCCCCAAGGATGGAAGCGTTGTTGGCTATTTAACTGGTACGGCTTTCCAATATGCCCATGAGCCTCGCGCGCGGCGTGTCGATTATCTCAGCTATGAATTTGTCGCCTATCAGCCCGGCACCAGCGTCTATTTCATGCGCACTGATGTGAAGCCTGGCATGAAAAGACCCATAGATTTGATGAAGGCAGAGAATCTAATTGTGGGCGGCCTTGGGGCAGACAATGCCAAGGATATTTTGTTGCGTCTTAATCTCGATATGCTCGGCCTCAAATATAATTACGTCACGTCTTATAAAGGTAGCCAGGGCGCGCGCATGGCGCTCCAACAAGGTGAGATCAATTTCTATTCCGAGTCACCGCCAAGCTATCGCGGGGTGATTGAACCCGGCCTTGTGTCCAAAGGTATTGTTGTCGGCAATTTCTATGATGCCAGCTATGATGGCGAAAGATTTTTTGAGGCAAGCCAGATGAAAGGCGTCGATATGATGACCTTTCCGCAATTCTACAAAGCCGTAAAGGGCAAGGATCCCGAAGGGGAGCTATGGGAGATCTACAAGGCTGTCATTGCGCTCAATGGTGCCATGCAGCGTATGATCGTCCTGCCACCCAATGCTCCTGAAGGTGCCAAGGCCGCGTTGCGCAAGGCGGTCGCAAAGTTGAATACGGATCGCGACTATATGGATGATGCGGTCAAGACCTTTGGCTATGTGCCCGAATGGGTCGCAGATCAAAATGTCACGCCGAAAGTCCGCAAGGCGCTTGTGCTGCCGGAAAAGACGCGTGCCTTCCTCAAACACTTCATTGAAAACCCGCCGCGCAATCGGTGAGCTTGTGCCTCCACGAGAGATCCGTGGAGGCACATTTCATCAATGGCGGTGATGATGGTGACCGCCTGAGGATGTCGGTGCAGGTGCGCCGATCGGGGCGACGCTATATTCAATCTCGACCGTTCCAGCTTTTCGGAAGGTCAAGGCCCCACGCACAGGCGCCCCTTCAACGGTGGGCTGCTTCAGCTCCATGAACATGAGATGATAGCCGCCGGGCTTCAATTCGACCGTTTGGCCCGGCTTGATCTCAAGGCCACTGGAGAGTTGACGCATTCTCATGACGCCATTGTCCGTCGCCATTTCATGCACCTCGACGCGCCCTGCTCCTGTGAAGGAACCGCCGATCAGCCAGTCACTCTCATTGCCATGATTGGTGACCTTGAGAAAGCCGCCAGCCACCGGTGCACTACGGGGTGTTGCCCTTGTCCAGGCCGCCGTTATCGTCATGCTACCTACGCGCCA
>CAZLBA010000036.1:15985-23982 GCA_964557555.1 uncultured Beijerinckia sp.
AGCCCGGCGCAGATACAATCATGGCCGAGCGCCTTGCCCGGCTGATCTTGCTGTTGCTGCACGCCATTGTGGTCGGTCACACAAAGCGTGCTGGCGATATCAAGCCCGGCAGGGGCTCCCGCAAGGGCAGCCAGCGTAATCTGCAGCAGCAAAGCATAGACCGCCGCAGCCCCCATCAGGAGGCGCAGACCATGCTGCAATTTCTGGCTGTTCACGCGCATGTTCACCTTATCGGCCAGAATGGCATCGCTGACAACCGGGGCGAGGCTGTGTCACGCTGCCGCAAAGCCGAAAAGCCGCGCAGGATTATCGACGAGGATTTTGGTGCGGGTAGCTTCGTCTGGCGCGATCACGGCCAGCAGATCCAGCAGATCGCCTTCATTGGGCGTGCGACCGGGGGTGAAAGTATTGCCATGTGGCCAATCGCTGCCCCAAAGCACCCGATCAGGCGCGACCGAAATGACCTCTTGAGCAAAGGGGACCATATCCATGAAGGGTAGGCTACCCTCCACATGCGCGCGTGGCACGGCGCTGATTTTGTCAAAGCTGCATAGTTTCACCCAGAAACGATCATCCCTCAACAGATCGAGCAGGATTTTGAATGCCGGCTGTGCGGTGCCATCGCGCCCGCGCACGCGCGCCATATGATCAATGATGGTGGGAACAGGCAGGGTGCGGATATAGCGCTCATTTTCGATGAGATCTTTGGGATCGACATGCAGATCAAGCACCCAGTCGCGCTTTTGCAGACGGGGCAGATTTGCGGTCAGGAAATCGACATCACCGGGACGATCATCCATCAAATGGAAACGAGCGCCACGCATTCCACCAAGATGCAACTCATCCAGCATCTCTTCGCTGAAGCTCAGATCAATGTTGGCGATGCCGCGAGCATTCTCACCCATCGCAGAGATTGCATCCAGAATGACGCGATTATCGTGCCCATGCGCCGTCGGAGTCACAAAGACAGCGCGGCTGAGGCCTGTGATGGCCTGCATATTCATGTAATGTTCGATGGGCGCTGCGGGCGGCGTATAGCGCCGCTTTTCCGCATAAGGGAAACGATCCGGCGGACCAAACACATGAGCATGGGTATCACATGAACCCGGCGGGAGCTTGTAATGGGGCGCGCGCGTATTCGGGTCAGGTCCAAGGCTGACGGGTAATGTCTTCGACATGGTGGAGCCTTATTCTTGAATGGCGCGCCGCGCTTTTTCGATCACACTTGCTGGATAGGTCATCATGCGCAGAACGATTTGCTGCGCCTCCTTTCCATTGACCGGCGAAATTGGGAGATTCTGCTTTTCGGCCTCACCCAAAAGATCAGGATCACGCATGGCGGCATCAAAGCCGCGTTGCAAGGCGGCGATACGTTCTGCGGGCACCTTGCGTGAGGCGATGAAAGGACGTCCGATCTCTCCAGACGCCAAAAGATAATCGACCACATCCCTGTCTTCGCTTTTGACGAGATCACCGAAGAAGGGAACGGAAGCAGGAATTGCCGGATCATTCACCAAAGACAGGCGCGTGAGAATGTTGATGCGCCCGGCCTTTAACCAATGATCAGGCACCGAGGACCAAGATACGCAGGAGCCTTCAATCTCACCACGTTCCATAGCCAAATACATTTCCGTATTGCCGCGATAGGCGCTGATGATCTTCAGATCGAGTTGCAGCATGTTTTTCAACATGGCGACATTATTGGCAGAACTTGATCCCACGCCTGATCCGCCAAAAACAGCCTTCCGCTTGCGCAGATCTTCAAGCGAGGTGATACCGGTTTCCTTCAGCGCAAAACAAATGCGCAGATCGCGTGCCATGCTGCCAATCCAGGCGAATTGGTCGAAGCGGACTTTTGCCTTCTCACCATCATTGATCGTTTCATTGACGAGGCCTGAGTTAAATGCCGTGACGGTCTGGCCGTCCGGCGTTGCAACATCGGCGGTATAGACGACCGCATTGAGGCTGCCTGCGCCCGGCATGTTGCGCACAATCGTGGTCGGAGTACCCGGCAGATGTTTTCCATAATGGCGGGCCAGCAGGCGCGCATATTGGTCATAGCCACCGCCCGGACTAATGCCGACGATCAGATTGAGCGGCTTGCCCTGAAAGAAATCGGCAGTCGCCTGCGCGAGCGCTGCATGACTCCACAATGTGCCCGAGAGCGCCAGCCAAGCAAAAGCCGATAATTTCAACGCAAGCCTCCATCTGCCTTGCACGGATCCTTCAGGATTCTCCTGCAAGACTAGATCATGTGACAGGCTTGTCCATGCGAAATTGCGGCTCAACGGCCCTAGAAGCACCCGGCCTGCGCAGCAACGCGCAATCTGGTGCAGGTCGTGCCGTTGAGCCAAGACGTCAAAGGTGGCCTATCTCGTTCACAAGCGCCTTGAGTTGGAAGGCTGCGATACCGAGGCGGCCGAACGGCTGGGATCGGAAGGGCCCGCCTGGAAACCGAAGTGGAGGCAGTAGTCTCAACCATAAGAAATGTGAATCGCGCCGCTGACAATGCGCCAGAAGTTGTGGCAATCTGTTGACTGAGGAGAAAATCATGCATCCGCAGACAATGGAATTGACCGCCGAAGATGGTCACCGTTTCGAAATTTGGCGCGCTGACCCATCTGGCAAAGTGAAAGGCGGTATCGTGTTGCTACATGCTGTCTTCGGGCGTACGCCGCATATGGGTGATGTTTGTGCACAATGGGCGCAGCATGGCTATGCCGCCATCGCTCCCGCCTTGTTTGATCGGCTTGCACGCGACACGGTGCATCCTTATTCACGCGAGGGTGTTGAGGCAGGAACACGCTGTTATGGGCAATTGCGCGCGCAAGATGTGCTGTCAGATGTCGCTGCTTGCGCCACCGCGCTGCGCGCTTGCGGGCCTGTCGTGATGTCAGGCTTTTGCACGGGCGGCAGCTGGGCGTGGCGCGCAGCCGCGGAAATGCAATTTGATGCGCAGGTGAATTTCTATGCAAGTCATGCCCATCTTGCAGACTGGATCGGCTTTACGCCGCGTTGCCCCACCATCATGCATTTTGGTGATCTCGATCCCATCGTTCCCCCTGCGCAAGTCGCGCATATCGCGGCCGCACATCCACAGGTGACGATCAAGGTCCATCCCGGCGCGCTTCATGCTTTCATGAATCCGCAGCAACAAAGCTACCATCCCGCAGCGGCAGAGCGAGCCTTGGCCCAGTCGCTGGAGTTTCTCGATCAGGTGCTTCGGTAAAAACAACTAATAATCGCGATATTTGGCGAAAAATATTCCAATTTTTCTGGTCTACACGCAAAGAATGGGAAATTTTCCTGCCTCTCCTGACTTAACCTTGCCTCAGCAAGTCAGGAGATGGACATGGGCAAGACGGACCTTTTGCGCGATCTGGAATCCAAGGTTCTGTGGCTCTCCACCTGGATGATCCACAATGCCAATCATCTGCGTGAAAATGTCGATGGCTTGAAGGTGGGCGGTCATCAAGCCTCTTCTGCTTCGATGGTGAGTATTCTCACGGCGCTTTATTTTGATGCGCTGCAAGCCCAAGACCGCGTCGCGGTGAAGCCGCATGCAAGCCCCGCTTTCCATGCCATTCAATATCTGCTGGGCAAGCAAAGTCTCGAAAAATTGCAAGACTTTCGCGCCTTTGGTGGTGCGCAATCTTATCCCTCCCGCACCAAGGACGTGGATGATGTTGATTTCTCCACGGGCTCTGTCGGGCTCGGCGTTGCTCAAACGCTCTTTGCTGCTCTTGCGCAAGATTATGTGCGTGCGAAAAACTTTTCATCCATGGGTGAAGCAGGCCGCATGATCGCCTTGTCGGGCGATGCGGAGATGGATGAAGGCAATATCTTCGAAGCACTGCTGGAAGGCTGGAAACATGGCGTGCGCAATGTGTGGTGGGTGATTGATTACAACCGCCAGAGTCTCGACGCGGTTGTGCGCGAAGGCCTGTGGTCGCGCCTGGAAGCAATCTTCCGCGATTTTGGCTGGGATGTCGTGATCCTGAAACATGGCGCTTTGCAGCAGGCAGCTTTCAAAGAGCCGGGTGGCGAGACATTGCGTCAATGGATAGAGACTTGTCCCAACCAGCTATACTCTGCACTCACCTATCAAGGCGGCGCGGCTTGGCGTGGGCGCCTGTCCAATGACTTCCGCGATGATGCCGATGCGCTCTCGCTGATCACGCGGCGCAGCGATGCGGATCTCGCCAAGCTGATGGCCAATCTCGGTGGTCATGATCTTGATCTGCTGACTCAGGCATTTCATGACGCGCGCCAATCAAGCAACCCGACTTGCTTCATCGCCTACACAATCAAGGGCTGGGGCTTGCCGCTGGCGGGGCATAAAGACAATCATGCAGGCTTGCTCACAGCGGCTCAGATCGAGGGGTTGCGCCAATCGCTGAATATTCGCAGCGGTCATGAATGGGACCAGTTTGAAGGGTTGGCGAGTGACAGCTCGGCTCTGCAAGCCCTGATTGCGCGTGCAAAGACAAGATTGCAGCGCCCCCTGCACAAGGCAGCCAGCGTGCCTGTTCCGGCCATGCCCGATCTGCCGCGTGCAGCTCTCGCATCCACACAGCAGGCCTTCGGGCAATTGCTCAATGAGATCGCGCGCAGCGATAGCGAGCTTGCGCGTCGCATCATCACAGCATCACCTGATGTCACTGTTTCAACCAATCTTGGGCCATGGGTCAATCGTCGCGGGCTTTATGCACGCCAGACCATCAGCGACACATTCAAGGCAGAGCGGATTCCTTCGACCTATGCTTGGGAATTCTCACCCAAGGGTCAGCATTTCGAGCTTGGCATCTCGGAGATGAATCTCTTCACATTGTTGTCCGCACTGGGCCTGTCGCATGACCTTTTCGGTGAGCGTTTGATTCCGATTGGGACGCTTTATGACCCCTTCATCTCGCGTGCACTCGATGCCCTGAATTACGCTTGTTATCAGGAGGCGCGCTTCATCGCGGTTGCAACGCCCTCCGGCCTTACACTTGCGCCCGAAGGTGGTGCGCATCAATCTATCGCAACGCCACTGATCGGCATGTCGCAAAGCGGACTTGCAGCTTTTGAACCTGCTTTCGTGGATGAGCTGGAAGTGATGATGCGTTTTGCTTTTGAATATGTGCAACGAAAGCCGCAGAAAGAAGCCGCAGACTGGGATGCCTCAGGCGGCTCGGTCTATCTGCGCTTGACGACACGCAGCATCGAACAGCCAATGCGCACAATGAGTGATGAGCTGGCCCGTGACATCATCAAGGGTGCTTACTGGATGCGCAAGCCCGGCCCCAATCCTGATGTTGTAATTGTCGCCATGGGCGCAGTTGTGCCGGAGGCGATTGAAGCCGTCGGCATGTTGGCTGAAGATCGTCGCGATGTGGGCTTGCTCGTTGTGACCTCGGCGGATCGTCTTTATGGCGAATGGACAGCGGCGCAGGGCCGATATGAAACACATGTTGAAAGCTTGCTGAAACAAGTGCCGCACACAAGCGCCTTTGTCAGCGTGCTTGACGGTCATCCCGCCACATTGGGTTGGCTTGGCTCCATCTACGGCCATCGCATGCGCACATTGGGCGTGGATCATTTCGGCCAAAGCGGCTCTCTGCCAGATCTCTATCGCCATCACGGCATCGACGCCGCCGCCATCATGCAAGCGGCGCAAGCCCTTGCGCCGGGAAGGCCCCTGCGCCACTTGCGATTGGCGTGAAGATGAACGTCGAAGAACCAATGCATCCGGCCGACAAGGCTCATCATAGCCCTGGCCGGGGTGTGTTTGCTTATGAATATAGATCAAATTCAATCAGCTTCGTCAGCGACTGCATTACAGGTTTAATTTGAGTTGTTGAGTGTCGTTTTCTTTTAGATTTTCTTTTTTGTTTCGACCTGTCATCGGAATCCCCGCTCTCCGGCTGCCATGTTTCTTGGCGATTGCATGTGAAACCTCTGAATGGGTGGGACCTTTGCGAATCTGGCTCAAAGCCTCCCGTGCAGCCCTTGCAGCCTGCTCATGGTCAACAATCGGTGTGGGATAAGATGATGCTGAGAAGCCAAACCACAACCAGGGCTGATGGATGAATGCATCCGGAACCTCCTCAAGCTCCGGCACGTAAGCGCGCACGAAAGCGCCCGTCGGATCCTGATCGAGACCTTGCTTGACGGGATTATAAACGCGCATCGTATTGATGCCCGTTGTGCCCGATTGCATCTGCACCTGTGACCAGTGAATACCGGGCTCATAATCGACAAATTGTCGCGCCAGATGCAGGCCCGTTGCGCGCCACGGAAGCCATAAATGATAACTGGCAAACGACATCAGCATGGCGCGCATCCGGAAATTGATCCATCCATGCTGATGTAACGCACGCATACAAGCATCTACAAAAGGAAAACCGGTCTTGCCTTCCATCCAGGCTGCAAGCCTCGTGGGATCAGCTTCATCCGGCCGAAGCCCGTTATAGGCCCAATGCAAATTTTCAAATTCGAGACGCGGCTCATCCTCCAGCTTTTGCATGAAGTGACAATGCCAATGCTGACGACCCATGAAAGAAATCAGCGAAGCACGCCAGCTTTTCGAGGCATGATCATTCAGATGGCGGATTGAATGAATCCGCTTCGAAGCTGCCTGAAATACCTCGCGCATGGAGATCGTGCCCCATGTGAGATGTGGCGAAATCCGCGAACAGGAATCAAAGGCCGTCACTGGACTCGACATTTGGTAGCGATAGGCGCGACCTCGTTCATTCAGAAAACTGTCCAGAGTAGCGAGCGCCGCTGCCCTGCCGCCGCGCTGCCGATGCGGACACGGATCGGGGTGAATACCAAGCTCAGCAAAAGTTGGGATATGCGTCGGCCAATTACCCGCAATTGGTGGGAGCGCTCGTGGAGATGGTGTCAACGGCTCAGCCATGTCCCGATCCCATGCGCTGGCCCATCCATCGCGTGACTTCAAACGACGTATGACGCCAAATTGCCTTGGCTCATGCCATGGAATGCCCGCCTCTCGCGCCCATGCTGCGACAGCAAGGTCACGCGCAAAGGTCCAGCCATTGCCTGTCTCTTCATGGCTCCACAGACTCGCAATGCCATATTCTGCGTGAATCCTTTTGAAGATGTCGGCTGCATCACCAATCATGATGCAAAGTGGCTGCCCCAATCTTTCTAACGCTTGTTGCAGTTCGCCTAGACTTTCTTCAACAAATGCCCATTGTCGCGCAGAGGAATCTGGCTGGGCCCAAAAATCGGGTTCAGCGATATAGAGCGGCAGAACAGGACCTCGTTGCGCTGCGTGCGCTAATGCACGATGATCCTCGACGCGAAGATCGCGCTTAAACCACACAATGTTGAGCAGACCCGTCATATCAATCCGATCTCACGCAACAGCGTTGGAATTTGCCCTTTGAATGGGAAGAAACCCTTCTTCGCATGTGGCCAGAAAGCACTGTCCCAATGGCGGCGAATCTCGACCAGAGCGATACCTTCGGCAGCAAGCGTTGGAGCAAGTTGCGCCAATTTGTCGGCCACAGGACCAACGGGCGCATAGGCGGTTACGATCTGCTTCAGATTATTTTTTCTGGCGGCTTCGATCAGCCCATCTGCATCAAGCTTGCCGATCACATCTGATCGGCAACCGAAATTTGCGGAGACACGTGCTGCTGTCTCATCCGCACAAGCAGTGATGAAGTCGCCCGCCGCCTCACCCCATAAAAGATCCCGATCATTGGCGAAGACGGCAGACTCAATGCCATCACTTTTCGCAAAGAGACTCTCTGGATGCATGTCCTCATGCGTGATCAGCAGCAAGGCAGGCTTTGAGCGATCATAAGCATACAGAGGCCGCAGGTCTTTCGGAGCACCCACAGGCGCTTCGCTCAACGCAACAGCTTCTTGCGCCAACCCTTTCGGCGCAAAGCGACCATTGGTGAAGCGCGAAATATTCTCAGCGGTCGCGAGATAGGTTTTGGCCACTGTCTGCAATCCCGCAACCCAGCGCCATGACAAAG
>CAZLBA010000037.1:0-9477 GCA_964557555.1 uncultured Beijerinckia sp.
GACAGTAATCTGCAAGTTACCAGCTCAAGCACATTTGACACTGTCACGGGCTGGAATGTCGCTGGTGCCTTCACGCACTACTGGACCTCAAACCTGCGTTCAAATTTCACCGCTGGTTATGTTGAGATCAACCCGCCCAAGGTTAAAGATAGCAGCGCCGGGATCCAGTGGGGCAAGGGACAGTTGCAGGTTTATGCTGCAGGTTTGGTGTACTCGCCTGTTCGTGACCTCGATATTGGCGTCGAAGTTCAGTACGGAAAGCTGAAGAATCAGGTTCAGAACTGGGCGTCCACTGCTCCTGCCCTTCAGGGCCTGAATGTCGATAACTTCACCACCAAGCTCCGCGTCGAGCGTAGCTTCTAATTTGAAATCGACCCCGGCGCTCCGGCGCCGGGGTCTTTGTACTGCGATGTTTTGAACGGCGGATCTCCAAAGAAAGGTGTTTGGAGTTTTTTTTGATGCGGCACGATTTCATCGGGAGTGCAGTTGTTGGACTGCTAGCCCTCTCATCAGCGACGGCGCAAGCGGGCGATCTGGCGATCGCATCCGCTCCTAAACCTGTGCTTGTCCCGTCTCTTTCTTCCGCGCTGCAGCTCTGCACGCCCATTGGCATGGGCATGTTGCATCTGCCACCGGTTCTCACTTGTTTCCAGATGGGGACCAGCGCCTCGTCTTTCGGGGCTGCATCTTTCCCCGTCTCCTCCTCCATGAGTCGCGTTTCGACAGCGCTGGTCACCGTACCGCGTGCGGATGATCCGACTTCGGGCTGGAATCTCACCGCATTCATGAGCCATCAATGGACGGATCGTCTTCGTTCAGAAATCGGCCTGCGTCATTTGCAGCTTGATACGGCGCGCGCCGGATCTCTGCGCGTGGCCGATAGTCAGATGATGGCGGCGAGTGCGGGCTTGTCCTATTCATTCTTTCGCGGCTTCGATATTGGCCTCGAATTTCAATATGCGAATTTGAGATCCAAATTCGGAACCGTCAATCTCAGCTCGCCCTTGCCGGGTGCGCCGGGAGAAGAGCGCAATATCTCAACGCGCTTGCGCGTTGACCGTGCCTTCTGAACCAATTGCGGTTCAGGACATGGTGGCTTCGGGGCCTGAAAAGCTTCGGAGTTGAATCGGTTTGAGCTTTCGTTTGCTGCGTCGTCCTTTTCTTTCTTACTTGTCGAGACCATTGCCATGAATCATGATCCTGAGCACCTGTCTCAGCTCTGTGCCAATGTGCAGGGCAATTTTCTGCGGCTTGCAGCCTTTGCAGAAGAACACGATATTTCATTCGCGCTGGCCTGTTTCTATGTGTTGGTCGGCAGCATGAATATTCGCATCATGCAGGGCGCTGGCCCCATTTTTGAGCCGGTCGCCCCAAGCAGCATCTCAAAAGCTGCGCGTATGGAACCCAAGACCGTGTCGCGCTGGTGCACGCAGCTCACCGCCTGCGGCCTGATGCGCCGTCATCGTGGCGCTTATGCGATTGAAGAAATCGCGCAATGGTATGTGCTGGCAAATTGCATGCAAAAGCCGGCACCCGCGCCCGTGGTTTCAGCGCCGAGCTTCCACACCATCACACCGCCCATGCCAGTGCCCGTCCCCCTCACGCTCACGGCTCTCCGCGCCCTCGAACATCCGGTCTCGCCCTGAGAGGGGCCCCCGCTTCTCTCGTGGGGAGAGGTTGGAACGCACCCTGCTTCTCTCATGGGGAGAAGCAGGCGAGATGTAGCGCTTCGTTCTTTTAATAAGAGGCTCCGCTTCTCCCATGGGGAGAAGCTGTCAGCGGAGCTGACTGATGAGGGGATCGGGGCTTTGTTCTGAGAGAATGTAACCCCTCATCCGCCCGCATCGGCGGGCACCTTCTCCCTCTGGGAGAAGGGAGGTGCGTGCCTCACCCCACCACCATCGGCAGAGCCACCGGGCTCCTGAAATTCGACGACGAATTCCATTCCACCTTGGGCACGCTGAGATGGAAATCTGGCACGCGTTCCAGAAAACGGCGCATGCTTTGTTCTGTCACCAGACGCGCCATCTGGCTGCCAAGGCAGAAATGTTTGCCGGCACCGAAACCCAGATGACCCTGCGGTTTGCGCTCAATGTCATAGACATCGGGATTGGGAAATTTCCGCCAGTCGCGATTGCCGGAGCCATAGGCCAGCACCACGCGATCACCAACTTTCAGCCTTTTGCCATGTAGCTCAACTTCTTTCGCCACGACGCGCTTGAAACGCTGCGCAGAGGTGTTGAAACGAAGCGACTCCTCAATCGCGCCTGCAAGCAGCGAGCCATCAGCCACAATACGCCGACGCGCATCGGGATAGTCGTGCAGGTTGAGCGCAAACATGCTCATGAAGCTTGAGAGTGATTCAACACCAGCCATCACAAAGGTGGCCGACGTCATCACCACTTCGCGTTCGCTCAAGCGGTCGCCATCAATCTCAGCTTCCGCCAGTGCGGTGATGAGATCATCTTTAGGATCGGCG
Source organism: uncultured Beijerinckia sp. (assembly GCA_964557555.1). Classification (GTDB taxonomy): domain Bacteria; phylum Pseudomonadota; class Alphaproteobacteria; order Rhizobiales; family Beijerinckiaceae; genus Terripilifer. Next base: position 2,480 of record CAZLBA010000037.1, read on the forward strand.
CGACGCTTCGTCACTTCGCTGGTGATGAATTCAGACAGGAACCTGAACGCGTCGAGCTGTTCCTGATTGCGCCCCTTCAGCGCCTTATCCGTTGAAACCGACAAGATCACCTTGCGGCGAATTTCGCCATGATCCATTGCAGGCAGGCCCATTGCCTTGAACAAAAGGCCAACCGTGATCTGGCTCGAATAATCTTCGACAAAGTCGAATTTGCCCTCAGCCAGAATGCGATCAATGCAGGCATCCGCAATCGCAGCAGCGGGTTCGGTCAAAGCGCCAAGGCTCTTGCGCGAGAAAGCTGCCATAGATAGCGCGCGCAAACGATCATGACGCGGCGGATCTGTGGTGCCGAGCGTCGCGCCCGCCCGCCCCGGAATTTCGTCGATCAGATTGCCTGAGGTGGAAGAGAAAGTTTCCCAATCCTGTGCCGCGCGCGAAATATCGTCATAGCGGGACAGGATCCACAGCTGCGCGCTGTCGCTCCAATAGCAAGGGAAATCTTCGCGCAGCCGCTCATAATAGGGGAAGGGATTTTCGTCGATCACCGGTGAATAGAGATCGAACGGTTCCATACCTTCCCCCGCTGTCATGACAATCAGAGCACCTTGCCCGGATTGAGAATGTTCTTCGGATCAAGCGCCTTTTTCAAGGAACGCATCACTTCCATCGCGACAGGGTCTTTCACACCCGGCAACAGGTCGCGCTTCAACACACCGATACCATGCTCGGCAGAGATCGACCCATTATATTTGTGAACGATGGCGTGGACCGCTTCATTCACCTCCACCCAGCGATCAAGGAAGGCTTGCTTGTCAGCGCCAACCGGCTGGCTGAGATTGGTGTGGATATTGCCATCGCCCAGATGACCGAAAGGCACGAGGCGTGAACCCGGCACCATCTTCTCACAGACGACGAAAGCCTCATCGAGGAAGTCTGCGACCTTTGACACGGGCACGCAGATGTCATGTTTGATCGAGCCGCCTTCGAGCTTGGGCACGTCAGCGAGCATTTCGCGCAGCTTCCAGAAATAAGCGCGCTGGTCGAGCGAGGTGGCAACCGCCGCATCTTCAATCAGCTCAGCTTCCGCTGCACGCTCAAGCAAGGCAAGCATGGTGTCGGAGAGGCCTGTATCGAGTTGCGACGCAAGCTCGATCAACACATACCACTTGTGCTTGTCATTGAGCGGCTCACGCGCGCCAGCGACATGTTTCATCACGAAATCCATGCCAATGCGCGGCATGAGTTCGAAAGTCTTCACATCGCTGCCTGCCATTTCCTGCGCCATGGTCAGGAAGGCGGTTGCCTTATGCGGATCTTGCAGGCCGACAATGGCCGTCTCGCGCGCACGCGGCTTCGGGTAGAGCTTGACGACAGCCGCCGTGATGATGCCCAGCGTGCCTTCCGATCCCATGAAGAGATGCTTCAGGTCGTAACCCGTATTGTCCTTCTTCAGCTTCGACAGCGTCGACATGATGCGGCCATCAGCCAGCACCACTTCAAGACCCGTCACGAGATCACGCGCATTACCGTAGGTGATGACCTGCGTGCCGCCTGCATTGGTGGCAAGATTGCCGCCAAGCGTGCAAGAGCCTTCGGAGGCCAGTGAGAGCGGAAAGAGACGATCAACACCGTCTGCCACTTCCTGCACGCGGATCAGCTGTAGGCCCGCTTCAATCGTGGCAGTGTTTGAGGCCGTGTCGATCTCGCGCACCTTGTCCATGCGCCCAAGCGAGAGCACCACCTGATTGCCGCTGGTGTCGGGCGTCTGGCCACCCACAAGGCCCGTATTGCCGCCCTGCGGTACGACAGAGGTGTTGGTCTCGTAGCAGAGCTTCATGATCTGCGAGACTTCCTGCGTGGAGGCCGGGCGCAACACGCAGATCGCTTTGCCATGCCACAGATCGCGCTCTTCCTTCAGGTAAGGCGCCATATCGTCGGCATTGGTGAGCACATAGCGCTCGCCGATGATGGCGGCGAAACGCGAGACGAGATCGGCCTTGGCCGAAGCGGGAGGGGGGGCAAGGGTCGTGGTCATGGCGCTTATTTATCCGAGACGGGGGCGACAGGCGAGGGGGAAGGGCAGGCTTTTACAGCCCATTTGAGCCCCTTTGCCCCCTATACGTTGTCGCAGCCCGCTCCGATCAGCCAAGCAGCCGCGTCCGCCTTTTGCTCTTGTTGGCCGGACGCTGGAAGAGGCCCACCAGTTCGACATGGGCGGAATGGCGAAACTGATCGACAGGGGTGACCAGATTGAGCTGATAGCCGCCCTCCAGAAGGATCCTGGCATCCCGCGCGAAGGTCTGGGCATTGCAGGAGACGCTCACAACAGTCTGCACCGCGCTCTTTGCCAGATCCTGTGCCTGCGCCTCTGCCCCGGCGCGCGGCGGGTCCATCACCACCGCGTCAAAACGGGTGAGCTCCACCGGCAGCAAGGGACGGCGGAAGAGGTCGCGCCGCTCGCTCGTCACCGTGCGAAGTCCTTGCGTGTTATGCGCGCCACGCTCAAGCGCAGCAAGGGCGGCAGCATCACTTTCAACTGCATGGACCTCTGCCTGTTCAGCGAGGCGCATGGTGAAGGTGCCTGAGCCTGCAAAAAGGTCAGCTACACGCTTGGCCTTGCCAATGCCCTGCATCACGAGTTGCGCCAGAATCTCCTCGCCCCGTTCAGTGGCCTGCAAAAAACCACCGGGAGGAGGCGCCACACGCGCTTTGCCCATTTGAATGAGGGGCGCACGCCGCTCGATCAGGATCTCGCCGTGGTTAGAAAGGCGCGCGAGATCAAGCTTGCCGGCGAGCGACACCAGCGCCTGAACAATTTCGAATGAGAGTTTGCCGGTTCCGCGAAAATCAACATCGAGCCCTTCGAGGCTTGCCGTGACAACAATGTCGAGCGGCTTGGCGAGTTGGCTCAAGATCTGCGCAACCGCACGCGCAGCAGGCAGCGCCGTGCTGAGTGAGGGCGCGAGGATGGGGCAGTGGTCGAGTTGCACCATGTCATGACTGCGTGCGCGCATGAAGCCGAGTATCGTTTCTGTACGACCCAAGGCATCTCGATCGAAGCGTGCATGAAAGGTCACGCGACGGCGGCCCTCGCCATGTGCATCCATCATGGGCGCAACATCGGCCTTCACTTTCATATGCTCAAGCGCTTGCACCACAAGGCTGCGCTTCCATGCGTGATAGGCGCTTGCAGTCCATGTTTGCACAGCGCAGCCGCCGCAAATGGTGAAATATTTGCAGAAGGGCGCGATCCGGTCAGGCGAAGGCGTGGTGACCTCGACCAGATTGGCGCGCTCGCCATCCACTTCCGCCAAGATCATTTCACCAGGCAGAGCATAGGGCACTGCAATAAGGCCCTTGTCCGTGCGGGCGAGGCCTTCGCCCTTCTGGCCCATGCGCTCGATGGTGAGTGACTGGCGCAGATTCATGAGTGGACTTTCTTCGCGTGGAGCAGAAATTCGCGATTGCCATCACCCCCTTCAATGGGTGAGGGGATCATACCGCTGACCTTCCAGCCTTGTGTTTCAATGAAAAGACGGATGGTGTTGCAAACCTCATCATGCACAGATGCGTCGCGCACAATGCCTTTTTTCACCCGCTCAGGGCCAGCCTCAAATTGTGGCTTGATGAGCGCGATGAGGTCTGCGTCACCGCAGGCAAGCGACAGTGGTACAGGCAGAACGAGCCGCAGCGAAATGAAGCTCGCATCGCAGACGATCAGCGAGGGCGCATCGGGCACCCGTAGGCGTGTGAGGTTTCGCGCATCGGTTGCTTCCATGGCCTTCACCCGCGGATCGGCGCGCAAAGTCGCATGCAGCTGGTCGCGCCCAACATCCACGGCATAGACACTCGCAGCGCCGCGCGAGAGCAAGACCTGCGTGAAGCCGCCTGTCGAAGAGCCCACATCCATGCAGATACGTGCGTGCGGATTGATGCGGAAGTGATCGAGCCCGCCCACCAGTTTCACGCCGGCGCGCGACACCCAGGGATGCGCCGCTTGCGCCTCGATCACGGCATCGTCGCGCAGTGCCTCGGACGGTTTCTTGAGCGCGACGCCATCCACTTTGACAAGGCCTGCTTCAATGGCTGCGCGCGCTTTGGCGCGGCTCTCAAACAGGCCGCGCTCGACAAGCAAGAGGTCGGCGCGCTGGGCCATGGGTCAGGCAATCTTGCCGCGTAAAGTGGCGTCACGTCCCAGCACATCAAGCACCTTGCGCGTGATGCCCTTGGCATCAAGCCCGGCTGCTTCATACATGCGGTCGGGTCGGTCGTGATCCTGAAATGTGTCAGGCAGCGTCATGGCGCGCAGCTTCAGGCGGCCTGTATCAAGCAGGCCCTCTTCGCTCAGGAATTGCATCACCGCAGAACCGAAACCACCTGAAGAGCCTTCTTCAATGGTTATCATCAGCTCGTGTGTTTGCGCCGTCTTGCGCAGCAGATCCTGATCAAGTGGCTTGGCGAAACGCGCGTCAATGACGGTGGCAGTGAGGCCGTGGCTCATCAGATCTTCTGCCGCCTTCAGCGTCTCGGCCAGACGTGTGCCGAAAGAGACAAGCGCGACACCGTGCCCTTCGCGCATCACACGCCCCTTGCCAATCGGCAAGACAGAGCCGCGCGCGGGCATATCAACACCAATGCCTTCACCACGCGGATAGCGGAAAGCAATGGGGCCATCATTATGCGCGGCAGCAGTTGCAACCATATGGACAAGCTCGGCCTCATCAGCTGCCGCCATCACAACCATATTCGGCAAGCAGCAGAGATAGGCGACATCAAACGAGCCTGCATGGGTTGCCCCATCAGCACCCACCAAGCCGGCGCGATCAATGGCAAAGCGCACCGGCAGATTTTGAATCGCCACATCATGCACGAGCTGATCATAGCCGCGCTGCAGGAAGGTCGAGTAAAGCGCACAGAAGGGTTTGTAGCCCTCGGTCGCAAGACCCGCTGCAAAGGTCACCGCATGTTGCTCGGCAATGCCGACATCAAAGCAGCGATCAGGAAATGCTTTGTCGAAGAGGTCTAGTCCTGTGCCTGAAGGCATGGCCGCCGTAATGGCGACGATCTTGTCATCATGTTTGGCTTCAGTGATGAGGCTTTCTGCAAAGACCTTTGTATAGGAGGGCGCATTGGCCTTGGGTTTGGCCTGCGTACCGGTCACGACATCAAAGGCATTCACGCCATGATATTTGTCGGCAGAGGCTTCAGCAGGCGCATAGCCCTTGCCCTTCTGCGTCACGACATGAACGAGCACAGGGCCCTTTTCCATGTCACGCACATTTTTCAGCACGGGCAGCAGATGGTCGAGATTGTGCCCGTCAATCGGTCCCACATAATAAAAACCGAGTTCTTCAAAAAGCGTGCCGCCTGTCCAGAAGCCGCGTGAATATTCTTCGGTACGCTTGGCCTTGTCATAGATAAATTTGGGCAGATGTTGTGCGAGTTGCTTCGCCGTCTCGCGCAAAGAGCGATAAGTCGGACCAGAGACAAGACGTGCAAGATAGGCTGACATCGCACCCACAGGCGGCGCGATTGACATATCGTTATCATTCAAGATCACGATGAGGCGTGAGTGACGCGCGCCTGCATTATTCATGGCCTCATAGGCCATGCCGGCAGACATGGCGCCATCGCCAATCACCGCCACAACATTGTTGCGCGCGCCTTTGAGATCGCGCGCGACGGCCATGCCGAGTCCGGCAGAGATCGAGGTGGAGCTATGCGCCGTTCCGAAAGGGTCATATTCACTTTCGGAACGCTTGGTGAAGCCAGACAAGCCCCCCGCCTGACGCAGCGTGCGGATGCGGTCGCGCCGGCCGGTCAGTATCTTGTGCGGATAGGCCTGATGGCCAACATCCCAGATCAACCGGTCATCGGGCGTGTTGAACACATAATGCAAGGCAACCGTCAGCTCGACCACGCCCAGCCCGGCGCCCAGATGTCCGCCAGTAACGGACACGGCGTCGATGGTTTCCTGACGCAGCTCATCCGCCAGCTGACGCAACTCCTTTTCAGGGAGGGCGCGCAGCTCCTTGGGGCTGGGCACGCGGTCAAGCAGAGGGGTTTTGCTGTTCAAGGCGGTCGCTTTCTGAAGGGTTGGGAGCGGCGCAGGCTTACACCCCCCGCGCCGCAGCCGCAATCATATGGGGTGGCAACTGGCCAAAGTCACGCCACCAGCCTGAACTTGGCCGTCTTTTCGGCTGGCCGACCACTTTGGGCGGGATTGCCGCGGATTCCGGCTGACTTCGCCCTCTCGTCTTATTGATCCGCTGGCTGAATTGCGCCATGGGATGGGCTTGCGAATGTCGGTCCTCCTCCTCCCCCGGCAGAAGCTCAAGAGGTTCATCATGGCCAAGTGGGTCTACACCTTCGGCGACGGCAAGGCTGAAGGCGCGAGCGAAATGCGCAATCTGCTCGGCGGCAAAGGCGCCAATCTGGCGGAAATGTCGAACCTTGGGCTTCCGGTGCCGCCCGGCTTTACCATCACGACAGAACTCTGCACCTGGTTCTATGCCAATGGGCGCAAATATCCCGATGAGCTGCGTATGCAAGTCGATGCTGCGCTCGATCACATTGGCAAGCTGACGGGGCGCTCTTTCGGTGATGCCAATAACCCGCTGCTGGTGTCGGTGCGATCAGGCGCACGCGCCTCCATGCCGGGCATGATGGATACGGTGCTCAATCTCGGTCTCAATGATGCAACCGTGCAGGCGCTTGCGGCCTCGGCTGGTGATGAGCGTTTCGCCTGGGACAGCTATCGCCGCTTCATTCAGATGTATTCAAATGTGGTGCTTGATCTCGATCATCACAATTTCGAAGAGATCTTGGAAGAATACAAAGACCTGCATGGTCACATGATGGATACTGATCTTGATGCCGCTGACTGGCGCGAGATCGTGACGCGCTACAAGGCTTGCGTTGAGACCAATAAGGGCAAGCCCTTCCCGCAAGATCCGCGCGAACAAATTCGCCAAGCCGTGGGCGGTGATTTACCACTC
>CAZLBA010000037.1:9487-18143 GCA_964557555.1 uncultured Beijerinckia sp.
ATCCGCGGGAGCAATTGTGGGGTGCAATTGGCGCTGTATTCGGCTCCTGGATGAACCAGCGCGCCATCACCTATCGCAGGCTCAATGACATTCCCGAAAGCTGGGGCACGGCCGTCAATGTGCAGGCCATGGTCTTTGGCAATATGGGCGAGACCTCTGCGACAGGCGTTGCTTTCACGCGCAATCCTTCGACTGGTGAGCGTGAACTTTATGGCGAGTTCCTCATCAACGCGCAGGGCGAAGATGTGGTGGCTGGCATTCGCACGCCGCAAAACATCACGGAAGCTGCGCGCATCGCGGCCCATTCTGACAAGCCTTCGATGGAAAAGGCGCTGCCGGACTGTTTCGCTGAATTTGTCCGCGCCACGCAGCTTCTCGAAAAGCATTATCGCGACATGCAGGACGTGGAGTTCACGGTCGAGCGTGGCAAGCTTTGGATGCTGCAAACCCGCAATGGCAAGCGCACCGCGAAAGCCTCTCTCAAAGTCGCCGTTGATATGGCAAGCGAAGGGCTTTTGACGAAGGAAGAAGCGATTACGCGCGTGGATCCCGCTTCGCTCGATCAGTTGTTGCATCCCACCATTGATCCGAAGGCGGAGCGCAAGATCATCGGCACGGGACTTCCCGCGTCGCCCGGCGCAGCCTGCGGTGAGATCGTGTTCAACTCGGATGAAGCCGAGCAGCTGAAGTCGGCAGGCCACAAGGTCATCCTTGTGCGTGTTGAAACCTCGCCCGAAGATATTCACGGTATGCATGCGGCAGAAGGCATTCTAACGACTCGCGGCGGGATGACCTCTCACGCAGCGGTGGTCGCGCGCGGCATGGGCAAGCCCTGTGTGTCGGGTGCTGGCTCAATCCGCGTCGATTATGCAGCCCAGACTTTGAGCTGCGCGGGCAAGGTGCTGAAGAAGGGCGATATCATCACCGTTGATGGTTCGACTGGCCAGGTGCTCGAAGGTGCCGTTGATATGTTGCAGCCAGAACTCTCCGGCGATTTCGCGCGCATCATGGAATGGGCTGACAGCGTGCGCCGCATGAAGGTGCGTACCAATGCCGAAACGCCTGCCGATGCGCGTGTCGCGCGCAATTTTGGCGCGGATGGCATCGGCCTTTGCCGGACCGAACATATGTTCTTTGAAGGCGACCGCATCGTCGCCGTGCGTGAAATGATTCTGGCCGATGATGAAGCCGGTCGTCGTCACGCGCTGGCAAAATTGCTGCCCATGCAGCGAAAGGATTTTGCAGAGCTGTTCGAGATCATGTCGGGCCTGCCCGTCACGATCCGGCTGCTCGATCCTCCGCTGCATGAATTCCTGCCGCATACGGATGAGGAAATCGCAGAAGTGGCCAAGGCCATGGGCGCAAGCGCGGAGAAGTTGAAGCGCCGTGCAGCAGAACTGCATGAGTTCAATCCCATGCTCGGCTTCCGCGGCGTGCGCATTGCAGTCCGGTATCCCGAAATCGCAGAAATGCAGGCGCGTGCGATCTTTGAAGGCGCCGTCGAGGCGGGCAAGAAAACCGGCAAGCCTGTGACGGCTGAAATCATGGTACCGCTTGTCATGACACGCGCTGAGCTTGATCTCATCAAGGAGCGCATCGTGGCTATGGCGCAAGCTGTTGCCAAGGAAACCGGCGTCACGGTTCCCTATCACATTGGCACCATGATTGAGCTGCCACGTGCAGCCCTGCGGGCGGCAGAGATTGCGCAGACAGCTGAGTTCTTCTCCTTCGGCACGAATGATCTGACGCAGACGACACTCGGTATCTCGCGTGACGATGCGGCCTCCTTCCTCGGCTCCTATACCCAGAAGGGTATCCTGCCTGCCGATCCCTTTGTGACGCTTGATCAGGACGGTGTTGGCGAATTGGTGAAGATCGCGGCCGAGCGCGGGCGCGCCACGCGCAGCGATATCAAGCTCGGCATTTGCGGCGAGCATGGCGGTGACCCAGCCTCGATCGCTTTTTGTGAGAAGACAGGGCTCGATTACGTCTCTTGCTCACCCTTCCGCGTGCCGATTGCACGTCTGGCCGCCGCGCAATCTGCGCTTGGCAAAAAGGCCGCGAGCACCGCGTGATGCTCAGCGCGCGCAACATCTATATCGCCTTGATGGCGCTGGCTGGTCTTGCCCTTGGCATCGCCAGCCTGCAATTTTCGGTGATCCATGACGGGCCTGTGCCGGCCTTGATGATCCTGATCGGCATTTCGCTGCTCATTGATCTGCCGCTGATGTTTCTGGCCACGGAAGGCAAGATTGATCCGCTGCAAATTGAGGCACGGTTCATCGGATTCATGGCGGGCGCGCTGCTTTACATGGGTGTGCGCGCCTTGGCATGAGCAACGGATCTCGGCTCGGTTCCTCAATGGAAAAGGAGAGCCTGCCTTGTCCCAATCCGAAACACTCATCCCACAGCCCCCGTAACCCAGCCTCAAACAACCTCGCCCAAGCTCGTCTTGCGCGGAGTTTCGCGGCGTTGCGTTTGCGTGGTGTTTCATGCGTTCTTTGCCCAGATTGGCGGTGGTGGGCGTTGTGGGCCTCACCCTTTCTCTGGCCCTTGCACAAGCGGGCCAGCAGGAGCCCATTTTACAGCTGGCCGCTCTTACCATCGGCGGTAAGGCCGATCTGGCCTCCGTGCCGGACGAGACAGAGCCCAAGTCCCAGCTCAAGCGGCAGGTCGGGGCCTTTCCCATGGTTGACCGCAGCCGGAAGGGGGACCCTTACATCGGCCTGCGCCCCAGCCTTGAGGGACGTCTGACAATTCGGTGACTGGCTATGGACAAGCCGCGGGTGCCGCATTAGGTAATACTCGAACCGAGCATAAGCCTCGCCACCTCAGCGGCGAGTTTTCTTTGACCCCCCTTATGCTCTGGGCGAGTATAATCGGAGCGAGCCATGACCGCTGCTGCCAACCTTGTTCTCGACCGCCCCGCCGGGGCTCCGGCCTCACGCTGGCCCCAACTGCCCCGTCCTGACTTGCGTTTCACCCCTGAAGTGGAGCGCGAGACCGCGCATCTTTACGAGCGGGTAAAGGCTGTCATGCCTCCCGTCGAATGGCCCTTCCACGCACCTTACGTGAAGGCAATCAATGACCTGAAGAAGGTCCGCAATGCCGTCATTCTGGCGCATAATTATCAGACGCCGGAGATCTACAATTGCGTCGCGGATGTCGTGGGTGACTCGCTTCAACTCGCCAAGCTTGCCGCCAGCTCCGATGCAGATGTCATCGTGCAGGGCGGCGTGCATTTCATGGCCGAAACCTCGAAATTGCTCAGCCCGGACAAGACGGTGCTTATCCCCGACCGCAAAGCGGGATGTTCTCTGGCGGAATCGATCACGGGTGCAGATGTCCGTGCGCTGCGGGCGGCCTATCCCAGCGTCCCTGTTGTGGCCTATGTGAATACGTCCGCCGAGGTGAAAGCAGAGGTTGATATCTGCTGTACGTCCTCAAATGCCTTGAAAGTCGTTGAGAGCCTGGGCGTCGATCGCGTCATCTTCCTGCCCGATCAATATCTCGCCCAGAATGTGCAGGCTCAGACCAAGGTTCAGCTGATCAGCTGGAAGGGGTCTTGCGAAGTGCATGAGCGTTTCACGGCTGAAGAGATCCTGCGCTATCGCGCCGATGATCCCTCGATCAAGATCATCGCCCATCCCGAATGCCCACGGGAAGTGGTTGAAGTGTCCGACTTCTCAGGCTCCACGGCTGCCATGATTGATTTCGTGCGCAAGGAAAAGCCCCCCAAGGTGCTGCTCGTCACCGAATGTTCCATGGCTGACAATGTGGCCACTGAGACCATGGGCGTGACGGAGTTTGTCCGCCCCTGCAATCTGTGCCCGCATATGAAAATGATCACCCTGCCCAAGATCCTCGATAGCCTGCTTACCATGAGCGAGGAAGTGGTGATTGATCCGGCGATTGCGGACCGGGCGCGTGCCAGTGTTCAGCGGATGATCGACCTCGGCTAAGCTCATCTCCGGCTCTTGCCGCGGGACGGCAAACCCGCCATGTTCGGGCTGCATCGGCTCCGGCGACTCTCCGGTCCGGTGCAGCTCGCGTCGAATGGTGACGCCTGACCCAGAAAGACCGCCCCGTGTCGCTCAAGAACCATCTGCTGCGTCCCTGCCTGTCCCTTGCCCTCGCTCTGGCGGTGGGCTTTACCAGCATGGATGCACAGGCGCAGGGACAACAGCCGCAACCCGCCCAACAGCCGGCCCAGCAAAAGAAGCAGACAAATGCCACCCGCAGCTCCACGCCCTTTGAGGTGCGAAGCGGTGCAGCCGGGAGCTATCTTGCAGGGCTCATTGCCGGGGCAGATCGCGACACGCTGGCGGCTGCAACTTTCTTCCGCGAGGCACTGCGCCACGATCCGCGCAATCGCGATCTTGCCGAACGCGCCTTCATCGCATCCCTGTCGAATGGTGACATGCGTGAGGCGGTTGAGTTGGCGCAACGTCTGGTCAAAGCGGACTCGCGCAATGCACTCATCCAAATGGTGCTGGCTGCGCGCTCGATCCGCGCCAAGCAGTGGGGGCAGGCGCGTGAAGAATTGGGGCGTGCAGGTGGTGGCCGCCAGCGCGATCTGACCGCCATGCTGCTCAGCGCCTGGACTTTGGTTGGTGCGGGCGATGTGCGCCGTGCGATCGACTCCATCGACCGCCTGAATGATGAGCGTTTTGATCTCTTCCGCCAGTTTCACATCGGCTTGATGCTGGAGATGAGCGGGCAGGGTGCCGAAGCCGTGAAGCGGCTAAAGGCTGCATATGATATCGACAATACGAGCTTGCGCATTGTCGATGCCTATGCCCGTTCCCTTGCGCGGCGTGGGGATCGTACCGAAGCGCGCAATGTCTATCTCGCTTTTGACCGTTTGCTGCCGCGCCATCCAACGGTGCGCGAGGCTCTGCAACGGCTTGATCGCGGTGAACAGCTGGAGCCGATCGTGCGCTCCGCAGGTGCAGGCGCAGCGGAAGTCCTATTCGGCCTCGGCCTGATCGGCAGCCAGCAGAATGATGCGCTGGTGGCCATGGTCTATCTGCGCCTTGCGCTTTATCTCGCGCCCGATCACGCGCTGGCAGCGCTTACCTTGGGCGACAGCTATGAGCGTGTGAAGCAATATGAACGCGCGCTTGATGCTTATGATCTCATTGCAGAAACATCCCCGATATATGGTTTGGCTGAGGCACAAGCGGGCCTTGTGCTGGAGGCCATGGGCAAGGCTGAAGAAGCGACCAAACATCTTGAAGCCATCGTGGCGCGCCGCCCCAAAGACATTGATGCCCTTTCCGCCTTGGGCAATGTCCAGCGTTCGCGCAAACTCTATAAGGAATCGGCAGAGACCTTTACGCGCGTAATTGCTCTGGTGCCAGAGCCCAAGCGCGGCGACTGGACGCTTTTCTATTTCCGCGGCATTGCCTATGAACGCTCAAAGCAGTGGGCGAAGGCGGAGCCTGATTTCAAGAAGGCGCTGGAGCTTTATCCAGAGCAGCCGCTTGTGCTCAATTATCTTGGCTATTCCTGGGTTGATCAGGGCATCAATCTGGAAGAAGGCGAGAAGCTGTTGCGTCGTGCGGTCGAGTTGCGGCCGGATGATGGCTATATCATCGACAGTCTTGGCTGGGTTCATTACCGCCTCGGCCGCTATGAAGAAGCGGTGCGTGAGCTGGAAAGGGCTGTTGATATTCGCCCCGGCGACCCCGTCATCAATGACCATCTGGGCGATGCCTATTGGCGCGTGGGACGCAAGCTCGAAGCCTATTTCCAGTGGAACCATGCGCGCGATCTTAATCCTGAGCCGGAAGATCTTGAGCGCATCTTGAAGAAGATCGCCAACGGTCTTGAAGATGACCCTAAGCCGGCAACGGCCAGCCCTTCCCAAGGCAGCGATAAAAATGGCGGCTGAGGCGCCTCTGATTGAGCGCGCCCGCGCAAAAATCAATCTTACGCTGCATATCAACAAGCGCCGCGACGATGGATGGCATGAGCTTGAAAGCCTCGTCGTCTTCGCAGGTATTGCTGATCGCTTGAGCTTTGTACCAGCTGAAACGCTCTCGCTCACCATGTCGGGTTTTGGTGCAGCCATGTTGAGCGAGGAGGCCGATAATCTCGTGCTGCGCTCTGCGCGTGAATTGGCGGCGCGTGTTCCCGGTCTGCAGCTGGGTAGCTTTCATCTCGACAAGACCTTGCCGATTGCCGCAGGCATTGGCGGGGGGTCAGCCGATGCCGCAGCTGCCTTGCGTCTTCTCGCCCGCGCCAATGATCTGGCGATGGATGATCAGCGCGTGATGGAAGCTGCACGCGCAACTGGTGCTGATGTGGCCGTTTGTGTCAGCTCACGCGCGCGGATGATGCGGGGTGTCGGCGGCGATCTTGGAGCGCAACTGAAGCTGCCCCCTCTTTATGCAGTTCTCGTCAATCCCCGCGTGGCGGTGGAGACAAAGGCGGTCTTTGCCCGCTTGGGTTTGAAGCCCGGTGAGAGCGCCGGCTTTGGCGCGCATCCGCTTGTGAGTGATGGCATGAGCTTTGAAGCTTTGCTGCCGCTTCTGAAAAAGGGGCGCAACGACATGGAAGATGCAGCGCAAGTGATTGCGCCAGTCATCAATCATGTGATCGCTGTTCTGTCTGCCGGCCGCGGCTGCAAGCTTGCGCGCATGTCAGGCTCTGGTGCGACATGCTTTGCCTTGTTTGAGACGCGACGCGCTGCCTTGACTGCAGCTCATGTGCTGCGCAGGGATCATGCCGACTGGTGGGTGGCGGCGACCGTGTTGCGGTGAAGGAACCGCAGCCGCCTTTCCCATAAGAACGCGGCCCGTGGGAGCAGCGGGCCGCGTTGTTTATGACTGCCTTACTTCCACAACTCCTGCGTCGCCAAGCGCGCTCCATCACGCAGCGACTGGAACTTCGCCCATACGACCTCGTCTTCAATTTCCGGGCGATGCGCCGGGTTGAGGGTGGAGGCAAAGCCGCAATCTGTGCTGGCGATGACATTTTCGCGGCCAACGATATTGGCGACCTTGAGAATGCGCTCGGCCACCAGCTCAGGATGTTCAACAATCACCGAAGCATGGGTGATGCAACCGGGCATCAGCACCTTGCCATCGGGCAGCTTCACATTCTGCCACACGCGCCATTCATGTTCGTGGCGTGGATTGGCCATTTCAAAGGAGTAATATTTCGCTTTGATCTTCACCACGAGATCAGCGAGATGTTTCATCTCCATGTCAGACGTGCGCGGCCCCATATTGATGCCGTAGCAAGTGTGATGACGCACGCGATCTTCCGGCACATTGCGCAAGGCATGGTTCAAGATCTCGATCCGGCGCGCAGCCCATTTGCGCGCATCTTCGATCGTCTCATCTGGTGCCAGCATATAATGCATGGCAAGACGCGGATCGTCGATCTGCACACAAAAGCCCGCTGCGACGATGGTTTCATATTCCACCCGCATGATTTCAGCGACAGCTTCCACATGCTCTTCATCGCTCTTGTAGTAGCGATTTTCCATCGTGCCCGCGCAGCTTGAAGGCGAGACAGACGGCATGAAGACATCGACAGGATCAAGGCCTTTCAAAGCCGCCTTCAGATTTTCAAGATCCCGCTTCAGCGGTTCGAGATTGGCGTAGGTCAAGGGGCCGGTGCAGGCCCAACGTGCACGCTGCGAACCCGAATGGGCACCTCCAACATAGGTCTTGGGGAAGGCCATATTCTCGCGCGTGCGATATTCGCCAAGCGCGGGCGTGATGGGTTCGATGCCGCCAAGGCGATCGGTAGCGTAGAGCTGAAAGCTGGTCTTCGACTGTTCGCCATCGCTGACAATGTCGATACCCATCTCCAGCTGCGTGCGCACAGTTGCAGCAACCGCTTCCGTGGTCTCGCGCTTCAGTGCCTCAGCATCATAAGGCTGCTTGGTCATCCGCGCGAAAAGCAGAGCGGAAAGCGAATCCGGTCGCGGCAAGCTGCCGGTGTGAGTGGTCAGAATGCGCGATTTTGCTTCCTCAAGCCGCGGCATGGATCCTCCCCCTTGATGCCGTTGTGGTTGTGTTCAGTCTTAGCGCCTCATCTGAAGAGCGCAACCACAAAGCAAGAATGGGCAGGCGCCTATCCCAGCCGCGCAAGGGCGGGGAAGGTTTCAAGCAGCCAGAAAGACAGCGTCTGCATCCCCCCCGTCAGGAAAGCGATGCCAGTCAGAACGAGCAGGACACCAACAACCCGCTCCACCTTGGCGAAATGGCGGGAGAACCGCTTGATGAAGCGAAAGAAGGGCTCAATGGCCAGCGCCGCCAGCAGAAACGGCACACCAAGCCCTGCCGAATAGACAGCCAGCAGGGTGGCGCCGCGCGTCACAGTATCTTCCGAACTGGCCACAGCCAGAATGGCGGCAAGGATCGGGCCGATGCAGGGTGTCCAGCCAAACGCAAAAGCCAGCCCCATGACATAGGCGCCCCAGAGGCCGACCGGTTTCTCCACCTGCATCCGCGCCTCCCGATACAGGAAGGCAAAGCGCCAGACGCCCAGAAAGTGCAGGCCCATCGCCATGATCGCGACACCCGCCGCATAGGAGAGCAGATCAAGATAAGTCCGGATGAATTGGCCGAAGACAGAGGCCGTGGCGCCCAGCGCAACAAAGACCGTGGAAAATCCCAGCACAAAAAGGATTGCGGAG
>CAZLBA010000037.1:18153-23638 GCA_964557555.1 uncultured Beijerinckia sp.
GCCCCTCGCTCGCCCTCTTCTGCTAATTCCTCAACCGTGGTCCCGGCGATGAAGGTCAGATAGGGCGGCACCAGCGGAAGTACGCAGGGGCTCAGAAAGGATAGCAGACCCGCCAGCGCGGCTGCAGCAAGAGTGACGTCAGATGCCATGGCCCCTTGTAGCGGGGGATGCGGCAGGGACCAAGCCTCCCCCGCTCGACAGCTCGCCTCGTCCGTTGTACGGCAACGCCCAGACCGGGCCATCAGGCCCCCAGCCGAGCCGCAACATCCGATGCCTGACCTTCTGCTAGAACTCTTCTCCGAGGAAATTCCCGCCCGTATGCAGGCGCAGGCCGCTGCGGATTTGAAGAAGCTCGTCACGGATGCCTTGGTGGAGCGTGGCCTCACCTATGAAGGGGCCGCTGCCTACGCGACGCCCCGCCGCCTCGCGCTCAATCTTGTGGGCCTGCCCGCCCGCCAGCCCGACACGCGCGAAGAGAAGAAGGGCCCCCGCGTCGGTGCGCCTGAGGCGGCCGTGCAGGGCTTTTTGAAAAGCGCTGGCCTTGCCTCGCTTGATGAAGCAAAGGTCGAGGCAGACCCCAAGGGCAAGGGCGAATTCTATGTCGCCGTGATCGAGCGCAAAGGCCGCGACACGATCGAGGTGCTGGCTGAAGTGCTGCCCGTCATCATTCGCAGCTTTCCTTGGCCGAAATCCATGCGCTGGGGCAAGTCATCATCCAACAGCGATGCGCTGCGTTGGGTGCGTCCGTTGCATTCCATCATTGCAAGCTTCGGCCCTGAGACGGAAGATCCGCAAGTCGTGCCTTTTGAAGTTGATGGCATCAAGGCCAGCAATATCACGCGCGGTCATCGTTTCATGGCGCCGGCTGAATTCGCCGTGCGCCGCTTTGATGATTATGTGCCCGCGCTTGAGAAAGCGAAGGTGGTGCTCGACCCCGCGCGCCGTCGGGACATCATTTTGCATGATGCCAAGGATCTTGCTTTCGCCAATGGGCTTGAGCTTGTCGAAGATGATGCGCTTTTGCATGAAGTCGCGGGCCTTGTGGAATGGCCCGTCGTCCTCATGGGCTCTTTCGATGAGGCCTTTCTCGATATCCCGGCTGAAGTGATCCGCGCCACCATTCGCGCCAATCAGAAGTGCTTCGTGCTGCGCAAGCAGGGCACGGAGCAACTCGCCAATCGCTTCCTGCTCGTCTCCAATATTGAGGCGACAGATGGTGGCAAGGCAATCGCCGCAGGCAATGGTCGCGTCGTGCGGGCGCGCCTGTCTGATGCGCTCTATTTCTGGCAGACGGATCGCAAGCCGCTGCCCGATGCCGCGCTTTATGCAGATGCAGCCAAGAAGCTTGATCTTGATCTCAACAAGACGCTTGATCAGCGTATCGCGAAGCTCGCTCATCTCAATGTGGTGTTCCACGAAAAGCTCGGTACACAAGGCGAGCGCGTGGAGCGTATTCGGGCTTTGAGTAAGACACTCGCATCCTTGAGCGGTGCTGATGCAGCCAAAGCACAGCGTGCAGCCGCGCTTGCCAAAGCCGATTTGATGACCGAAGTCGTCGGGGAGTTCCCTGAGACGCAAGGTCTGATGGGCCGTCGTTATGCTCAAATTCAGGGTGAAGATGCGGATGTCTGCGCCGCGATCGAAGATCATTACAAGCCGCAAGGCCCCTCTGACCGCGTGCCAAACAGCCCGGTCTCGATTGCGGTCGCACTCGCTGACAAGATCGACACGTTGACGGGCTTCTGGGCGATTGATGAAAAACCGACGGGCTCGAAAGACCCCTACGCATTGCGGCGTGCAGCACTCGGCGTCATTCGCCTTGTTCTCGAAAACAAGCTGCGCGTGAATTTGCTTGAACTCTTTGGCTGGGGTCTTGCTGCGCAGAAGATACGTGTCGCGGATGAGAAGGCTGTGGCGCGTGATCTCCTTGCCTTCTTCATTGACCGCCTGAAAGTCTATCTGCGTGATGCAGGTGCGCGTCATGATTTGATTGATGCGGCGATTGGCGCCGGCAGGTCTGATGATCTCTTGATGATCTTGCGTCGCGTTGAAGCGCTGGGCTCCTTCCTTGAAACGGAGGATGGCAAAAACCTGCTCGCGGGCTACAAGCGTGCAGTCAACATCATCCGCGCGGAAGAGAAGAAAGAGACGGACGGCGGCAAGGGCTTCAATGAGCCGCATGCTGCCCATCTGCGTGCACAGGACGAAGAACATGCGCTGGCCAATGCCGTTCAGGCGGCCGCACAGGAAGCTGCGTCCCAAGCAGGGCGTGAAGATTTTGCTGGCGCCATGAGCGCGCTGGCCAGGCTCCGTGCACCGGTGGATGCCTTCTTCGTTGCCGTCACTGTCAATGATGCTGATGCTGCCAAGCGCCTTAATCGCCTGCGCCTTCTCAATGAATTGCGCGCAGCGATGCACGGCGTGGCCGACTTCTCGAAGGTTGCGGGCTAGGCGCCCGCCACCTCGCCCGTTTGCACGGGCGCGCCGCAGATGGCATGGTGCGCCCTCAAGAAAGGGTGCCCCGTGATACAATTGCCCGCTTCCATCGACGAAACGCTCTCGTTGCTCAATCGCGCCAACTATGTGGCAGATCGTTCGCTGGCGACCGTCTTGTTTCTGTCGCTGCGCCTGCAACGCCCGCTCTTTCTGGAAGGTGAGGCGGGGGTCGGTAAAACCGAAATTGCAAAGGTTCTCGCCAGCGCCCTCAATCGCCCGCTCATTCGTCTGCAATGTTACGAAGGTCTCGACGTCGCCTCCGCAGTCTATGAATGGAATTATGCGCAGCAGATGATGGCGATCCGCCTGGCCGAAGCTTCGGGCGAAACGGATCGCGCGCGGCTGGAGCATGATGTCTTCTCGGAGCGTTATCTCGTGAAGCGCGCTTTGCTGCGCGCTCTGGAGCCCTCAACGCAAGGGGCGCCTGTGTTATTGATTGATGAGCTTGATCGTACGGATGAAGCCTTTGAAGCTTTCCTGCTCGAAGTCTTGTCGGACTATCAGGTGACGATCCCTGAATTGGGGACAATCAAAGCGGATCATCCACCGATCGTCATTCTGACATCCAATCGCACGCGCGAGATTCATGACGCGCTGAAGCGTCGCTGCCTTTATCATTGGGTTGATTATCCCGATGAAGAGCGCGAGCGCGCCATTCTGAAAGCCAAGGCTCCAAAGGCGCCCGAACGTCTCACGCAAGAGATCGTGGCTTTTGTACAGAAGTTGCGCAAGATGGATCTGTTCAAAGCTCCCGGCGTTGCAGAGACACTTGATTGGGCAACAGCTCTGACTGAGCTTGATGCTGTGGCGCTTGATCCGCAACAAGTCACCGACACGCTCGGCGTTTTGCTCAAATATCAGGACGACATCGCGCGTATGCAAAATAGCAAGGCGGCTGAGCTGATCGACGAAGTGCGCGCGGAATTGAAGGGTCTGTGAGATGAGCGCGCAGGGAGAGGCACCAGCACGCGAATGTGGCAGCTGCCATATGTGCTGCAAGGTCTTTCCCATCCCTGAAACGGGTAAGCGAGATTATGATGTGTGCCCGCGTCTCGTGCCAGGCAAGGGCTGTTCGCAATATGAAACGCGCCCGCAAGCCTGCCGCGATTTCTTCTGTGCATGGATGCAAGACGCTCATTTGCCGGATGAGTGGAAGCCCTGCAATGCAGGCTTTGTGCTCCATGATCCGCCACCTTGGGCGATCCTGGCCTCATGCGATGTTGATGATCCCGGTGCCTGGCAGCGTGAGCCCTATCATGGCCAGTTGCGCGACTGGGCACGGCAATTTTCGCAGGGACAATATCTTGTCGGCGTGCGCATCGGTGACAAGGTCAAGGTTCTATTGAAAGAGGGGGAGGTGGATCTTGGCTGAGGCCAGCGGCACGGGCCACCTTGCGCTCAACATTCTTTACTTTGCACGCCTTCTACGCAGCGCCGGTTTGCCGGTAGGGCCGGGCAGCGTGGTTGATGCGGTCAGTGCTGTTGAGGCTGCGGGCATTGGCAATCGCGTTGACTTTCGCGCCACGCTTCACGCCGTCTTTGTCAAGAAACATGAACATGATGTGATTTTCGATCAGGCTTTTGATCTTTACTGGCGCAAGCGCGGGCTCGTGGATCAATTGCTCGCTTTGATGGCGCCGCAAGTGGAGCGCCCGCAGGCAGAGAAGCAAAAGCAGCAGGCCGGTGCATCGCGCCTGTCCGAAGCACTTTTCAAGCGTGAGCAACAGCAGCAAAGAAAGCCGGAGATCGAACTCGATTATCGCCTCACAATGTCGGATGAGGAAGTGCTGCAACGCAAGGATTTTGCGCAAATGAGTGCGCAGGAGATCGAGCGGGCCAAAGCGGAACTTGCAAAGCTGCGTCTATCTCATGATCAAATTCGCACACGACGTTTTGTGGCGGATTTGAGAGGCACGCGGATTGATCCTCGGAAAAGCTTTCGGCGCTCGCTGCGGGCCGGTGGTGCCTCGATTGAGCTGTCGTTTCGCGCGCCCGCCATGCGCCGTCCGCCGATCGTCGCGATCTGCGATATTTCTGGTTCGATGAGCGATTATACGCGCGTGTTTCTGCATTTCCTTCACGCGCTGGGCGATGCGCGTGGATCGGTACAAACATTTTTGTTTGGCACGCGCCTCACCAATGTCACGCGCTCTTTGCGTAACAAGGATGTGGATGAGGCGCTGGCAGCCTGTTCTGCACATGTGGAAGATTGGTCAGGGGGAACGCGGATAGCGACCTCGCTGCGCGATTTCAACCGCCTGTGGTCGCGCCGTGTGCTGGGGCAGGGGGCAACCGTGCTGCTCTTCACCGATGGGCTTGAACGGGACGGGGTCAATGATCTCGCGCGTGAGATGGAGCGGTTGCACAAAAGCTGCCGCCGTCTGATCTGGCTCAACCCTCTCTTGCGTTATGATCGTTTCGAGCCGCGTGCGCAGGGTATTCGCGCCATGCTACCGCAGGTCGATGAATTTCGCCCAATCCACAATCTCGCTTCCGTTGCCGATCTCGTGGCTGCGCTGAGTGGGGGCGGCAATAGCCAGCTCACCGACCCCCGCACATGGCTGCGTCGCGTGGCGTGATTGTAAGGCCGCGCTTGGCGACCTATATTTAAATCCAACAGGAAACAGAGAGGCTGTCATGCTGGCCAGTGACGAAGACATTCTTGCGAAGGCCGAGGCCTGGAAAAGCGCAGGACGTGGCGTTGCAATTGCCACCGTGATCGAGACTTGGGGCTCTGCCCCGCGCCCTGTCGGCAGCCATCTCGTTATCGACGAAGAGGGCAACTTTTTGGGCTCGGTCTCTGGTGGTTGCGTTGAAGGCGCGGTCGTGGCGGAAGCCGCGGACGTCATTTCGGATGGCAAAGCCCGCACGCTTGAATTTGGCGTCGCTGATGAAACAGCATGGCGCGTGGGTCTGTCTTGCGGCGGACGGATCCGCGTCTATGTGGAGCGCGTGGACTGATGCGGCTCGATCTTCTCAAGACACTCAA
>CAZLBA010000038.1:0-21057 GCA_964557555.1 uncultured Beijerinckia sp.
AAGATCGGCAGATTGGGCGCTCCGGGGAAGGCGATGAGTTTGACGGTCTGCGTCACTTCTTTGCTCCGGTCTTGGATGATTGGATGGCGCGCCAGATGGCGAGCAGTGTGACAGGCATGTCGATATGCTCGATGCCATAAGGCTCCAGCGCATCAACAACGGCATTCACGAGAGAAGAGAGCGCGGGTGTCGTGCCACCTTCACCACCAGCCTTGATGCCGAGTGGATTTGTGGGCGACAACACTTCAGCAATCTCTGCATTGAAGGAGGGCATGTCACTTGCACGCGGCATTCCGTAATCCATGAAGGAGCCGCAAAGCGGTTGGCCCGTGCCGGGTTCGAGATAGAACTGCTCGAAGATCGCCTGACCCAAGCCCTGCACAATGCCGCCATGCGTCTGGCCATGTACGATCATCGGATTGATGCAGCGACCCACATCATCGACCGTGTGATAGCGCACGACCTTCATCTCGCAGGTTTCAGGATCAATCTCCACTTCGCAAATGGCCGTGCCATTGGGGAAGACGGGATCATGCATTTCATTGTCACGACCAACCGCGAGACCACCTTGCAGCGGTTCGGGCAAATCCATCTTCGCAGCCACGCGTGCCAGCTCAAACACGTCGATGGAGAAGTTGGTCTCCTTCACCGTATATTGGCCATTGTCGAAGCTGATACGGTCTTCCGGCACTTTGAAATGCAGCGCTGCAATCGCAAGACCCTTATTGATGAGATCTTCGCTGGCGAGCGCAATCACCGTGCCTGCGTGACGCATGGAACGACCCGAATGCGAGCCGCCGCCGACTTTCACAATGTCGGTATCGCCCACGATAATCTTCACGCGCTCGACATCGACGCCGATGAGATCAGCCGCGACTTGTGCAAAGCTTGTCTCGTGACCTTGACCGCTTGGCTGCGTGCCGATGACGACTTCAACACCACCTTCCGGCAGAATCTTGATTTCGGCGCGCTCTTTCGGAGAGCCAATGGAGGACTCGACATAATTGGCAAGACCGACACCGAGTAACTTGCCGCGCGATTTCGCTTCGGCCTTGCGCTCAGCGATGTGTTCCCAATCAGCCAAGCGCATCGACCAATCCATATTGGTCTCATAGGTGCCGGAGTCATAAACTGCGCCCACGCCATTGGTGTAGGGGAAGGCATCAGGCTTGACGAGATTCTTGCGGCGCAATTCAATCTTGTCCATGCCAAGACGTTTCGCTGCAATCTCGATCAAACGCTCCAGCGCGAAATTCACTTCCGGTCGGCCAGAGCTGCGATAGGCCTGCGTCGGCATCGTATTCGTAAATACCGCACGTGCACGCAAGGTCACGCCGGGAATGTCGTAAGAGCCGGGAATGAGACCAGAGCCCTTACCAAGCGGCGAGAAGGACACCGCACGCGCGCCTATATTGCTGAGATTGTCAGCGCGCATGGCGAGGAATTTGCCATGCTCGTCCATGGCAAGTGAAACTTTCGAGACAAGGTCGCGGCCTTGGTAATCGCTGAGGAAGGCTTCTGAGCGCGTTGCCGTATAGCGCACAGGGCGACCGAGCTTCTTCGAGGCCCAGAGCACGAGGCCGAATTCGACAAAGGCACGATTGCGCGTGCCGAAATTGCCGCCAACATCATAAGAGAGAATGCGCAAATCAGCGGGCTTGATGTTGAGCGTGTGGGCAAGCTCAGCCTTCTGTCTTACTGCACCACCGCTGCCAGCATAAAGCGTATAGCGGCCGCTTTGCTGATCGAAATTGGCAACAGCCGCGCGCGGCTCCAGCGGCACGCCTGTCACGCGTGCAATGTGGAACTCATATTCCACGACATGCTTTGCTTTGGCGAAGCCTTCTGCCGTCTTCTCCTCATCACCGAAGAAAGTTTCGACGCAGATATTGTCCGGCCATTCATCCCACACCGACACAGCACCCGGTGAGGCTGCTTCGCGCGCATCGGTCACGAAGGGCAGGGGCTCATAATCAATCTGTAGTGCCTCCGCAGCATCCTGTGCCTGATGATAGGTCTCAGCCACAATCATGGCGACCGCTTCGCCGACATGGCGCGCTTTGTCGGCGGGCAGCAACATATGCGGACCTATGAAGACATTGCGCGTTCCATCGGGCGCGGTGAGCTTCATGTCATATTTGGTCTTGGGCAGAGGATCATGCGGGATGGGGTTCAAGCCATCGGCCACAACATCGGCACCAGAGAACACCCCAAGCACACCGGGCATTCCAAGCACGCCGTCCTTGTGCACTTTCAAGATGCGCGCATGGGGATGGGGTGAGCGCACCATCACGGCATAGGTCTGCCCATCAAAGCGGAAGTCATCGCTGAAGCGGCCCTTGCCGGTGATGAGGCGCTCATCCTCCTTGCGGCGGACGGGCTTGCCGATGGCCTTGAGCAAAACTTCTTCAATCGGACGCATGATGTTTGTCTCTGCTTACTTGATGTCCTCGACCTTGCGCACGGGTGTTTCCGGCACAAGATCGGACGGCTTGCGGCGGCCCCAGGTGTTGAGGCCATTTTCAATCCACTTGCCCTGAACGGCATTCTCCGCGAACTGATCCCACAGCTTCGCCCAATCGCCCAATTCATAGCCATGCCATGGGGGTTGTGGCGACAAAGTGGGGAAGCCAAGCTCTTCCCAAATGGCCTTCGCTTTTTCCATATACGGCTTTGTCGGAAGCGCGAGTGGCGGCATCGGGTTTTTCGCGGTTGCGTCGATCAGCAGCGTTGAATTATTGCCGCCCTTCGGCCCATGCCCTCCTGCGCGATTGGGAATGACGAGCACATCGTCAACGGGGTTGGAGCGATAGGCCATTGACCAGAAAACCGCGTCAGTGTTGTGGGGATCAACATCGTCGCTGACCGCCACGCAGATCTTGCCGCATTGTGCTTGCAAGGTTGCCGCCCCCTGCAAGCCGCGCCACACTTCCGTCTTGAGTGCGCCCTGCTTGAATTGCAGGAAGATGACGGGACGCAAGTTCGACAAGGGCTCATGCATGACAACGCGCGAGATACCCTTGACGTTGAGGTCCTTCTTCAGGTGATTGAGGAAGAGTGGTTCGTAAGCGACCTTCTTCATCACTGATGACTCGCTCGGCGTAACCTGCGAGACGATGGATACGAAGACGGCATTCTTGCGATGGGTGATGGCTGTCACCTGCATCGACATATTGAAACCTTCGAGCGCGACATGGCCATGGCTCTCGCCAAAGGGGCCTTCGGGTTCGAGATGATCTGTGTCGATCAAACCTTCGATGACGATTTCGGCATCAGCGGGGATTTCAAGGTCAACCGTCAGCGCCTTGCAGGTGCGGATCGGGTAGCCTGCAAGGCCGCCCGCAACGGCCATCTCATCTTCATCAATGCGCAGCTTTTGCGGGCCGGTGAACATCACGACGGGTGAGGCACCGATGATGATTGCGCAGGGCATTTTTTCGCCGCGCTCTTTGTATTTGAGCCAGTGCTGATAGCCGCCCGCACCTGACAGTCGGCTCGCCATGCGCACGCCAAGACGATCCAGCGCCTTTAGCCCCGCGCGATAGGTGCCCATATTGCGCACGCCCGTCTCCGGGTCCTTGGTGACCGCCAGAGTGGCTGTGAAATAGGGGGCAGCATCAAAGCCGGGCGTCGAGATTGGCACGGGGAGGCTCGCAAGCCCGCCACCGGGCTTGGTGAGGTCTGCTCCGGTGATCACCACTTCCTGACAGGCTGGGTTTGTGACGGGTACGGGGGGAATGGGATGGGCCATAGCCCGCGTCCAGACATTGCCGATCTCGTCCACCGGCACGCCCATGCCTGTGGCATAGATTTCGGGATTGGCAGCCAGCGCCCCCACCACAACCGGCATGTCATATTTGCGCCCATCGACGCCATGGACATTGGTGTAGAGGAAGGCCCGGCGCTGTGATTCCTGCAGTCCCCCCTGAAACTGCCAGCGCATCAGCGGGTGTAGCTCGGTATCCTTGCAGATGGGGCGGTCAATCTTGACCAAGAGGCCCCGTTCTTCGAGGCGGCGGAGCTGTTCATGGAAATCGGCGGGGGCCTGTTGGGCGCTCGCTGGGGTCGATCCTGTCCTGACATTGGCCCATCTGGGGCGGGCCTGAATCTGTCTGTTCTGCCTATGGTAAGTGGGCGACCTATGCAACCAAGGTCTGAGGTCTGTTCGACTGTATCGCTCTTTTTCCCTCAGGGCTGACAAGAGCCCTTCGGCCCTTTATGGCTGTGGACCGGAAACGCCAACAGGCTCAACAACGGACGCAACATGACCGCCACTTCCGCTTCTTTCAGGACCCGCGACGGCTTCAACATTGCCTATGAAATGCATGGCGACCCGGCTTCCCAGAAGCGGGTGCTGATGATCCACTCCCTCGCCATGGATGCAGCCTATTGGCGCCCGGTGGGCGAGCGGCTGGCCAAACAGGGGGTTTGCTCGGTGGCAGTGAGCTGCCGTGGCCATGGTGCCTCGGACAAGCCCGCCGGTCCCTACACGCTTGAACTCTTCTCAGGCGACATGAATGACCTGCTCGACCATCTGAAATGGGACAAGGCCGTGGTGGCCGGGTCCTCCATGGGCGGCTCGGTCTCGATCAATTTCGCGTTGAACTATCCCAAGCGCGTTGCGGGCCTCGCCCTTATCGACACGACGAGCTGTTATGGCGATGACGCGCCCAAGGCCTGGGCTGAGCGCGCCAATGCGGCACTTGCCAAGGGGCTTTCCTCGCTCATCGACTTCCAGCTCACGCGCTGGTTCGGTGACGAGTTCCGCGCCAACAATCCCGCAGTCGCGCAGGCCTGCGTTGATACATTCCTGAAGAATGATCTCAACGCCTATGCCGCGACCTGCAACATGCTCGGCAATTTCGACATGCGCGCCCGCTTGGGCGAAATCAAAGTTCCAACCCGCGTCTTTGTCGGTGAGGAAGATTATGCCACGCCGCCTGCCATGGCCGAGGTCATGCATAAGGGCATCGCGGGTTCCACATTGCGCCGGATGCCGAAGGCACGTCACCTCACCCCGCTCGAAATGCCGGATGAGGTGGTAGAAGAGATCATGGCTGTTTTGAAAGCAGTCTGATCCAAGCCTCACAGAGAGAGGCAGATCGGGGAGGATCAAATGCTTTGGTGTCGTTTTTCCGTGCCCGGACACGAGGTCGCCTATGGCCTCGTGGAGGGGGAGCAAGTCACGCGCATCCAAGGCTCGATCTTTGGTGTGTGGGAGCGCACAAGCCATGTTTATGCGTTGAGCGCCGTTGAACTGGATGTGCCGGTGGTACCCGGTAATTTCTATGCCATCGGCTCCAACTATGCTGCCCATGTGGAAGAGCGTGGTAAGGTGCGTGGTACGGGTGCGAAATATTATGACGCGCCGCGTGTTGGCTATCGCGCCAATAGCGCATTGCTGCCGCATGGCAAAAATATCGTAAAGCCAATCGGCTCTGGCCCCGACTTTCAATATGAAGCAGAACTCGTCGCCGTCATTGGCAAGCGCGCGCGTCGTGTCAGCCCGGTCGAGGCGCGCGATTGCATCTTTGGCTGGACCATTGGCAATGATGTGACGGAGCGTGACTGGCAGAAGAAAGACCCAACCAATTTGCGCGGCAAGAATGCCGATACATTCAAGCCGATGGGGCCTTTCATCTCGACCGACTGCGACCTCTCCATCATGCGCACACAAGTTTTCTTGAACGGCAAGAAGCTGCATGATTTCGCAACGGGCAATATGCTGTTTGATGCGGGAACAGTGATCAGCGCGATCTCGCAAACAAATACGCTACATCCCGGTGATGTGGTCTGGTTGGGGACAGATGAGTTGCCGCAAAACATCACCATCACCGGCATTGGCACGCTCACCAATGCCGTTGTGGCTGAACAGGAGTAATTGGGCATGATGATCATTGACTCACAGGTTCACATTTGGGCGGCTAACACGCCTGAACGTCCCTGGATGGAAGGCATGGAGAAGCGCGCCCATAAAGAGGTGCCGATCACCGCTGACATGTTATCCAAGGCGATGGATGAAGCAGGTGTCACTCATGCCATCATCGTGCCACCCTCACTGGATGGCGACCGCAATGATCTCGGCCTTGCTGCGGCACAAGCCCATCCAAACCGCTTTGCCGTGATGGGCCGTTTGCTGCTCGACAAAGCTGGCGCGCGTGAGCGTCTGGAAAACTGGAAATCGGACGCGGGTATGCTTGGCGTGCGCCTGACCTTCCATCGCGATAATGACCGTCCGTTGCTGACCAATGGGGCTGCCGACTGGTTCTGGCCCGTTGCTGAACGTCTTGGCATTCCGGTTATGGTCCATGCGCCGGAGCGTTTGCCGCAGATTGCAGACATCGCCAAGCGTCATCCCAATCTTACCATCATCGTGGACCACATGGGTTTTGCTCGTGAGACCATGGATAGTGAAGCGCCCAATGGTGCAAAGCGTCTGCTCGAATTGGCGCCGCTGCCGAATGTCTGGGTCAAGACATCGGCCATGCCCTGCTTCTCGTCGGAGCAATATCCCTTCCGCAACCTGCATGATGCCATCAAGCGCGTGATTGATGGCTTTGGCGTCAAACGTTGCATGTGGGGCAGTGACTATTCGCGTCTGCCAGATACATGCACCTATCGGCAATGCGTGACCATGTTTACGCAAGAGCTTGGACTGTCAAACTCTGATCTTGAATGGGTGATGGGCAAGTCGCTCGCCACTTGTCTCGGCTGGCCGAAATAAGGAGAGAAATGATGCGCAAATTTGCGATGGCCCTGGTGAGTGCCGCTGTCCTGACGGGCGGCGCGCAAGCTCAAACACCCGAACAGTTTTACACCGGTAAAACGGTCGAGATTTATGTCGGCTTCAGTGCGGGCGGCTTCTATGACGTTTATGCGCGTCTGATTGCGCGGCACATTGGCCGCCACATTCCCGGTCAGCCTGCCGTTGTCGTCAAGAATATGGAAGGCGCTGGCAGCGTGCGTCTGGCCAATTGGTTCCACGCCATTGCGCCGAAGGATGGCACAGTGTTTGGCACCATCGCGCGTGGTGTCCCGCTCGATCCGCTGTTTGGAAATCCCGGCCCGCAATTCAAGGATGGCAACGGCCTGTCTTATGTGGGCAGCGCCAATGCAGAAGTCTCCGTCTGTGCCACGCGGCCCAATTCCGGCATCAAGACCTTCGAAGATTTGCTGACGAAAGAGCTTGTGGTCGGCGGCTTTGGCACGGGCACTGAATCCGAGCAGCATGTGAAATTGTCGAACGCCGTGCTGGGCACGAAGTTCAAACTTGTGCGCGGTTATCCCGGCGGCAATGATGTCAATCTTGCGATGGACCGCGGCGAGGTTCAGGGCCGTTGTGGCTGGTCATGGACTGGTATTCGCGGATCAGATTACATGAAACAGTATCAGAGTGGTCAGCTGACGGTGTTCATCCAGAATTCGATGGACAAACACCCCGACATTCCTGAAGTGCCACTGATCATGGATAAGGCCAAGACGGCTGAGCAAAAGCAAATGCTCCAACTTGTGCTTGCGCCGCAAAAGATGGGCCGCCCTTTCATGGCTCCGCCCGGACTCCCCGCTGATCGTCTGGCAGCTCTGCGCAAAGCTTTCAATGATACGATGCGAGATCCACTTTTGCTCGAAGAGGCCAACAAAATGGGCCTTGAAATCTCTGCCATCACTGGCGAGGAGATGCAATCAATCATCGACGAAGCCTATAAGGTCACGCCGGCTTTGGTGCAGAAAACCGCAGACGCAATCAAGTAAGGGCGCTGGTTTTTCCTTCTCCCGCAGGGAGAAGGTGCCTGTGGATAGGGGCGTCAGCATCCGCTGACAGCTCCTCCCCTTGGGTGGACCAAGCACGCGGCCTCACGTCACCAATTGCTCAATCTTGCCCTTCGCGTCCACACCCTGTGCGCGATATTGGCCGATTTTCTGCAACAAGGGTGCATCGCTCATAGTGTAGAGCACGGCATCTTTGGCGAGTGCCTTGTGACGGCGCCACAGGAAGTTTGGCACAACGAAAATGTCGTTTTCTTCCCATTGGAATGTGCGGCCTGCAACTTCCGTTTCTCCGCGTCCCTCCATCACCACATAAACAGTGCTGGAGGTCTCGCGCTTATAGCGTGTCTCTTCGCCAGCGCGGATCATTTGCGCGCCATAGCTGAGGGTTGGGAAGAGCGAGCCGCCGGTCACCGGATTGACCAATGCAAGGTCGATCCCTTCATAGGCGCAGCCGGTTTGTGAGCGTAAGGCATTCAGGCTCTCGCGAATATCTGCGCCGCGATAATGAATATAGGGCGACAGGTTTTGTCCAATGCCGCGCTGATGCGAGACGAAACGCGGCATGATTCCCCCGTTGCCATAAAGGCTGCGGGAATAGCCGGACTGATAAACAGCCTTTTGTGCCCGCAGATTTTCGCGACCAATTTCTGCGGGCATTTCCTCATCAAGCCAAATGATGTCGAGGAATTCGAGGATCGGCCAATCAAGTGTGTCGATCCAGACAATCGGCTTGTTGCCCTCATTTCCATGGTCATGCCATGTGCCATTGGGCGTCAGGATGAGGTCACCGCGCGAGGCCTCGCAACGTTCGCCTTCCACATTCGTGTAGCCACCATCTTCCGACAAGATCGTGCGGCTGGCATTGGGGCTGTGCAAATGCGCTTTTGCCACATCACCGGGATTATAGATCGACACCGCGCAGCGAATAGTTGCCGCCACCTGCAGACGTCCACCGAGTCCCGGATTGGTGAGGAGGAATTGCTGGCGGTCGGCAAACTCGGTCGGCGGCACATCGGCTTCTGATGCAATGCGCGCGATCTTGTCGAGATAGGGGGAGATTTCTCGCCATTTCCAGTGATGCGGCGTAGCCTTCATTTGGCCAGCCGCAACGCGGCCTTGTGCCATCTCACCAGCAGCTTTCACATCCGTGTCGTGAAACCATGGGCGTTGCGCGGGGGCATTGGCTTGCGTGCGCAGCCAGATAGCATATTGGCCTGCTTCCGCATTCAGCGCTTCCATACGCGCACGAGCATCTGCATTGAGAGGATTGGGTGCCATGGTCAGTGCCCCGCAGGTGCGTTGGGATCAATCACGCGGATCGGTTTTCCATCAAGCCAGGCCAGAATGTTTTCGACGGACTGGCCATAGGTCGTGTCATAATTCTCACGGGTAACATAGCCCAGATGAGGCGAGAGCAGCGTATTGGGCGCGCTGCGGATCGGATCATCTGCAGACAGGGGCTCATTGTCATAGACATCGAGCGCGGCACCTCCAATCTTGCCTGCCTTCAGCGCGGCAATGAGTGCTGGCGTGTCGATAATGGGGGCGCGGGATGTATTGACGATGAGCGCGGTGGGCTTCATCAGCGCAAGTTCATTGGCGCCAATCAGGCCGCGCGTCTCCTTGGTGAGTTGCAGATGGATCGAGGCAATGTCGCAGCGCTGCAGCAGCTCCTCGCGCGTCACGCATTCAACGCCCTTTTCGGCAGCCTTTTCCGGCGTCAGGCTGCGCGACCACGCAATCACCTTCATCCCGAAGGCCTGGCCCACTTTGGCGACATCGCCACCGATGCGGCCAAAGCCTATAATGCCAAGCGTCTTGCCGCGCACGCCCATGCCAACCTGTGTTTGCCAACCACCAGCCGCAAGCGAAT
This sequence comes from uncultured Beijerinckia sp., assembly GCA_964557555.1. Classification (GTDB taxonomy): domain Bacteria; phylum Pseudomonadota; class Alphaproteobacteria; order Rhizobiales; family Beijerinckiaceae; genus Terripilifer. The sequence continues at coordinate 9,644 of CAZLBA010000038.1, forward strand.
TCACCTCTTGCGGCAGATGGCGCGCAAAACCCAGAATGAGTGCCCAGGTGAGTTCCGCTGTCGGATAGCCGAGTGTAGCCGTGCCGCAGACAGTGAGGCCGCGCGCAATCGCGGCTTCAATATCAATCGAGGCATTGCGCATCCCGAATGTGACGATGAGTTCGAGCTTGGGCAGTTTTTCGAGCAGGGACTTTGTGACCTTGGTGCGCTCGCGATTGCAGACAATCACATTGGCATCTGCAAGGGCAGCTGCCAGCTCAGCTTCATTCCCCATGTGGCGGTTGAATTGCTTGATCTGGGCACGGCCCTTCAGCTTGTCCCAGGCACCGTGGTTGAGCGCGACATTCTGATAGTCGTCGAGCACGGCAATCGTCTTCATGGACACGGCTTCCTCTCATGTCCCGCCTGAGGCGGGGAAACTGTTCTGGCGGGTGCAAAAATTGCGTGCACTCGGCGTCTCTTCGCGATAGTTGGACCATGGAGCGGGGTCAGTCAACGGCCCCCCGACAGCAAGGAGAAGACGCCCCATGGACGCTGAGGCAAAGACCGCAGCCCCAAGCCCCTGCGACTGGCCGGAAGGTCTGACACGCGTGCCTTTCTGGGTGTTCCGGCGTGATGACATCTATGCGCGCGAACAAAAGCAGCTGTTTCAGGGGGCCGTCTGGTCCTATCTCTGCCTTGAGGCCGATTTGCCCGCCGCTGGTGATTGGCGCGCCACTTTCGTGGGCGATGCGCCTGTGGTCGTCACCCGTAATGAAAAGGGCGAGATCCATGCTTTCGAGAATCGCTGCGCCCATCGCGGTTCACTGATCTGTCTTGATGAGAAGGGCAAGGGCGCGAAAGGCTTCTCCTGCGTCTATCACGCATGGTCCTATGATCTCGAAGGCGACCTGACTGGCGTTGCCTTCATGAAGGGCATCAAGGGCAAGGGCGGCATGTCGCCCGATTTCAAGATTGGCGAACACGGTCCCCGCAAGTTGCGCGTTGAAGTGCAATCGGGTCTGGTGTTTGGCACATTTGATCATGCGGCGCCGAGCCTGCGCTCATATCTCGGAGACGAAATCTCAACACGCATTGAGCGGGTGTTTCGTGGCCGCAAGCCTGTGGTGCTTGGTCGCTTCACACAGGCCTTGCCAAATAATTGGAAGCTCTATGTGGAGAATGTGAAGGACAGCTATCATGCCAGCATCCTGCATCTCTTCTTCACGACTTTCGAGCTGAACCGTCTCTCACAAAAGGGCGCCATCATTGTTGATGAAACAGGCGGTCACCATGTGAGCTATTCTGCCATCGACAAGGGCCCCACCGGGAATGCGGATTATGCCAAGCAGCAGATTCGCTCAGACAGCGATTACAAGCTGGCGGATCCGTCTTTGCTGCATGGTTTTGAGGAATATGAAGACGGTGTGACGCTGCAAATCCTCACCGTCTTTCCCGCTATGGTGGTGCAGCAAATCCAGAACGCCATTGCCATTCGTCAAGTCATCCCGCGTGGGCCGGAGCGGACCGATCTCAACTGGATCTATCTCGGCTTTGAGGATGACACGCCCGAACAGCGCATGGTGCGGCTGAAACAAGCCAATCTCGTAGGCCCGGCCGGCTATATCTCGATGGAAGATGGCTGCGTGGGCGGCTTCGTGCAGCGTGGCGTGGCTGGCGCACCCGATGCCAAGGCTGTCATTGAAATGGGCGGCAAGGATGCACAAGGCAGTGAAAGCCGAGTGACGGAAGCCTCTATCCGCGGCTTCTGGAAAGCCTATCGCGCGCATATGGGGTTGTGAGTGATGTCGGCTGACCTCGTTTTCAACATCTCACAGGCGCTCGCGGCCTATGCGCGCTGCCTTGATGAAGACCGGCTGGAAGATTGGCCGGACTTTTTTGCACAGGACTGCCTTTACCGCATCACCAGTGCACAGAATATGCGCGATGGTTACGAAGCCTCGCTTATCTTCCTGAATTCGAAAGGCATGGTGCAAGACCGCGTCTCGGCTTTGCGGCAAGCCAATATCTATGAGCGTCAGGCCTATCGCCACCTCATTGGCCAACCTTTCCTTGTCAGCAATGATGGGATGCGTGTGGTGTCCGAAGCGCCCTTCATGGTCGCGCGCATCATGCGCGATGGCACGACGGATCTCTTTGCCACGGGCTGTTACCGCGACACATGGCGCATCAAGGCCGGCAATATCGAACTCATCGAACGCATCGTCATCTGTGACAGCTCGCGTATTGATACGCTCCTCGCGCTGCCGCTTTAATCACCTTGGGAGGACATATGATCGTCGATTTTCACCATCACTGGACGCCGCGCGAATTCATCAAGGAAGATCCCGGTGACAAGCTCATCCTGACCTATGATGAAAATGGCGCGCCGAGCTATACCACGCACAAGCTGCTTTTCGACATGGAAGAGCATATCCGCATGATGGACACAGCCGGCATTGATGTTGCAGTGATGAGCAGCGCCTCTGGCATGTCAGCGGATCTTGAGCGCTCGCGCTTCGTCAACGACAAGGCCAAGCAGCTGGAGAAAGACTTTCCCAAGCGCTTTATCGGCTATGCGCATGTCAATCCGCTGGGCGGCGCTGAGGCATTGAAGGAACTCAACCGCTGCGCACAGGATTACGGTTTTCCCGGTGTGACGATCACGTCTGAGCAGGATGGGCTTTATCTGGATGCGCCGGAATTCGAGCCCTTCTGGAAGGAATGCGCCAGACTCGGACTTTTCGTTTTCGTGCATCCGGCGTTGAAGCTGAATGAGTCAAAGCAGTTTGATGCTTATGACCTTGCGCGCTCGGTTGGACGTGAATTTTCGCTGATCATGGCCACCATCCGCCTCATCAATTCAGGCGTGTTTGATCGTCACCCAAACCTGATCGTACAGATGTCGCATCTGTCGGGCGGTATCGCCTCCATGATGGGCCGCGTGCGTGCTTATCAGGACAAGGTCTTTTGGGGCACCAAGGGCAATCCGCGCCATGGCGCGCTGCCGCAGAATGACTTTGACTATTACATCAATAACAATCTGCTGTTTGACTCAGGCGGCTTTTGCGGTGTGATGGGTTGCGTGCAGACGGCTCTGGTAGAGATCCCCGCTTCACGCCTCTTGTTTGGCACCGATTATCCGCAAGAGATTCGCACATCAGAAGTCACCAAGAACTTCATCGACGGCATCAAGGCGCTTGGGCCGCAGGGCAAGCTCATCCTTGAGGACAATGCGAAGGCGCTGCTGAAGGGCCGCGTCTGACAAACAGGGCTCAGCCTCGTAAAGGAGGCTGAGCCCTTTGCGTTACTTCTTTTGATATGGCCCAAGCTCTTTCAGAACAGCATTGAGGAAGGAGAGATCAACAATCTTCTCCACCTGAACATCGCCTTCGATCAGCTTCTCTGCCTTCAGCACATCATAATCCGCCTTCAGGCTCGCAATGTTGATCTGGCCATCGGGATGGCAATAAGCGAGCGGGAAGTTGCGATAGAATTGCGGATCTTTCACCGGCGTATATTCATTGAGGATCTTGATGATTGCCTCGCCCTTCTCACCCACGAAACGTCCCTGCGCATCCAGCGCATCATTATGATCGCGCACGCCGCGAATGAAGGCCTTGATGAATTTGCGGGCAACCTCAGGCTTTTGGGTCGCAAACCGGCCTGAGAAAAAGTTCACCGCGATCTGGTGATTGGGATAGGCCTCGTCATCTGTCAGCACCTTCACGGCATAGCCCCGATTGACGGCCTCTGTGGTTGCGGGCTCAGCGGGCAGGGCTGCGTCAACAGCCTTGTTGGCCAGCGCGATGACATGTTGCGGGAAGGGCAGAAAGGCTTGATCAATGTCACTGATTTTCAGACCGGCGCGTTCCAGCATCTTGTAAAGCGTGACGCTGGCAGCTGTGCCGGGTGCAGAATTGGCAACTTTCATGCCTTTCAAATCGGCCAGAGTTTTGAAACGGCCCGAGTCGATATGATCCTTGCGCACAAGCAATGTCTGGCTGGTGCGACCGGGCGGGGTAGAGACTTTGTCAGAGACGATGCGGATATCGACCCCGCGTGCAACGGCATTATAAAGCGCCGCATTGGCTGCGCCTGCTACAACCTGCAGCTCACCCCCGGCAAGGGACGTCACCATGCGCGCGGCAGAATCGAATGTGACGAATTGCACCTCGATTCCCTCTTCGCGGAAGTAGCCTCGCTTGTCGGCCACATAAAGTCCGATATCTGTTGCAGTTGCCGTATGGCCGATGACGACTTTTTCCTGCGCATGGCCGGGCAGGGCAAGCGCAGCGAGGGCCAAAGCCGAAATCATTAAGCTCTTGAACTTGTGCATGTCTCCCCCCGACCAGATGGTGGCCTTATTGAGCGCAATATTAACATGAAGGCGCCCCCTTGCCGAGAGCGTCCGATGTTCCACGAAAAAATGTTGTACTTCGTGCAGTTTCGATTATCATCCATGTTGCGCAGGGCAGATTATAGTGATTGCTTGTTCCTGCGCTGTTTTTTTGGGGAGGTTTTCTGATGCGCCCTATCGCTCTGGCGGTTGTTGCCGCTGTGCCTTTGTTTGTTGCTGCTCCCGCCTCTGCTCAAACACCTGATACCTGCCCCCATCGTGGCCAGCTCGACACGGCCTATTGCGATGCCAATCGCGACCTGGTGGCCGATGTGCCTGCTGATCCGAAGCGGCAGCGCGATCCCTCAACTTTGGTTTGGGCCTATACACCGGTTGAAGACCCGGCCGTCTATGCCAATGTGTTCAAGCCGCTGACTGATCATCTCGCGCAATGCACCGGCAAGCGCTTTGTCTATTATCCCGTCCAGTCGAACTCCGCCGAGGTGGAGGCCATGCGCTCCGGGCGTCTGCATCTGGCCGGGTTCTCGACTGGCCCGACCGGCTTTGCGGTGAACCTCGCTGGGGCCGTTCCTTTTGCTGCCAAAGGCAATGCCAATGGTGTGCAGGGTTACAATCTTCTGGCGATCGTCAAGGCATCAAGCCCCTATCAAAAGCTCTCGGACCTGAAGGGCAAGAAGGTCGCCCATACGTCTCCATCTTCCAATTCAGGTCATCTGGCGCCGAAGGTTCTTTTCCCGGACGAAGGGCTGAAGACGGATGAGGACTATAAGCCGGTGATGTCGGGTGGCCATGACAAGTCGATCCTGGGCGTCGGCACTGGCGATTATGATATGGCAGCCGTGGCATCTGACGTTTACGATCGTATGGTCGCGCGTGGCACAATCAAGGGTGCCGATTACCGGATCATCTATCGCTCGCCCGTCTTCCCCACATCCTCTTTTGCCCATTCGCATGATCTGAAGCCGGAGCTGGCAGAAAAGCTTCGGAGCTGTTTCTATTCATTCCGCTTCACGCCAGAGATGCAGAAAGAATTTGCAGGTGATGATCGTTTCGTGCCCATCACCTATCAGAAGGATTGGGCGGTTGTGCGTGATGTCGCTGAACGTTCAGGTACGCCCTATAACAAGAACGCCTACGAGGCCGAGGCCAAGCGTGAGGCCGATGCCTTGGCCAAGAAACAGGCGGAGCAGAAGCAGCAGCAGCAAAAGCCGCAATAAGGATTGCAGCTGATGCAAGCGCTCATCATCAAGGGGCTTGCCAAGCATTATGTGCCTGGCAAGCCGGTTCTGAAAGACATCAATCTGACGATTGAGGGGCGCGGCATCACCGCGATCATCGGCCCATCGGGCACGGGCAAATCGACCCTGTTGCGCTGCATCAACCGGCTCGTGTCACCCACAAGCGGATCCATCCTGTTTCATGGCGTTGACCTTGTAACCCTGTCGGGGCGTTCCTTGCGCGAGGCAAGGCGCAGTATCGGCATGGTGCATCAGGAATATAATTTGGTTGAGCGCTTGAGCGTGATGGAGAATGTGCTTTGCGGACGGCTTGGCTATATGCCTGCCTGGCGGGCTTGGCTGCGCCGCTATGAGACGCAAGACATTGCCCGTGCCTTTGACTTGCTCGACGCCGTGGGCCTTGGTGATTTTGCCACGCGCCGTGCAGATCAATTATCGGGTGGTCAACGTCAGCGCGTCGGCATTGCACGGGCCTTGATGCAGGATCCGCAGCTCATTCTGGCGGATGAACCGACATCCTCGCTCGATCCCAAAACCTCTGTTGAGGTGATGGAGATAATGGTGCGTTTGGCATCGGCGCGCGATATTCCGGTTCTCATCAATATTCATAATGTGGAGCTGGCCAAGCGTTTCGCGACCCGCATCATCGGCATGGCGCGGGGAGAAGTCGTCTTTGATGGTTCACCACAAGATCTCACGGATCACCATTTGGCCGATATCTATGGTGGCCAAAGCTGGATGGAAGCAGCATGAGCGCTCACCAGCAGCGCAGGGCCTTTGAACCGTCCTGGATACGCCGCGTCGGATTGGCGGTGCTGTTTCTTTATGTGGTGTATGCTCTCAGTAGCCTGAATGTAAGCTGGGCACGCATCATGCGCGGGCTTGATCAGGGCGCCGTCTTCTTGGGTCGTCTGTGGCCACCCAATCACGCCCCTGACAAGATCTCTCTCATCACAGATGGTTTGATTGAATCCTTGCAGATTGCCGTTCTTTCAACTGCAGCGGGCATTTTATTGTCGCTACCGGTCGGCGTTATTGCCGCCCGCAATATCTCACCGCTCTGGTTATCATGGATCGGGCGTGTGATCATTGCGCTTTGTCGATCCTTCCATCCGATGATCATTGCCATCCTCTTTGTGAAGGCGGTTGGCTTTGGCGCTTTGGCAGGAGTGCTCGCGCTCGTGGTCGCCTCCATAGGGTTCATCGGCAAACTCTTTTGCGAAGCGATCGAAGAGATGAATATGAAACAGGTTGAGGCCGTGCGCGCCACGGGAGCCTCCTGGATGAATGTGATGATCATGGGCGTTCTACCGCAGGTCATGGCGCGCTTTATCGGATTTTCCGCCTATCAGCTCGATTCCAATCTGCGCAACTCCACCATGGTTGGCATCGTTGGGGGCGGTGGCATTGGAGCTGCTCTGTTTACCGCCTATCAGCGGTTTGATTTTGATGTGGTGATGACGATATTGCTCGCCATCATCGCCATCATTCTCGTGAGCGAGCTTCTGTCAGGTTGGCTGCGGAGGCTCTTTCAATGAATGCGGTCGCCCGTGAATGGACGCGCTTTACGCCCGCCCAGCGCCTTGGACGTTTCGCCATCTATCTGCTGAGCGTCGCTGCGATCGTTTTTTCATGGCAAAACATCGAGATCATCCCGGAATTTCTCGCAGATGCTCCTCAACAGACGGTCGATCTCTTTGCTCGCATGTGGCCGCTTGACTGGGCGCATTATCGCAAGGGCGTGCATGATGTCCTGATCGAAACAATCCATGTCGCAACGCTTGGCACCTTGCTCTCGCTTCTGCTCGGACTGCCGGTGGCGCTGCTGGCTGCGCGCAATATCACCACATCGCCACCGCTCCACTGGTTCGCACAATTCATTCTCGTTTCGTCGCGTTCGGTCAATTCGTTGATCTGGGCCCTTCTCTTTGTTGCCATCTTCGGTCCCGGCGCATTGGCAGGCGTGCTCGCCATTGGTTTCCGGTCGATTGGTTTTGTCGGTAAATTGCTTGCTGAGGCCATTGAGGAAGCGAAATCTGGTCCGATTGAGGCACTGCAGGCAGTGGGTGCCTCGCCTTTGGCTATTTTGCTCAAAGGCCACTGGCCACAAATAGAACCGAGCTTTTGGTCGGTCGCCTTGTTCCGTTGGGACATCAATATCCGCGAAAGTGCCATCCTTGGCCTTGTGGGGGCAGGGGGCATTGGCGTTGCACTCGATGCCGCGATGAACAATCTCTATTGGGATCAGGTGGGCCTGATCCTGCTCGTCATTTTCGCCATTGTGATGGCCACTGAATTTCTCACCAATGCCATCCGCAAGCGCCTGATCTAATCATTCCAGCATACCCCGCTGGCGGGCAATCGTATCCTGCTCCACTGCCTGCGCTGCAAGGCGAACAGGCGTATTGGCCGCGCCGAAGAGATCATAATTGCGACGCTGCAGAATCTCGAAGAAGAAGCGTTGCGCAAACATGCGCGTATAGATGTGGAAGAACTCACCCTGTTTGGTTCGGTCATAGAGGATATTGAGCTTGCGCATCTGTTCAATGACGCTGGGATCAATATCGAAGCGGGCTGCAAGGTCGTCATAGTAATTGTCGGGAATGGCAAGAAATTCGACACCCGCCGCCGCAGCGCGCTCGACGAAGCCGAAGAGATCGTCGGTTGCCAGTGCGATTTGCTGCACGCCGCCGCCGCCAAAATTTTCAATGAAACGCGAGACGGAGGTTGAGCCCCCGTCAGCAATGTTCAGTGGAATACGCACAATGCCGTCGGTTGCGCGCATGACGCGGCTGTAGAAGGCGCCATAAGGATCGGCCAATTCGACTTGCGGTTCTTCCGTGAAACCGAGCACACTCTTATAAAAGGTCACCCAGGAAAGAAAATCAGTTCGCCGCACGACATTATTGAGGTGGTCAATGCGCGTGAGGGGCCCCTGCGTCGCAGCATCTTCCGTGAAAACAAAATCCTGATCCCATGTGCTGCGCTCACCTTCCTTCATGAAATAGATGAGACTGTTTTCAACGCCTGCGACTGCGGGGATCAAGGCTTCGCCTGGGCCGATGCGCCCATAATAAGTGGGAGCAGAAAGCGCATTGGCACGCTCAAGGGCTAGTTTGGGATCATCAAAGCGCAGGGCGAGTGCACAGACAGAGGTGCCATGCACGAGATAGAAGGAATGGGCAAACCCTTCCTGTTCGCGATTGATGACAATATTGACTTCGTTTTGGCGATACAGATCGACATCTTTTGAGCGGTGGCGCGCAACGCGCTGGAAGCCGAGCCCCTCAAGCTCCGTGGCGAGACGCTGTGCATCCGCGCCGCCGGTCACAAATTCCAGAAACTCAATGCCGCGGACAGGGGAGGCAGCAGGCAAGCCTTGCGTCAGCGCGAGTGCAGGCTCGTTGCGTTTTAACCGCCTTGTATTCAGTTCTTCACCACAGGCCAGCAGGCTTCGCATACCATCGCGCGCGATATTGGCCGCAGGTGCGCCGCGGAATTGATCGTTGAAGATTTCGAGCGAGAGCGCGCCATGATAACCGGTTGCAAGGGCGTAATCGAGGAAGTCATTTACCGGCCAATCGCCTTGACCGGGGAAGCAGCGGTGATGGCGCGACAGGGAGATTGGATCCATCAATAGGCCGGGCGCATCATTGATCTGCACCAGCGCGATATGTTCCGCTTTGAGTTTCGCTATGGGCTCGATCGGGTTCTTGCGTGCGAAAATGTGGAAGCTGTCGAGCACCACGCCCAAATTTGGTCGGTTGGCGCGCACAACGAGATCATGCGCCTGCATCCAGTCATGGATGTGCCGACCCCAGGCGAGTGCTTCATAGCCGATGCTAAACCCGCGCTGAGCCGCAAGATCAGCAAGCTCACCAAGATCATTGGCGAGGCGCTCAGGCTCACCCAGCGCCTCTTCAGCAACATTGGAGCAGATGCACAACATGCGTGTGCCCAATTCGCTCATGAGATCGAATTTGCGTTGCGCGCGTTCGAAATTGCGCGCGCGCATGTCTGCTGGCATCCCTTCAAAGTCGCGCATGGGCTGCAGGCCCACGATTTCAAGGCCGAGATCATCTGCCATCTTGCGCACTTCGCGGGGCTTTCCGCTGAAGAATGTCAGATCATTTTCGAAGATCTCAATGGTACGGAAGCCAGCGCGCGCTGCCGCCTGCAGCTTTACTTCCAAAGTGCCGCCCATCGAGACTGTGGCAATGGACCATCGCAGCATTCGCTGTCCTCCCAAAGATGGCAAAGACATAGCCCTTGGCCCCGCGCTCAGCAAGGGTTACAAGACCGCGAAATCATGAGGCACCTATGAGTCACGATGCGCGCTTTCATCTGGCCGGCTTGATGGGATTTCCTGTCATGCATTCGCGCTCGCCGCTCATTCATGGCCACTGGATGCGCGAGCATGGGCTGAAGGGCGCTTATGTGCCGCTTGCGGTGCCTCCTGCCGGGCTTGAGGCCGCGCTTCATGCGCTTCCTTCTCTTGGATTTGCAGGCGTCAATTTGACCATTCCCCATAAGGAAGAGGCTTTGCGTCTCGTTGATGAGGTCAGCCCCTTGGCCAGACGTATTGGCGCGGTCAATTGTATCATCGTGCGAAAAGATGGCTCGCTCGAAGGCCGCAATTACGATGCCTTTGGCTTTATCGAGAGTTTGCGTCAGGGCGCGCAGGGGGTCGATCTCAGCAGCGCGCCTGCAGTGGTAATGGGAGCAGGGGGGGCCTCGCGTGCCGTGCTTGCGGGGTTGATGGACGAAGGGGTGCCAGAGATCCGGCTCATCAATCGGTCTGCACAGCGGGCGCAAGCTCTGGCGGCGGAGTTTGGCGGCACGGTGCGTGCGGTCAAATGGGAAGAGCGGGCAGGTGCTCTTGCCGATGCGGGCTTGCTTGTGAACACAACCAGTCAGGGAATGCAGGGTGAGCCTGCGCTCGATCTTCCCCTTGATGATCTGCCCGTCGATGCCCTTGTCACCGATATCGTTTACGTACCGCTTGAGACGCCGCTACTACGCGAGGCGCGGCTGCGCGGCAACAAGACAGTCGATGGGCTGGGCATGTTGTTGCATCAGGCACGTCCCGCCTTCGAAGACTGGTTTGGTGTGAAGGTCGATGTGACATCTGCCTTGCGCAAAGAGATTGAGGCAACGCTTTAGAGCGTCAGGGCGGAACCGGGGCTTGCATGGTGATCTGCAAGGATATGCCCCTTGCCCGTGTCGATTTCACGCAGGACAACCTCATAGCCCCACAGATCTGCAACATGCTGGATGACTTTGCGGGCATCGCCGATTGCCAGAGTGCGCCCCTCCACCACGCGGTGTTCAAGGATGAGGCGGCGATCTCCGAGCAGGTCCACACTGGTCACTTCGATGATTGGGTCGCTGCGTGATACGTCATATTGGCGAGACATGACGCGCCTGATGTTGCGATAACCGCGCTCGTCATGAATGGCGCTGACGACGAGGTCGGGTCGCTCAGGAAAATCCTCAATCGCAAAGAGTCGCCAGTCCCGGATGAGCTTTGGCGACAGATATTGCGCGATAAAACTGTCATCGCGATAATTGCTCCAGATCTCCCGCAAAGTGCCCATTACATCGCCATTGCCTGCAATGTCAGGGTGCCAGATACGATCTTCCTCATCCGGCTTTGTGACGATCCGCTCAATGTCTTTCATGATGGAAAATCCAACCCCATAAGGATTGAAGCCTGAGAAAGCAGGATGATCAAAGCCGGGTTGGGTGACGACATTGGTATGGGATGTGAGAAATTCGAGAAAGGCCCCATCATCAATTTGCCCACGCTCGTGGAGCCTGTTCATGATTTCATAATG
>CAZLBA010000038.1:21067-23407 GCA_964557555.1 uncultured Beijerinckia sp.
GGTCGCCGTTCCTTCATTCATGACCTTGGTGAGACGTTGAGGATAGAGATATTGCGCCACCAGCCTCACGATGCGTAAAATCTCCCGCTGCCACGGAGCCAGCTTGGGTGCGTTGCGCTCCAGAAAGGCGAGGAGGTTTTCTTCCGGCAGCCCCAGCCTGTCATTCATAACCCTTCGCGCATCTTCAGGTGCGCTTTTGGCCGTCACGGGCACCGTACTCCACAATTCGTTATGAATCTGGGCTTCATAGGCCTGACGCTCAATCTGCTTGGCCTCTTCATCATGCAGATCGAGAGGCTTTCTCTTGGGAGAGCGGTAGATGCCGTGGCTTTGCAAGGCATGGGCGGCATCTACGATGCGCTCAACAGCGCTTTCGCCATAGCGTTCCTCGCAAGCGGCAATGTAGGCTTTGGCGAATTTCAGATAATCGAGGATCGAGGTGGCATCGGTAAAGTCCTTGAAGGTCTCGTTGGTCTTGAAAAAATGATTGTGTCCATAGGCAGCATGGGCAATCACCAATGTCTGCATCGTGGCCGTGTTGCCTTCCATCACATAACAGATACAGGGGCTGGAATTGATCACAATTTCATAGGCCAGTCCCATGCGGCCCTTGCGATACATCATTTCATGCTGGCTGAAATGTTTTCCGAAAGACCAGTGATTGTAAAAAATCGGCATTCCTGTTGATGCATAGGCATCGAGCATCTGTTCGGCGGTGATGATTTCGATCTGGATCGGATAGACGTCGAGCTTCATTTCCTTCAGCGCAATTACGCTGACGGCATCCTGTATCCGCTGTAAAGTGTCATAGGACCAGTCCGGCCCCTGAAAGAGGAGGCTCAAGGGACACTCCTGCGCATGGCGTCCTCGCGGCTGAACAATTCGCGAAAGACAGGATAGATCTCTTCACGAGATGAGGCTGTACGTTGGGCGAGATTGGTTGCGCCCAGACTGGCAAAAGCACGCCAAAGGGTCGAGGTGGACACATGCTGTCCAGCCTCACTCACCTCAAGATAGGCGTAATATTGCATCATTTCGAGGATGCGTGAGGTGAGAAGCCCCGTCACTTCAAGATTGTCGCGCGGGTCATTGTCGCCATCGGAAGCCTGTGCTGCATAGATGTTCCACTGATCTTTCGGGTAGCGCTCCCCGATCACACGCAACATTTCATAAAGCGCTGTCGAGACGCGTGTGCCACCGCTTTCCGTTCCGTGAAAGAACGTTTCCTCATCAACCTCCTTGGCTTCATCCGTATGGCGGATGAAGACGATTTCCACGCGCTTGTAGCGCGTCTTCAAGAAGACATAGAGGAGCATGTAAAAACGCTTGGCTAAATCTTTCATATGTTCGGTCATGGAGGCGGAGACATCCATCAGACAGAACATCACGGCTTGCGCCATGGGCTTTGGTTGCGGCGTGAAATTGCGATAGCGCAGATCAATCGGGTCAATCCATGCAATGGAGCGTGTGCGTCGCTCCAGCAGATCGCGCTGGGCCTGAAGATCATCCAGCTCGTCTTGTTCTGCGCCAGCCTCGCGCGCTTCCTCCAGCGCGCGATCAGCATCTTGCATCTCGGCGGGACGGGGCCGTTTGAGTGCAATGCGACGGGAGAGAGAATTTCGCATCGTGCGTCCAAGAGCCAGATTGGCGGGCGAGCCGCTTGAGACATAGCCTGCCCGTTTCACCCCTTCACTTTCCACCTGAACAAGCTTGCGCCGTTCGAGGTCCGGCAATTCGAGGTCCTCAAGGAAAAAGTGCAGGAACTCTTCTGCGGACAGGGCGATCTGGTAATCGTCTTCGCTCTTGCCGCGTCCTGCCTGAGATCCGCCACCGCCACTGCGTCCCTGCGGTCGCGGCAGATGATCTCCCTCCACGAATTCCTTGTTGCCGGGAAAGACGCCTTCGTGGCGTCCCTCGGAGCTGAGGTGGAAATGGGGCTCGTCAATTCCGTGGCCCGGAATGATGATCACCCCTGCGTCATCGACATCCTTGATGCTGCGATTGGCTGAGGCTTCGCGCACCGCCTCTTTGATGATGCGGCGTGCACGGCGCAAGAAACGCTGCCGGTTGGGCAGGTTCTTGGCTCCCGGATTCAGCCGCCGGTCGATGATTGGCATGGACAGGCTCCGATCCTCACGCGGATTGCTTCACCCGCATATACCATTCAACGAGACGTCGAACCTGCCGTTCCGTATAGCCTCGCGCCACCATGCGCTCGACGAAGTCCGCATGTTTACGTTCACTCTCACTGTCGCGCTTGGAGCCAAAGCTAATGACGGGTAGCAGATCCTCCACTTGAGAGAACATTCGCTTTTCGATCACTTCGCGAATTTTCTCATA
>CAZLBA010000039.1:0-22467 GCA_964557555.1 uncultured Beijerinckia sp.
TCATCACAAATAAAAAAGCGCCCTGCCGGTACATCCGCGGTCAGGGCGCTTTGGTCGTTCAGCCGATCAGAATGATCAGGCAGTCTTCAGCATCGCGGCGGTTGATTTGCCGGTGCGACGATCTGCGAGAATTTCGAAGCTGATTTTCTGGCCTTCAACGAGGCTGCGCATTCCAGCTTGCTCAACAGCGCTGACATGCACGAACACATCCGGGCCGCCATTGTCAGGTTGAATGAAGCCATAGCCTTTGGTTTCGTTGAACCATTTAACTGTTCCCATGGTCATGGGTGTAATCCTTGGACAAGTGTAGAGAATAGGGCTCGACAAGCGAGACCTGATGTTAATCGAAAAAAGGGGAGGGTCGTCAGCAGAGCGCTTTGCGCGCGGGGCTAATTCTTCAGCCGGTTATCCGATACACACCATATACGCGCTTTGAACAACAATAGCAAACGAATAAAGCCGCAGACATGATGCAGACGAAAGCTGGACATTGTTTCTGCTCAATATGTTTGCTTGAACTCTCCTCGCATCCAGATAAGCTTACGCTTGACGCAGTGACAAAAACAAAAAGTTGCGCGTGGTGCGGGGGCATTGTCATGAACAAGCAAAGTAGTGCATCGAGCGAGGCGATGCTCGCCGAAATTGTCGCGCGCAAAGTCATTCCCGAATTGCTGTCGCAAAGCAAATTTCTGGTCGGTGACGGGGAGCCCCATCCAGACGAGAGCAATATTGCGAGGCTGAGTGCCCTCATTCTTGGGCCGGATAACGCAGAAGCGCTCGAATATATTTATCATTTGCGCGAGCGTGGCATCTCTCTTGATCATCTCCATCTCGAACTTCTGGAGCCAACAGCATTACGACTTGGCGAGTTGTGGGATACAGACGCCATCGACTTCGTTGCTGTGACCAACGGCGTCGCTCGACTACAGCGCATCGTTCATCATTTTGCCGAGCTGGACCACATTCCGCCTTACGATGACAAGCGCCGCGCGCTTATTATGGTCGCACCCGGTGAGGATCACAGTTTTGGCAATCAGATCGTGCAGCGCTTTATGCGCGCAGCAGGCTGGGATGTGATGATCATGCCTGGGGGCAACATCCAACAGGTCGTTGATCTTGTGTCGCGTGAGTGGCTCGCTGTTGTTGGTTTCTCGATCAGTGGTGAAACCCATATCGAGCGTCTGACGCAGACTGTGGAAGCCATCCGCAAAAGATCGTTCAATCCGCATATAGGTGTCATGATTGGTGGGGCCATGGTCTTGGATCGGCCTGAACTTGTTGCAAGGATCGGTGCGGATGGGACCGCCATTAACGCTGCTGCGGCCGTCGTTCTCGCTAAGAAGCTTTTGGCGCAGGCGCTGATTGCAGCTCGCCTCTCAAGCAGCTGATCTCTGGTTCACACCCCCTCATCCCAATAAGGCACCGGCCCAAATCTCTCAGCGAGAAAATCAACGAAAGCGCGGACTTTGGGCGTGATGTGTCGCGTCGGGGGATAGACGGCGCTCAAGGTCAGGGCGAGGGGCGTGGTTTTTTGCAAGACAGAGACAAGCCTTCCTGCGCGCAGATCATCCCCGACGAGAAAGGTTGGCAGATTGGCAAGGCCAAGCCCTTGCAGGGCTGCAACGCGCAAGGCATCGCCATTATTCACGCTCAAGCGTCCCTGCACGGCGACGATCAGCGGCTTGCCATTGGGATTTTCAAAGCGCCATTCGGGATGGTCGCTCATATAGATCAGGCAATCATGACCTTTCAGGTCGGCAATGTGAGCAGGTGTTCCACGCTTGGCGATATAATCGGGGCTTGCACAGATGACCCGGCGCACTGGTGCGAGCTTGCGCGCAATCAGGCTTGAGTCATCCAACGCGCCAATCCGCACGGCCACGTCAAAGCCTTCGTCCACCAGATCGACAAAGCGATCATTCATGACGAGATCGACGCTGACTTCCGGATAGAGCTTCATGAAATCCGGCAAGGCTTGCGCCAAATGCAGAAAGCCAAAACTCATCGGCGCATTGACGCGCAGCCGACCGCGTGGCGCCGACTGTAACTGGCTCACAGCGCGATTGGCTTCCTCAAGATCGGCCAGGATCTGCCGCGTGCGCTCCAGATAGCTGCGTCCCACTTCCGTTAAAGTGAGCGAGCGGGTCGTGCGATGAAAAAGGCGCGCGCCCAGTTCGGCTTCCAATGCGCTGACCTGCCGGCTCACCACAGACTTTGCGATCTTCAGCCGGTCAGCTGCCCGCGAGAAAGAAGCCAGATCCGCCACCGCCACAAAGGCCTCAATTGCCGAAAGGCGATCCATTATTGTTACTCCAAAAAGGACAATATGTTTATAATATAGCCGATTGTTCTTATCAATGCAAATATATAGATCGAGGGCCTCGAAACTTTGGAGGCAAGCCGACTATGCCACTGATCACACGCCCCTCGGCAGCGCGCGGCCATGCAGATCATGGCTGGCTTGAAAGCTATCACAGCTTTTCCTTCGCCGGCTATTTCGATCCCGCCCATATGGGCTTCGGTGTCTTACGTGTGATCAATGAGGATCGGGTGGCCGGTGGTGCAGGCTTCGACACCCATGGTCATCGGGACATGGAGATCATCTCCTATGTTTTGAGCGGCGAGCTGGCGCATCGCGACAGCATGGGCCATGGCGCGGTGATCCGTCCCGGCGATGTGCAGGTCATGTCGGCAGGCACGGGCATTCGCCACAGCGAGTTCAACAACAGCGCCGATGCCGAGGTGCATTTCCTGCAAATCTGGATCACTCCGTCAAAAATGGGCGTCGCGCCTCGTTATGATCAGACGCAATTCGATGCGGATGCGCGTCGCAATCGGCTATGCCTCATCGTGTCCGCAGATGGGCGCGATGGGTCGCTGATGATCCATCAGGATGCGCAAATCTTTGCAAGCCTGCTCGATGAAGGCCGCACAGTCTCCCATGCAATACAGGGGAGGCGCAGCTGGCTGCAGGTCATCAATGGATCTGTCGAGGCCCTCGGCCAAAAGCTTTCGCGCGGCGATGGCGCAGCCATTGAACGCGAAGATGTTGTGGCGCTACGCGCGCTGCAAGACAGCCACATCCTTCTCTTTGATCTTCCCTGAAAGGAGCACTACAAATGGCAAAGCTGCTGGTTCTTTATTATTCCACTTATGGTCATATCGAGATCATGGCGGAAGCAGTTGCGGAAGGCGCGCGGAAAGCAGGTGCACAAGTTGACATCAAGCGCGTGCCGGAAACAGTGCCTGACGAGATTGCGCGCAAGGCACATTTCAAGCTGGAGCAAAAGGCACCCATCGCTCGCATCGAAGAGCTTGAGCATTATGATGCGATCATTGTCGGCACTGGCACACGCTTTGGCCGTATCTCCTCGCAGATGGCAGCCTTTCTGGATCAGGCCGGCGGTTTGTGGGCGCGCGGTGCGCTCAATGGAAAGATTGGCGCTGCCTTCACCTCATCCGCCACGCAACATGGCGGACAGGAGACGACGCTCTTTTCCATCATCACCAATCTCTTGCATTTCGGCATGATGATCGTGGGCTTGCCCTATAGCCATCAGGGCCAGATGCGCAATGATGAGATTGTTGGCGGCGCGCCCTATGGAGCGACAACGATTGCCAATGGCGATGGCTCGCGCCTGCCAAGCGCAACAGAGCTTGAAGGTGCACGTCATCAGGGTGAGCTGGTGGCGCGCGCTGCCATCAAGATGTTTGGCTGAAGCTCAATACGCAAACATGAAAACGATGCGAAAGCCCTATTTGGCAGGGCTTTCGCTTGATCAGCTTTGGCGCTGCGCCAGATCAGACGGGCTGGGGATTTTGGAGGGTACTGCAATGACTGACACACCTGTCAAACCACCATCCAGCCCATCCGCGCTTGATTGGCTTTATCTCACCGACACGGTCGCTGAACGCGGTCGTGATGTTTTTCTTTTGGCTGCAAGGCTGAGCATTGGTGCCATCTATCTGATGAGTGGCTGGCGCAAGATGTTTGATCTGGCCGCGGTGGCGGCCAGTTTTCCCGCCCGTGGCTTGCCTGCCGAGCTGGGCTATGTAGCCCCTTTCGTGGAGTTTTTCGGCGGGCTCTTCATCATGATCGGCTTTGCAACGCGCTACGCTTCGGTAGCGATTCTGGTCTTCACCATCGTCGCTTCGTTCAGTTCGCATCGCTACTGGACCTTCACGGATGCTGCGGCCTATGGTCAGCAATTCACGCAGTTTTGGAAAAACATGACGATGAAAGGCGCCTTGCTGGCGCTGTTCGTTGCAGGCCCCGGCAAACTGAGCATTGACGGCCTGCTGCGGCGCAGTCGCTGATATTCGATGAGCTGAAAAGGCCGCCGGTTTCCCGGCGGCCTTCTTTTCGTCTGCTTGCGAGCTAATCAGAAGCGCCAGTTCAAGCCGACACGAACCATGTCGATCTTGTTGCTGTTGGAGCCGCCAATGAAAGCATTGCCGTTATTGGTGGCGGGGAGATAAAGCCCGTTATTGTTGTCGTCGAAATGGACGTGCAGATATTCGAGCTTGGTCGAGATATTCGGCGCGATCGCAAATTCGATACCGCCACCCAGCGCCCAGCCAATATTGTCGCTATTGTTGGTGCGCGTGTAATTGGTGGTGGTGACAGTGGTTGTGCTCGTCACCGGAGTGTTGTTCTGATTGCCCGGATTGGCATTCGGGTTCGGCGGAATAGTGGTCACATTGGTGTAGTTGGTTTGTGTGATCGTTCCGTCATTGTTGTTGTCGTCGCGGAAAGCGATACCACCGGTGACATAGAGGAGTGCGCGGTTGAAAGCGACACCAGCGCGCAAGCGGATCGTGCCGATCATGTCCGTCTGGTTATTTCCGTTCCAACGATAGACATTGGTGACATTCGTGACGGTGCCATTGGCGCCAGGATTGGGTTGAACCTGGATATTGTTGCCGCCGCCGCCGCCACCGCCGCCGCCGCCGCCACCACCGCCACCGCCACCAGGCTGCGTGGGTTGCACGATCACAGGCGCATTGACGACGGCATATTCAAAATAATCGCGGCCGCTATTCGCCAGCCAGCTGATGTCACCTTCCGCGCCGATCACGAAAGAGCCAATCTGCCAATTATAGCCAAGCTGCACGCCGCCGAGGAAACTGGTGCGGCTACCGCCGTTGCAGTTGGGCTGGTAAGTCGCGACTGGAGTGGCAATCCCGTTTGTATAGGTGGCCAGCGTAGGGCAGGTGTCACGATCCTGCCAGGCCGCGCCGGCATGGAGACCGGCATAAAAACCTGTCCAGGTGAAAACCGGCACCACAACAGGAGCCGGAGCCGCGGCAGGTACGCGGGCGGGAAGATCGGCGGCGAATGCCGATGAGGCCACACCGGCCAGTGCAGTCGCAGCAAGAAGCAGTTTTTTCATGAGAGCGATCCTTCTGAGTCGTCGTTGAGACGCGTCAGAAGAGTTACTCAAGTTGTTACAATTAACAATATAAAGAAAACAATTGATAAACTATGTATCTTTTTCGTTACATTTACTACAGCATGGCTTTTTACTTCCTTCAACTAAGCAATATTATGGTCAAGCTACCGCTTTATTGGGCGGGGTAATCCACCTGCATCAGATAGAGCCCATCGGGCGGCGCCACCATGCCGCAACGCGCCCGGTCTTTTGCCTCAAGAGCCTCACGCAGCTCGTCCTTGCTCCATTTGCCGGAGCCAACATGTTCAAGTGAGCCCACGATGGAACGAACCTGACGGTGAAGAAAAGAAAGCGCGGAAACTTCAACATGGATCTCATCTGCGCTGCGTGTGACGCTGATGCGCTCAAGTGTGCGGATGGGTGAATTGGCTTGGCACTGAGCATCGCGAAAAGTGGTGAAGTCATGTTTGCCGACGAGGCATTGCGCTGCCTCATGCATCGCCGTGACATCGAGCTTGCGCTTCACATGCCAGACCAGACCGCGCTCCAGCGTGACAGGCGCACGCCTGTTCATGATGCGATAGAGATAGTGGCGCTTGATGGCGCTGAAACGCGCATCGAAGAGTTCATCAACCTCTTCCACCAAAAGCACGGCTACGCCTTCATGCACCAGATGGGCATTCACGGCTTCGCGGATTTCATTGGTGCTGCGCGCCCGCGATAAAGTCACATGGCCGATCTGACCACGCGCATGAACGCCAGCATCTGTGCGTCCGGCTGCATGAACCACCAGTTCTTCGCCACAGAACCGAAAGAAAGCCTCTTCCAGCGCCTGCTGGACGCTGGGGGCGTTGGCCTGCCTCTGCCAGCCGGCATAGAGGCGACCGTCATATTCAATGGTGAGTTTATAGCGCGGCACGGCACGGCCCTTTCAGATGCGCTGCTGTTACACCGCTCTGCCGCCTTGGCCAAGGGCAGCGGACGGTGAACCAAATTGACCCCGGCGCTCCGGGCGCTTATCTGAAGCGCAGCCAACCCCAGTGAGAAAGCCATGGCCCTGCGCCCCATCATCTGCCTGCCCGACCCAAGGCTCCGTCTTGTCTCTGAAACGGTGACGCAGGTGGATGACTCCATCCGCGCCCTCATGGATGACATGCTTGAGACCATGTATGACGCGCCGGGGATCGGTCTGGCTGCGATCCAGATCGCCGTACCCAAGCGCGTCATTGTGCTCGATGTTGCCAAAGGCGATGAGCCGCCCGCGCCGATGTTCCTCGTCAATCCTGAGGTCATCTGGGCTTCGGACGAGAAAAGCACCTATGAAGAGGGCTGCCTCTCCATTCCAGACTATCATGAAGAAGTTGCGAGGCCCGCGCGGGTCAAGGTGCGCTATCTCGACCGGCAAGGCTTGCAGCAAGAAATTGAAGCGGACGGATTGCTCGCGACCTGTTTGCAGCATGAAATCGACCACATCAACGGCGTTCTCTTTATTGATCATCTGTCGCGGCTGAAGCGCGAAAGGGCGATCAAGAAATTCCAGAAGGCAGCGCGCCTGCGTGAGATGGGCGCTGTTGCTGAAGAGGAGTGAAGATGCGCGTCGTCTTCATGGGTACGCCGGATTTTTCCGTGCCGGTACTCAGCGAAATCATCGGACAGGGTCATGAGGTGGTCGCGGTCTATTCCCGTGCCCCCAAGCCCGCCGGGCGTGGCATGGAGATGAAGCGCTCGCCCGTGCATGAATTGGCAGACCGTTTCAACATTCCCGTGCATACGCCACGCAGCCTGCGGAGCGAAGAGGCCGCTGATATTTTCCGCGCGCATGAGGCCGATGTCGCGGTCGTGGTCGCCTATGGCCTGATCCTGCCACCAGCTATTCTTGAAGCCCCAAGCGAAGGTTGTCTCAATCTTCATGCCTCGCTCTTGCCGCGCTGGCGCGGCGCTGCACCGATCCAGCGGGCGATCATGGCTGGCGATCAGGAAACGGGTGTTATGGTAATGAAGATGGATGAGGGGCTGGATACAGGCCCCGTCGCCATGGCCGAACGCATAGCCATCCCCCCCGAAATGACGGCAGGCGAGTTGCATGATCGCTTGTCAGTGCTCGGCGCTGATTTGATGGTGCGCGCTTTGGCCGCCTTGTCGCGAGGTAGTCTTGCTTTTCAGCCACAAGCACAAGAAGGCGTGACTTACGCTCATAAGATTGAGAAGTCCGAAGCGCGAATTGATTGGTCGAAAACTGCGCAGGTGGTTCACGATCATATCCGCGGCCTCTCGCCTTTCCCCGGAGCTTTCTTTGAAGGCGATTTCGGCAAGGGCATGGAACGCATCAAGGTGTTGCGAGCGCGATGCGTGGCGGGGCAGGCGGAGCCAGGAACAGTGATTGATGATCAGTTGACGATAGCCTGCGCGGAAGGGGCCTTGCAGCTGACAGATGTGCAACGCGCGGGCAAGGCGCCGATGAGTGTTGCAGAGTTCTTGCGCGGCCTGCGCGTGACGCCAAAACAGGTCAGTTAAACAAAAAGCCCCGCCGAAGCGGGGCTTTTGCATTGAAATGACAGGTTACTGGCAGACACGCACGCGACGGATGCGCCAGCCATAGCCGTCGAAAACACGTTCGCGTGTGACATAGCAACCGCCACCATAGACCGGATAGGCGGGCGCGTAACCATAGCCCCCATAATAGGGACCATAGCCGCCATAGCCGCCATAGGCACCTGTCGCCAACGCACCGAGCGCGAGCCCGCCCACGATCCCTGCCGCCACACCGGGACCGCCCCATCCGCCGCGATAGTGGTGATGACGGTGTTGCGCGGAGGCTTCGGTGGTGGCTATGGCCATTGTACCTGCGGCCAGAACCAGCGCTGCCGCAGTGCCAGTCAGGCGCTTCTTCAGCGTCGAAATCGCCATCGTCCTCTCTCCTTGTTGTTCGAACCTGAGGTGACAACGACACGGGAAAGTGATGGTTCCGATTTTCGTCAGCTTGACTGAAAGCACTGCGGCACAGCGCTTTTTGCGTGCTCACACCCAATCGCGACCATGGGGCTCATCAAAGTTGAGCAGCGGACCAAGAGGCACGATCTGCGAGGGATTAAGCCTTGCATGGCTCTCATAATAATGCCGCTTGATATGCATGAAATCGACAGTCTGCGCGATGCCCTCCATTTGATAAAGCTCGCGTAACCAGCCTGATAGATGGCGGTAGTCGGCAATGCGCCGCAGATTGCATTTGAAGTGCCCGACATAGACAGCATCAAAGCGGATGATGGTGGTGAAGAGACGCCAATCCGCTTCCGTGATACGTGCCCCACACAGGTAACGGCGTCTGGAGAGACGCTCTTCCAGCAGGTCGAGCGTGTTAAAAAGAGGTATCAGCGCTTCTTCATAGGCTTGCTGCGTGGCAGCGAAACCGGCTTTGTAAACGCCGTTATTCACACTGTCATAGATTTGCGCGTTGAGCATGTCGATCTCGCCACGCAGGTCTTGCGGATAAAGATCAAGCTCACGCGCGCCAAGCGAGTCAAAAGCAGTGTTAAACATGCGGATGATTTCAGAGGATTCATTGTTGACGATCTTGCGCGTCTTTTTGTCAAAGAGCACAGGAACCGTCACGCGCCCGGTGTAATGCGCATCGCTGCCGACATAGACCTCATAGAGTGCTTTGGCGCCAAAGATGGGGTCAGGAATAACGCCGGGGCCGGGTTCAAAAGACCAGCCGTCGCGTCCCATCACCCAATGCACGGATGAGAGGCTGATCATGTCCTCAAGCCCCTTGAGCTTGCGAAGGATCAGGGTGCGATGTGCCCATGGGCAGGCCAATGACACATAGAGATGATAGCGATCAGGCTCAGCCTTGAAACCACCAATGCCCGACGGGCCTGCCGATCCATCAGGCGTGATCCAATTGCGCAGCTGGCTTGGTTTGCGCTCAAAGCGACCGCTGGCACTTGCTTTGCCAGCCTCATCGTCTTCCCACTGCCCATCAACCAAAAGGCCCACGCTGCGCTCCTTCGTCTGCACGCAGCTGTGTTAGGCGAAAAGCCTGGAAATCAAAAGAGCGTCGTGAGCGTGATGAACAGGGCATAGATGAAGCTGGCACTCAATACGGCGCCAAGAGCCCCCAGAGCGATCGCCGCAATCACAAGCATACCATCGCGTTCGATCAGACCGAGGCCAACGAGACAAACGGCAAGCCCCCAGGGGATCTGCCCGATGAAGGGCGCCGCTGTCAGCAGCCCGAAAGACAGCGTCATGATCAGGGCGCCAATGGCAACCATGGCGCGCTCGTGGCCGAACCATTGCAAACGCGGCTGGCTGATGCGCTCAAGACGCAGAAGCAGCGGAATGGCTTTCGCTGTTGCAGCCTTGACATCTTTCTGCGCGAGTGACCGGTTCCGGACAATGGCTGGCACCCAGGGCGAGCGATAACCCAGACAGATCTGCACCGCGATGCCAATCAGCAGAAAAGCGCAAATCAGCGGAATGGGTGGCGGCATGGGAATGCAATTGGGCAGACCCAACACGACCACGAGAACCGCAAAGGAGCGGTCTCCCAGACGGTTCAGGATGGAGCCGACCGAGACAGCATCTTCTGTCTCGTCAGCAAGGCGGGCCAGTAACTGAGATGTTTTCATGAAGCTCACTTGATGATGAAAACTTGTAGCCTGCTCCTGACCGAGTACCAAGCAAGCTTGAGGCGCAGGGGTCACAAAATCCAATCACTCCCGGTCAAAGCGGCGTGAGCGAACGGGCTGGCGCCCCGCTATCTCTGCACCCGCATCTTCCGAGAGCTGAAAGAAGCTTATGAAGGACAAGGCGGAAATAAGGCCGATGATGACGAAAGCCGTAGCAAAGGCCTCGACAGGCATTTGCGGGCCTTCCCCACCCACCATGAACAGGATGAAGGCGGCGACCGCCACGCCTGAACTCAGGGAGAGACGCTGGACCATTTGCGAGAAACTTGTCGCCTGGCTCATTTCAGGATGCTCGACCTCGGCAAAGGCGATTGTGTTCAGGGCCGTGAATTGCAGCGAGCGAAATACGCCGCCGAGGAAAATGATCGTCATCATGAAGGCGCGGGTTGAGTCTTGCGTAAAGAGCCCGCACATCGCCATCAGGGCACCTGCGATGAGTGCATTCCAGATCAGCACGCGGCGAAATCCGAAACGTCTCAACACGCTGTTGGCCATGCTGCGCATCCCGAAAGAGCCCGCGGCAGAGACGAATGTAATGAGGCCTGACTCGAAGGCTGTGTAGCCAAACCCCTGTTGCATCATGAGCGGCAGCAGGAAAGGTACGGCACCAACGCCCAGACGAAACATCGAACCGCCCGTAACACTGACGCGGAAGGTTGGCAGTTTCATCAGTTTCAGATCAAGAATGGGATGCTCAGCGCGCCTTGCATGGAAAAAATAGAGAACCAGAGACAAGAGGCCAATGATGAGACTGGCCAGCGCGATGGGATCGGCGCTGTGATGGGTGGCCAGCATATCAAGCCCAAACAGCGTGCCGCATAAGCCGAGGCTGGAAAGCACGAAGCCCGGCCAGTCAAAAGGCTTCACATCGGTCTCGCGCACATCTTCGATAAAGATGGTGACGAGGATGATGCCAAGAATGCCGATGGGCACATTGATCCAGAAGATCCAGCGCCAGGAGGCAACCGCGATCAGGATACCTGCCAGCAAGGGGCCAATGATGGGGCCGATCAGGGCTGGCATCCCCATCAGGGCCATGGCGGAAATGAGCTCGGATTTTTTGACTGAACGCAACAGGATGAGTCGTCCCACCGGCACCATCAATGCGCCGCCTGCCCCTTGCACCACACGCGCCAGCAACAGTGTTTCGAAGTCAGAGGTCAGGCCACAGGCAATACTGGCCAGTGTAAAGATGGCAATGGCTGCGCGAAACACAGTGCGTGCACCATATTTGTCAGCCACCCAGCCGCTCAGCGGCAGAAAGGCTGCAAGCGACAACATGAAGGATGTGATGGTCAGATGCAGTCGCAACGGCGTCTCATTGAGATCAGCCGCAATAGAGGTCAGTGCAGTGGCCAGAGCTGTCTGGTCAAGATTCTGCATGAAGAGGGCGCAAGCCACGATCAGGGGAACGATGACTCGGCGCTCAACGGCCACAGATCTCACTCCAGTGAAAGGATGACGTGTTCACTAGCTGTGGCAGAACAAAAGGTCCAGCCGCAAAACGGGCGCAGAACGAGTGCCCTTCGCCCATCGTGGATCAGCGCTTGAATTCGCCCAGGCCCGGTTTGAACACCTTGTCATCCAGGAATTGCTTCATTGCTTTTTCACGTCCCTTTTCGGGATCCATGAATTTCAATGCATCGCTCTTGCAGTTGAGATAGTCGAGCGCCTGATCCTGTGTCATGCCACGCACAGAGCGTACAGCCTCTTTGGTATAGCGCACGGCAGATGGGCTTTTGGCTTCAAGCTTGCGGGCAAGTTCCATGACCGCATCGCGCAGTTGTGCGTTTGGGACCGAGCGATTGACGAATTTCATCTCGGCCGCTTCCTTGCCGCTGAAGCGGTCGCCGGTGACCGAATAATAAATCGCATCGCGATAATTCATGGCCTGAGTGACGGCCCAGGCAACCAGCCCGCCGGGAATAATGCCCCAATTGACTTCTGACAGGCCGAAAGTGGCATCATCGGCTGCAATGGCGAAATCACAGGCGATGACGGGTGTGAAACCGCCGCCAAAGCAATAGCCATGGACCATGGCAATGGTCGCCTTGGGGAACCGCGAGAGCTTGTCCCAGCGCCAGGCATGGGCTGCACGCCGTGCCCGGTTGCGCATTTTTGGATCATCTTCAGTGCCGCGGAAATAGAGCTTCAGATCTTGCCCCGCACAGAAATGACCGCCCGCGCCGGTGATAACGACAACTTTCGTCTGGTCATCTTCCTCGGCCCAGTCAAGCGCATCGCACATATCCATGTGCAGTTGCGGGCTCATGGCGTTGCGCTTCTCTGGACGGTTGAGAATGATGAAAGTTGTTTCACCATCACGCTCAATCTTCACCGTCTCAAGGCTGATGACCTCTCCACTCATGCGTCCCTCCCGTTTTTGTTTGGCGCTGTTTTCAGCGTCCATACCACTTTTCTGAAAGAATGAGCGGCACTTGCTTATTGGCCGGGTCATCACCCTTCATGGTGTTTCCCTCAATGTCGATGCGGTGGAAGCGATCACCTTCGCCCGCTTGTGCGCCGATGCGCAGCATGACGAGTTGTTCCTCGCTCGTCACATGGAACCAGTAGAAAGTCCCCGCCGGCAACAAGACACCTTCGCCAGCCTTGGCAATGCGCTCTTCCTGATGAGGACCGTAGAATTTGGCTGCCCCCTGCAGGATGACGAATGTGTGGTCTTCATGGGGGTGGGCATGGAGCTCATTCTCGCCCCCGGATGCATAGGTTTTTAGCACCACCCACATGGTCTGGGACGAGGCGAGGGGAATATTGGTGCGCCCTTGGGTCGGCAGCTGCGCCTCAAGCTTGAAGAAAGTCGGCACGCCACGCTTGATACGCGCATTGATGGCGTCATGCAGATTTTGGGATGATGTCGCGATAGTTGCGTCGTCTGCCATGGGTCCCTCCCGTTCTTTCGACAAACTATGGGCCATGGCGCTCGGCAGGGTCAAGCAAGCCGTCTTGCCATCTTGGATTGCGCTCGCCATAGTGCAGGCGGCGGCCGGGGCGATAAGCCTCGGCATTCAGAGACAGATCACGCCCGCAGGCCCGGCAAGCGGCCCAACGGGAGGGGGAGGGCCTTCAGGCAACAGGCAGCAGCAAAAACCAGCTCGGAGGCTGCGCCGATCCTTGCGATCAGTCACAACAAAGATCAAACCGGGAGAGATCACAGATGGAATTCGACAAGCCGGAAGGTAAGCCTGATCCGACAGTGGGCTGGGGTAGCGATGTGGCAGCCCAAATGCTGCGGCGGTTCGGTTTTCCCTATATCAGCCTCAATCCCGGCGCGAGCTATCGCGGCTTTCACGACTCCATCGTCAATCATCTGGGAAATGAAAATCCCGGTATGATCCTCTGCCAGCACGAAGATCATTCGGTTGCCATCGCCCATGGCTATGCCAAGGCAACGGGTGAGCCGATGGCCTGCGTCCTGCACTCCAATGTCGGCCTCATGCATGGCATGATGTCGCTCTATAATGCCTATTGTGATCGCGTTCCCATGTTCGTACTGGGTGCTACCGGTCCGATGGATTCCTCGCAGCGTCGTCCCTGGATTGACTGGATCCACACCACAGCCGACCAAGGCAGCATGGTGCGAGACATCGTGAAATGGGACAATCAGCCAAGCTCGCCGCAAGCGCTGGTGGAGGCCATGTGCCGCGCCAATATCATGACCCGCACAGAGCCAAGCGCCCCTGTCTTCATCACCCTTGATGCCGGCTTGCAGGAAGCTTCGCTGGATGAGCCGGTCGAGTTTCCAGATCTCGCGCGCTTCCAGCCGCCGCCAGCGGCGCGTGCAGCCAAGGAATCCATCGCCAAAGCGGCAGAGATGCTGAAAAACGCCAAGCGTCCGCTCGTGCTGGTGGGCCGGTGCAGCCATTCCAAGGCGGATTGGGACAAGCGCGTGGAGCTTGTTGAGCGTCTCGGCGCCATCGTCATGACCGACCTCAAGCTGCGCTCCTGCTTCCCCACGGATCATGCCGCGCATGTCTGCGATCCATTCAGCCAGTTCAATCCCGCAACACGTGGCATTGTCGCTGAGGCAGATGTGATCCTCTCGCTGGATTGGGTCGATTTGGGCGGTGCCGTTGCGCCCATGAAGGGCCAGCCCGCTGCGCCCGCGCGAGTCATTGCCAATTCGCTTGATCATCATCTGCACAACGGCGCCCATGCCAATCACATGGCGCTGCCGCAGATGGATGTGTTCATGTCGGCCAATACCGACAGTGTTGTCGATGATTTGCTGGCAGTGCTCCCCGCTGGCAAGAAGGCGCCGTGGCGCGGCAAGATGGAAAAGAAGGCCAAGACCTCTGATCCTGACCGCGTGACGATGGAAAAAGTGGCCGCTACCTTGCGGGCTGCTTTCGCAGATCCCGACAATGTCACCATTGCAAGCCTGTCGCGTGGCTGGCCCTGTGATCAGTGGCCCTTCCGTGGTCCGCTTGCCTATATGGGCAAGGACGGTGGTGGCGGCATCGGCTCCGGCCCCGGCATTTCAGTGGGCGTCGCTCTGGCCATGCATACGCGCGGCCGCGATACGGTGACCGTGCTGGGCGATGGCGATTTCCTCATGGGTGCTTCGGCCCTGTGGAGCGCTGTCCATGCAAAGGTCCCGATGCTCGTCGTCATCAACAATAATCGCTCCTATTTCAATGATGAGCTGCATCAGGAAACGGTGGCACGCCGCCGCAATCGCCCGGTCGGCAATCGTTGGATTGGGCAACGGATCGCTGATCCGGAAGTCGATATTGCCGGTCTTTGCAACAGCTATGGCGGCGTCGGCATCGGCCCGGTCAAGAGCGCCAAGGAGCTTGAAGCCGCCATTGCCAAGGGCGTTGAAGCGCTGCGGGCTGGCAAGGTCTGTGTCATCGACTGCCATGTGAATCCCGGCGAAGAGCGCAGCGCCCGCTCCACCATCGAGGACCGCAAGGCGGACTAAGCGCCGCCTCTTTCACCAAGCCTTCAAAAGCGCGGCCTTAGTGCCGCGCTTTTTTGTGATTGCTGAAGCGGCTGCCGCTCGTCTAGAAAGGCGCTGCTTTCAAATATTTCATTTAGCTCTTGCCTCGGATTTGCTGCCATGTTGCGTATCGCCCTCGCATTGCTGATCGGGGCTTTTCTCCTTGAATTTGGCCGCAGCCAAATCATCGATTTCGTTGACAGCGAGTCGATCATTGTGCGCATCGAGGGTGTCGATCAGCTTTGTGTGGTTCAGCGTAAAAATACGGGCACCCTTTTTCGTTCATCCCTGATGCCTTGTGCGACCGCGCAGGCGCGCACGGCCTCTGCGTCTGGCCTTTTTGCTCCCGAAGTTGCCTATGTGTCCGTTGCGCATTTCTCTTTCCGCTCACCCGTTGATCAGCGCATCTATACCGGCGTGCATCGCACCAAACCTGCATTGACCCCGCCTGTACTGGGCCCGACGCTTGAGATCCGGGCCTCCAAGGTTGCAGCGGGACAATACAAGGTCGTCAACTGAACGTGGTTTTGTCTTTGCTTTCGGGCTATTATGGCCTCCTGTCTGGAGGGATTCCCCGTGCAACGCTTGACCATCAGCCTTGATGACGCCATGGCCGAAGAGATTGATGCCTTCATGGCGCGCAATGGCTATTCCAACCGCTCGGAAGCCATGCGCGATCTGGTGCGCAACGCGCTTGTCAGCTCAGCTTCGAGCGGCGTGACAACGCCCAATTGTGTGGCGGCCGTGTCTTATGTTTTCGACTATGACGGTCGCGACCTCGCCTTGCGGCTGGAGCGTGCGCAGCATGAGCATCATGACATTGCCATCAGCTCCATGCGCACGCGGCTTGATCATCGTCACTGTATGGAAGTGACCCTGTTTCGCGGCAATACGACACGCGTTCGCCAGCTGGCGGAACAGATCATGGCCGAAAAAGGCGTGCGTTTTGGTCAAATGAATCTTGTTCCGATCAAGCATGACCATCACCACAGCCATGGCGATGATGGCCACCATCATCATCACGACACGCCAGCGCTTTGAGGCCAAAGCGCTGGTCAGTCATGCTTGGCTGACCCTTATTCGACGAAGGGCCGCGCGCGTTTCTTGACGGCATCGGGCATGGCCATCAGGTCTTGCGCAATCTTCTGCATTTGCTCGCCATTGATCGGGTCAACTTCGTAATTGCCCGCCTGAGCCTCTTTGAGGAATTCGGGATCTTTCATCGTCGCCACGAAGGCATTGCGCAGCGCGGCCAGTCTTTCAGGTGGCACGCCGGGAGGCGCGGCGAGCGGACGTCCGAACAAGGTGCCCGCTGTGATGAGACGAATGGCAGCGCGATCCTCTTCGGTCTTTGCAAGCTCCTGCACCGACGGAATGTCCTTGAACTCCGCGGGTCGTGGGCCTTCATAGGCGATGATGGAAATCTTCTTTTCGTCGAGCCAAGGCTTCTTGGTGACTTTCCAGCTCGACCAGGTGTTGTTGCGCCCGGCAACTTCGCCGCGCTCCATCGCCAGATTCACATCATTGCCGCCGGGATATCCGACAATGATCTTGAATTTCGTTCCCGCAAATTCATTCATGATGCGCGGGAATGTATCCGTAATGCCGCCTTTACCCACGGCGCCGATGACGACTTCCTTTTCGCGCGCTTGTGCAATGGTCTTGACGCCGCTTGTGTGCCACAGAGCGAGTGTCTCGACTGTCTGCGCCATGCAGCCTAGCCACTGAAATTTGGTGATGTCGAATTGCGGGCCGGGCAAGCCGACCGATTGAATGATCGGCAGGCCATTCTGGATCATGCCGATATAGGTGCCGTCTTTCGGCCCGATATTGTAGAGCCAATTGGCTTGCGTCAGCCCGCCCGCGCCGGTCATGTTTTGCGCAACGACGGTTGGATTGCCGGGAATATGTTTGCCGATATGGCGCGCGATGAGTCGGGCTTGCAGGTCATATTCACCGCCCGCACTCACGCCGATCAGCACCGTCAGCGTTTTGCCACGATAAAAATCAGCTACAGGGTCAGCCAAGGCTGGTCCGGCGATGACACCAAGGCCCATGGCCAAAACAGAGCGACGAGCAAGCTTCATGTTGCGTTCCTTCCCTGCGCCTTTCTGGCGCTTGGCCAACAGTGTAGCGGCAGCCCGCGTCCCTTCCAAGGGAACGCAAGGCGCGTTCTGAGCATTTCACGCTCAGGAGTTTGTGATGGACGAGCTTGAGGAGCGTATCCGCGCCAGGGCGCAGCATTTGTTTGAGGCTGCGGGCGCGCCGGCCGGGCGCAGCATGAGCGATTATCTTGATGAAGCCAGCGAGCTGGTCGCGATCGAAGACAGCCAGCGCGCCACGCTCAAACCCAATCCGCTCAAGGACGAGGAAAATCGTCCCTATGGGGAGCCGGTCGAGCCGCAGCTCGCGGTTGAGAATGAGGGCGAGTTTCCCACCCTGACGGATCAGGGCGAGGGCGCTGCTGTGCCCGGCTTCGAGAACCTGCAAAAAGACTAGGGCCTTGCCATTCGCGCGGCTGGCTTTAAGTGTGCGTCCCACAAGACAGGAGGGGCGCGCATGTTAGCCGGATGGTTCGAGAAGACGGGGCCTGCTCACGATGTGATCACTGTGGGCGAGATGGAGACGCCAAAGCCGGCCGCGGGCGAGGTGCTTGTGCGGCTTCACGCATCCGGCATCAACCCATCCGATTACAAACGTCGCGCCAATCTCAAAGTGCCGCCAGAATTTCCGCGCGTCGTGCCGCATTCGGACGGGGCGGGTGTTGTTGCTGGGTTGGGTACAGGCGTCAGCGATTTCAAAGTTGGCGATCGCGTTTGGACTTATAACGCGCAATGGGCGCGGCCTTTCGGCACCTCGGCTGAATATGTCAGCCTGCCTGCGCGCTTTGTGCGTCTGCTGCCGAGTAATACAAGCTTCGAACAGGGCGCGTGCCTCGGCATTCCCGCCATGACCGCTTATCACGCCACGCATATTGCAGGCTCGGTAAAGGGCAAGACAGTTTATGTGCCCGGCGCAACGGGTCGCGTTGGTGCTTACGCAGTGCAATTTGCTAAATGGCGCGGCGCGCGTGTTATTGCCTCAACGGGGGGTGGCGAAAAAAGTGCCGCCATCATTCGCGATCTGGGTGCGGATGTCGTACTCGATCGCAAGAGCGCAGATCTCGCGCAGCAGATCTTGAAAGAGACCGGCAATCGCGGCGTCGATCATATCGTGGAAGTCGATCTGCCGGGTTCGATGCAGTTTGACGAGAGCATTCTGGCTGAACGCGGCGCGATTGTCTCTTTCGGTGCAGCCAGTGCGCCTACAGTTGCTGTCACGCAAACCGGTCGCCGCGCACGCAATATGAGCCTGCATTTCATCTTCATCTATATGCTCGATGAAGCGGGCTTTGAGGCGACTTGTGCAGGCGTGACGCAAGCAGCTGCTGAAGGCGCCTTGAAACATCGCATCGGTGCGACATTTCCGCTCGCGAAATTGGCGGATGCACATCACCATGCTGAGACGACGAGCGGCACGGGCCATATCGTCGTCACCATGTGATCAGCGCTGGCAACTGCCACAAAAAAAGGTCGAGCGGCCTGATTGGGTCACGCGCTTGATGATGCCTTTGCAGCCCTGCCGCGTGCAGGGCTCTTTTTCGCGATCATAGACGCGGAATGTGTGCTGGAAGTAACCAAGTGACCCATCTGCCTGTCGATGATCCCGCAGGCTTGACCCGCCCGCCTTCACCGCCTCTTCCAGCACCTCGCGGATCACGCCGGCAAGCAAA
Organism: uncultured Beijerinckia sp.; assembly: GCA_964557555.1. GTDB lineage: Bacteria > Pseudomonadota > Alphaproteobacteria > Rhizobiales > Beijerinckiaceae > Terripilifer. The sequence goes on from CAZLBA010000039.1 coordinate 18,817, forward strand.
TGCGCGCGGTCGGTCGGGCTGCCATCTTTCTTGGCGAGCGTGCCTGCGGCGCGGCGCGGTGAGAGGCCGGACCGATGCAGCGCCTCACAGACGTAAATATTGCCCAGACCCGCAATCAGGCTCTGGTCGAGGAGCGCGGCTTTGAGGGGTGCCGCCTTGCCTGCAAAGAGCCGGGCGATCAGGACGCCATCAAGCTCATTGCCCAAGGGCTCAACGCCAATGTCGCGGAACAGTTTGTGGCTCATCAGCCCTGCACGGGGCTCCAGCAGCATGAAACCGAAGCGCCGGGGGTCGTTATAGGTAATCTCCGCCCCATTGGAGAGGTGGAAGACCACATGGTCATGGGTCGCGTCTTTCGACCGGTCATGATGGAAGAGCCCAGGCAGGTCGCCCCCAATGCGGAAAGAGCCGCTCATGCCCAGATGCATGACCAGAACCTCATCGCCGGAGAGGTCGAGAAGGAGATATTTGGCCCGTCGCCCGACGGAAAGCACCTGCCGCCCCGCCAGCCGTTCGGCAAAGCGCTCCGGGAAGGGGAAGCGCAGATCGGCCCGGCGCTGCTCGACGCGGGTGATTTTTGCTCCCGCCATCACGGGCTCCAGCCCCCGGCGGACGGTTTCGACTTCGGGTAGTTCAGGCATGGGTGGCATTCACCTCGTTGGAAAGCCTACATAGCCAGAGGCGCTGGCCCGCGCTATGGTCCGCCGCCTTGGAGAATATCATGTCTGACCCCGCTGCCACCCAAGAGACCCATTTCGGCTTCCGCGACGTCCCGCTCACTGAAAAGCAGGGGCTGGTGGATGACGTCTTCCTCAAAGTGGCTGAGCGCTATGACCTGATGAATGACCTGATGTCAGGCGGTCTGCACCGGGTGTGGAAGGATATTCTGGTCGGTATGGTGCATCCCTCCAAGTCGCGCCCCTTCCACCATCTCGATGTGGCGGGCGGTACGGGCGATGTGGCTTTCAAGGTGATCGAGGCCGGCGGGCCACAAACCGACGTCACGATCCTTGATATCAATCCGAACATGCTTGAGGTCGGCCGCCAGCGTGCGGAGAAAATGAGCGTGCCCGGCTGCACCTTTGTTGAGGCAAATGCCGAAGAACTGCCGCTGCCAGACAATACATTCGACGCCTATACGATTGCCTTTGGCATTCGCAATGTGCCGCGCATCGACAAGGCGCTGCGCGAAGCGCGTCGCGTCTTGAAGCGTGGCGGGCGTTTCCTGTGCCTCGAATTCTCAACCGTCGATGTGCCGCTGCTGGATCGCATCTATGATGCCTATTCCTTCACCGCGATCCCCGCGATTGGCAAAGTCGTGACGGGTGATGGTCATCCCTATCGCTACCTTGTCGAATCCATCCGCAAATTCCCCGATGCGCCGACATTCCGCGACATGATCGAAGATGCCGGTTTCGACCGCGCTTCTTTCACACGTCTGACGGGCGGCATCGTCGCCATCCATTCAGGATGGAAGCTGTAAGGTCACGCGCTTGATCACTTCGCTCATCCATATTCTGCGACTGGCGCGCGCGGGCTTCGTTCTGGCGCATGAAGGCGTGTTTGCCAATGTCGATCCCGGCATGGTGCCCGCCTCCATGCGTCTGCCGCTTATGCTCTCGCGTCTCATCGCCCGGCGTGATGTGAAAGGCGGCGTCAATCGCCTCGCTGCGGCCATTGAACGTCTGGGCCCTTCTTATGTGAAGCTCGGCCAGTTCCTCGCCACGCGCCCTGACGTGGTTGGTCCGCAAGTCGTGCGCGATCTTGAGATGCTGCAAGATCGGATGGCACCTTTCGGACGTGACATCGCAGTGCGCACGATCGAAGCCAGCTTCGACCGCAAGCTTGAAGAGATTTTCGTTGAGCTGAGCGAGCCCGTTGCTGCTGCCAGCATCGCGCAGGTTCACAAGGCGAAAGTGCGTGACAAACATGGCGAGCGCGATGTTGCGGTGAAGATCCTGCGCCCCGGTGTCGAACGCCGTTTCGCACGTGATCTGTCTGATATGTATTTCGCGGCGCGTTTTGCTGAGCGTCACTTCGCGGAAGCGCGGCGCCTGCGCATGGTTGAGGTGGTGGATACGCTGGCGCGCTCTGTGCGCATGGAAATGGACTTTCGACTTGAAGCTGCGGCCGCATCGGAGTTCGGTGAGAATTGCGAGAAGGACACAGACTTCCGCGTGCCTGCGATTGATTGGGATCGCACCTCGCGCGATGTGCTGACGCTGGAATGGATCGACGGCACGCCGATGTCTGATTTCGTGGGGCTTGAGCGGCAGGGCTATGATCTGCCCTCACTCGGTCGCACGGTGATTCAGTCTTTCTTGCGCCATGCTGTCCGAGACGGCTTGTTCCATGCGGACATGCATCCCGGCAATCTCTTCGTCGATCGTCAGGGCCGCCTCTGTGCGGTTGATTTCGGCATCATGGGTCGCTTGGGCCTGAAAGAGCGCCGTTTCCTTGCTGAAATTCTCTATGGCTTCATCACGCGTGATTATCTGCGTGTGGCGGAAGTCCATTTCGAGGCGGGCTATGTACCCTCCCATCACCGCGTCGAAGATTTTGCGCAGGCTGTGCGGGCCATTGGTGAGCCGATCCATTCGCGCACCGCTGATCAAATCTCGATGGCAAAGCTGTTGACGCTGCTGTTCGAGATCACCGCGCTTTTTGACATGCACACGCGCACTGAACTTGTGATGCTGCAGAAAACCATGGTCGTGGTGGAAGGCGTTGCGCGCAAGCTCGACCCGCATCTCGACATGTGGTCCACCGCCGATCCGGTGGTGCGCTCATGGATTGAAGAAAATCTGGGACCACTTGGCAAGCTCAGCGATGTCGGTCGCGTGGCCTCGAAGTTTGGTCGTGCGGCTTTGGCTTTGCCTGAGATGCTGGATCGCGCCGAGCGCCTGACGCAGAAGCTCGAAGATGCAACCAAGCATGGCTTTGCCTTATCGCCTGCCTCGGTCGAGGCCATTGGCAAGGCCGAAGCGCGCCGCGCGCGTTGGGGCAATGCAGCTTTATGGGTCATTGCAGCTTTGCTAGCATGGCTCGTCCTGATCATCTCTCTGTAAGGGGCGCAGATGAACGGCAAGCGCATCCTGCTCATTGTTGGCGGTGGCATCGCCGCCTATAAGTCGCTCGATCTCGTGCGCCGCTTACGCGAGCGTGGCGCAGAGGTGCGCGCTGTTCTCACGAAAGCAGGTTCGCAATTCGTAACGCCCCTGTCACTGGCAAGCCTAACCGGCAATCCGGTTCACATGGACCTCTTCTCGCTCACTGAAGAAGCGCAGATGGGCCATATTGAACTGTCGCGCGCAGCTGATCTTGTGGTCATTGCGCCTGCGACCGCTGATCTGCTCGCAAAGGCCGCCAATGGTCACGCGGATGATCTGGCATCAACGCTTTTGCTCGCAACTGACAAGCGCGTGCTGGCGGCACCCGCTATGAATCTGCGCATGTGGCTGCATCCCGCCACGCAGCGCAATGTCACCCTGCTCGCCAAAGATGGCATGTTGTTTGTCGGCCCTGCCGATGGCGCCATGGCCTGTGGTGAATTCGGCCCAGGCCGCATGAGCGAAGTGCTCGATATTGTGGTGGCCATTGAAGCAGCACTTGCGAAAGACACTTTCATTTCGCTTGCTGCGAATAGCGGCC
>CAZLBA010000040.1:0-5555 GCA_964557555.1 uncultured Beijerinckia sp.
GCCGAACATCGGACGGTAGTGCACCGGCTGAGGCGTGGGGATCGAGGCATTGGGATCACCCATTGGCGCGGCTGCAATCACCCCGCCTTTGATGATGAGGTCAGGTTTCACGCCAAAAAAGGCCGGAGTCCACAAGACGAGATCAGCCAGCTTGCCCGGTTCGATCGAGCCAATATGCTTCGAGACGCCATGCGCAATCGCAGGGTTGATCGTGTATTTTGCGATGTAGCGCTTCACGCGGGCATTATCATTGTCGCCGGTTTCTTCCGGTAATGGCCCGCGTTGACGCTTCATCTTGTCAGCTGTCTGCCATGTGCGAATGATCACCTCACCGACGCGGCCCATGGCTTGAGAATCTGAACTCATCATGGAGAGCGCGCCGAGATCATGCAGAATGTCTTCTGCCGCAATGGTTTCCTTGCGGATACGGCTTTCGGCAAAAGCGAGATCTTCAGGGATTGAACTGTCGAGATGGTGACAGACCATGAGCATATCCAGATGCTCATCAAGTGTATTCTTCGTGAAAGGCCTTGTCGGATTGGTGGAGGAGGGCAGGACATTTTCCAAGCCCGCGACACTGATAATGTCGGGCGCATGACCGCCGCCTGCACCTTCCGTATGGAAGGCGTGGATGGTTCGACCCTTGAAGGCTTTGATCGTGTCTTCAACAAAGCCAGACTCATTCAACGTGTCGGAATGAATCATCACCTGTACATCCAGGTCATCAGCAACCGACAAGCAGCAATCAATCGCAGCTGGTGTTGTGCCCCAATCTTCATGCAGCTTCATCGCGCAGGCGCCAGCTTCAATCTGCTCCACAAGACCAGCGGGTGTCGCTGCATTGCCTTTGCCAGAGAAGCCGAGATTCATCGGAAAGGCATCTGCCGACTCGATCATGCGCGCAATATGCCATGGGCCTGGCGTGCAGGTTGTCGCAAAGGTCCCTGTGGCCGGTCCTGTGCCGCCACCCAGCATGGAGGTAACACCTGACATCAGCGCTTCTTCAATCTGCTGGGGGCAGATGAAATGAATATGCGTGTCAAAGCCGCCGGCGGTCAGGATCTTGCCTTCGCCTGCGATAATCTCGGTGCCGGGGCCGATCAGAATGTCAACGCCCGGCTGGATTTCGGGATTGCCGGCCTTGCCTATCTTGGCAATGCGCCCATCGCGCAAGCCGACATCGGCTTTCACAATGCCCCAATGATCCAGCACGACGACATTGGTGATGACAGTGTCCATCGCACCATCGGCGCGTGTGGCTTGCGATTGGCCCATGCCGTCGCGAATGACCTTGCCACCGCCGAACTTCACCTCCTCGCCATAGATGGTGAAGTCTTTCTCGATCTCGATCTGCAGCGCCGTGTCTGCAAGCCGGACTTTGTCGCCCTTCGTGGGGCCAAACATATCGGCATAGGCCGTGCGGGAAAGTTTATTGACCATAATCTTCTCTCCCGCTCACAGCTTGCCCATCACGTCCTGCCGGAAGCCATAGACTTCCCGGCGGCCGGAGAGTGGTACCAGGGTGACTTCGCGCGTCTGGCCGGGTTCAAAACGAACAGCCGTGCCAGCTGCAATATCAAGCCGCATCCCGCGCGCTTTGGTGCGGTCAAACTTCAGCGCCGGATTGGTCTCAAAGAAATGGTAATGCGATCCAACCTGAATGGGGCGATCGCCGCTATTGGAGACGCTGAGTGTCACTGTCTCGCGTCCTTCATTCATGCTGATATCGCCGTCAGGTGTCGTCACAGCGCCGGGAATATCGGTGGCTGTCGAGCCACGAATCGGGTGATGCACGGTCACCAGCTTTGTCCCATCCGGGAAAGTCGCTTCGATCTGAATGTCGTGGATCATTTCCGCGACACCATCCATGACCTGATCAGCGGCAATCACATGCGCGCCTGCTTCCATCAATTCAGCCACGCTGCGTCCATCGCGTGCACCTTCCACCACGAAGTCGGTGATGAGGGCCACCGCCTCAGGGTGGTTGAGCTTGACGCCGCGCTCCAGACGGCGGCGCGCCACCATCGCGGCCATGGCGATGAGCAATTTGTCTTTTTCACGTGGGGTCAAGTTCATGGGCGAACCTCGGTCATTGCCACACGCGTGGCGCCATACGCCCGCGAAAATCCTGCAGAAGCCTTACAATAGCAGAGCGCATATTTTCCGGCGAGGCCGACAGAAGGCGAAGCACCAGCATTCCATTGAAGGCTGACGCGCCCCATTCACATGCTGCATCGGCCATGACCTGGCGCACGGACTCAAGCCGGGCTTCCGCGTCAGGTGCAATATGGACGAAAAGGGCGCTGGCGCGAGCGCCATGGCCAAGTGCCGGGCGATCAAGCATTCCCGTAATATCGCCATCCAATCGCATCTCTTCGGCAAAGAGAAGGCGACGATTGCGCCGGATACGCCAGCGGTCTCGCAAACTGCCTAGTACCTGCGTTTCGCCCATCGCGATACGACCATAGATCACGCTCTCCAACATGGTGACGCAGCTGGTCTCTTCCATATCGACATCAAGCCGACGTTGCAGCCGCGCGCCATCAAAGAGGATGGTTTCCTGCGGTAGCCATTCGATCTGTGCCTCTGGGCCCACACGCAAGGCAACATCCATCATGGCTGCGTCTGATTGCGCGCGATAGATCTTCTCGGCGGACTGTGTTGTCAGTGTGACTTGCGCGCCGGGACCAATCTCAAAATCGTAAGCGGCGCGGTCCCCGCCGGCGATGCCGCCGCCTGTATTGATGATTACGCCTTCGCAGCCATGCGCCACGCGCGGACAGCGCAGCCTCAACCCACCCGTCTCAAAAATATTCATCGCCTGCGTCCGTGAACCTGCACGCTGAAAGTCAGCGCGCACTTCACCGGCAGCACGAATATAGCCGGGTAGGTGATTCAAGCTCCCTCCTGATCAGACTGACATGAAGCGGCGAACATCCGTTTCAACCATTGAGCCCTTGTCCCCGGACAGGACGACAGAGCCACGATCCATCACAATGAAATCATCCGCCAGGTCGCGCGCGAAGTCGAAATATTGCTCTACCAGAACTATGGCCATATCGCCCTTGCCACGCAGATAGTCAATGGCACGGCCAATATCCTTGATGATGGACGGCTGGATGCCCTCTGTTGGCTCATCAAGCACCAGCAGGCGCGGCCTTGTTACGAGCGCACGACCGATGGCGAGCTGCTGCTGCTGGCCACCTGACAAATCCCCACCGCGGCGCCACAGCATATCTTTCAACACCGGGAAGAGATCAAAAATCTCGTCGGGAATATAGCGGTCCTTGCGTGCGACCGGGGCAAAGCCGGTTTCCAGATTTTCCTGCACGGAGAGAAGTGGGAAAATTTCGCGCCCTTGCGGGACAAAGGCAATACCACGCTTCGCTCGCTGATGAGACGCAAGTTTCGCCACATCGCTCCCTTCCCACATGATGGTGCCAGCGCGGATCGCCTGTTGGCCCGTGATGGCCCGCATCAGTGAGGTTTTGCCGACACCATTGCGCCCCAGAACGCAAGTTACCCGGCCGGGCTTCGCCTCAAAGCTCACTTTGCGTAGCGCCTGAGCAGCACCGTAAAAGAGATCGACAGATTGAACAGACAGCATCTCAGCGCCCCAGATAGACTTCAATCACGCGCGGATCAGCGCTCACGACATCAAGCGGGCCTTCTGCCAGAACTGCGCCTTCGTGCAAGACCGTTACCTTGACGCCAAGGTCGCGCACAAAAGTCATGTCATGCTCCACGACGACGACTGAATGATCCTTCGCAATCTCGCGCAGTAACTCAGCAGTTTGTGCAGTCTCAGCATCCGTCATGCCAGCAACAGGCTCATCGACCAGCAAGAGTTTGGGGTCTTGCGCCAGCAGCATCCCGATTTCGAGCCACTGCTTTTGCCCATGTGAGAGATCGGCAGCAAGCCTGTGGCGATGCTCGATCAGGCGGATAGTCAGCAGAATTTCGTTGATCTTTTCGTCTTCGTCTTTGGCCGATCGGCCAAACAGGGTTGAAGCGGCGCCACGCGGAGCCTTCAGAGCGAGCAGCACATTGTCTTCGACGGTATGGCTTTCAAAGACGGTGGGCTTCTGAAATTTGCGTCCAATACCAAGCTCCGCAATTGAGGCTTCGTCGAGCTTGGTGAGGTCCTGCGTTCCGCCGAAATATACATCACCTTCGTCAGGGCGTGTCTTTCCGGTGATGATATCCATCATGGTCGTCTTTCCAGCCCCGTTGGGACCGATGATTGCACGCATCTCTCCCGGAGCCAGTGTGAGGGAAAGACCGCGTAGCGCCTTGTAGCCATCAAAGCTCACGCAAACGCCATCGAGATAAAGCAAGGATGACGTCAGGGCGGGATTGTCGGTGGCAAGAGCCATGGCATTCACTCCGCTGCGGGTGCAGGCTTCTCCTGCACCTTTGGTTGACGGCGTTCGCTCCAAAATTGCGTAAGCGTGCCCAAAATACCTTTGGGCAGATAAAGCGTGACGAGTATGAACATGAGCCCCAAGGCAAATAGCCACAGTTCAGGCATGACCCCTGTGAACCATGTCTTGGCATAATTCACGAGCACTGCACCAAGTGCTGCGCCAACCAATGTGCCACGTCCGCCAACTGCAACCCAGATGACAGCTTCGATGGAGTTTGCTGGCGAAAATTCACCGGGATTGATAATGCCGACTTGCGGCACATAAAGTGCACCCGCAACCCCTGCCATCATCGCTGATATGGTGAAGACCACGAGCTTGTAGGTCTCGACACGATAGCCGATGAAGCGCGTGCGCGATTCCGCATCCCGGATGGCAACGAGTACCTTGCCAAATTTCGAGACAACAATCGCGCGGGAGATGAGATAGCCAAGCCCCAGCGCTATGGCCGAAATGGCAAAGAGCGCCGCACGTGTGTGGTCAGCCTGTACGGCAAAGCCGAGAATATCCTTGAAATCGGTCAGGCCATTATTGCCGCCAAAACCCATGTCGTTGCGGAAGAAAGCGAGGAGCAGGGCATAAGTCAGAGCTTGCGTGATGATCGACAGATAAACACCAGTCACACGCGAACGGAAGGCAAACCATCCGAAGGCAAAAGCAAGCAGGCCGGGGACAAGGAGGACCATTGCCATCGCATAGGGAAAGGAGCTGAAGCCCCACCATGTGATGGGCAGTTCCTTCCAGTTCAGAAAGACCATGAAATCCGGCAGTTCTGGATTGGCATAGACACCACGCGCACCGATTTGGCGCATCAGATACATACCCATCGCATAGCCGCCCAGCGCAAAGAAGGCACCATGGCCGAGCGAGAGGATGCCGCAATAGCCCCAAACCAGATCAAGCGCTATCGCGAGCAACGCATAGCACAAATATTTGCCGATGAGCGCGACGAGATAGGCGGGGATGTGAAACTGCGAACTGGCTGGCGTGAGCAGGAAGAGGGCCGGAACCATAATCGCTGCACCCGCCAACAGGATGAGAAAGACGAGACCTTTTGTATCGAGAAGCGGTGTCTTCTGCATGGTCATGCCTCCACAGCGCGGCCCTTCAGCGCGAACAAACCGCGCGGGC
>CAZLBA010000040.1:5565-19690 GCA_964557555.1 uncultured Beijerinckia sp.
GGCGCTTCTGAATGAAGAGGATGATGAAGACGAGCAGCAGGATCTTGCCGAGCACCGCCCCTGCAAAGGGCTCCAGGAATTTGTTTGCAATGCCCAGTGACAAGGCTGCAACCAATGTGCCCCACAAATTGCCGACGCCACCAAAGACAACAACCATAAAGCTGTCGATGATGTAGCTTTGGCCGAGATTGGGCGACACATTGTCGATCTGGGAGAGCGCAACGCCTGCAATGCCTGCAATGCCCGAACCGAGGCCAAAAGCGAGTGCATCAATGCGATTGGTATCAATCCCCATGGATGAAGCCATGCGGCGGTTCTGGGTCACGGCCCTCATGCGAAGCCCGAAAGCGGTCAGGCGCAACAAGGCGAGCAATGCAGCAAAAACAGCCATTGCAAAGACGACAATCCACATACGACCCGATGTGATGGTCAGGCCGCCGAGTTCGAAAGACCCAGACATGAAAGCCGGTGCGCCGACTTCGCGATTATTGGCGCCGAACAGGGAGCGTACCGCCTGTTGCAGGATGAGGGAAAGGCCGAAGGTCGCAAGTAGTGTCTCCAGAGGGCGGCCATAGAGATGACGAATAATGACACGCTCGACGAGAATGCCGATGAAGCCCGTGATCACAAAAGCCAGCGGAAGCGCGATGAAGAGGGAATAGTCAAACAGCGCGGGATGATTGCTGCGAATCCACTCCTGCACGACGAAGGTGGTGTAAGCGCCGATCATCACCATCTCGCCATGCGCCATATTGATGACACCCATGACGCCGAATGTGATGGCCAGTCCAATCGCAGCCAGCAAAAGAACTGAGCCCAAGGAGAGGCCATACCAGACATTTTGTGCATGACCCCAAAGCGCAAGACGTGACTGAATGGCTTTTGCCGCCTCTTCCGCAGACGTTTTGATACGCCCTTCCGAGCCATTGGCGATGGAGATCAGCGCTGCAACGGCGTCTTGATCACCGCGTGCCTTGATCACATCAATGGCATTCAGCCGCTTGATCTCATCCTGCGTCTTGTCGCCTAAAATGATGGCAGCCCGCGCCTGCTCCAAAGCCCGCTTCAGCCTGGCCTCTTTCTCAACGGAAAGGGCTGTCTCCACATTTGCGAGGGCATTGACATCGCGGGATTTGAAGACGGCTTCAGCGCCGCTCAATCGTTTGGCGGGATCAGGTGACAATAAGGTCAGCGCACCCTGTGTGGCCGACAAAGTGCTGCGCACGCCATTGTTCAACCGCACCCTTTTCAGCTGGCTCTCGCTCACGCCCTCGACCTTCAGACCATGTCGGGCATCGAGAAATGCGCCTCCGGAATCTTTGTACAAAATGGCTTTCGTGGCGGGATTGAAGAAAAGTGCGTTGCTGGCGAGCGCGTCAAGGATAGGGATCGCCTGTGTGTTTCCTGTTGCCGCGAGCGCCTGAATACCTGCTTGCGTGTCGGAAAAGCGATCAGTTGAAAATTTCGCCAATGCGGCGTCGAGCGCATCTGCTTTCGCGATGCCCGTGCCGGGCATTGCGGTGAGCATCATGGCGAGCATTGCGCAAGTCAAAGCTCCAGCCATGCGGCTCAAGGCCGCGCCCATCAAGCGCCTCATCCTCATGATCGTTCCCCGGTGACTGACGATGAATGTCAGATTTGCAAAATAAGCTTCAGCGCGTACCAGCCAGCGCCTGTTGCTGCGAGCCCGCAAAGGCTGGCAATGATCTCGATTTGAGACTGCTTAAGTGCCTTTGCCTTGATGCGGGGAGAAGTCTGCTTCTGCATGATGCTCTCCATTTGTGGGAGGGGGCGAGACAGGCGCCCCCTCAGGCTTTCAGATCACGACTTGCCGCCACCGCATTTGCCGGTCTTCACATTGAAGTTTCCGCAATTGAGGGGCTTGCGCCAATCAGCAATCAGATCTCTGGAACCTTCCAGATGAGGCGACCACTCTTCGGCCACCACGGTGCCGGGCGTCTGCCAGACGACATTGAACTGACCATCAGCTTGCACCTCACCGATGAGCACGGGCTTGGTGATGTGATGGTTGGGCATCATGGTTGAATAGCCGCCGGTGAGATTGGGAACCGTCACCCCGATCATCGCATCAATGACGGCATTGCTATCAGTCGTTCCGGCCTTTTCGAGTGCCTTGATCCACATGTTGAAGCCAATCACATGAGCTTCCATGGGGTCATTCGTCACGCGCTTTGCATTCTTTGTGAAGGCCTTCCACTTCGCAATGAAGTCCTTATTGGCTGGATCATCGACAGATTGAAAATAGTTCCAGGCAGCGAGATGGCCAACCAGCGGTTTTGTGTCAATTCCGGCCAACTCTTCTTCACCCACCGAGAAGGCAACGACTGGAATATCTGTCGCCTTGATGCCCTGATTGCCCAGCTCCTTGTAGAACGGCACATTCGCGTCACCATTGATGGTGGAAACAACAGCCGTCTTTTTGCCCACCGACCCAAATTTCTTGATGTCTGCTACAATGGTCTGCCAGTCGGAATGACCGAAAGGCGTATAGTTGATCATGATGTCCTCGGCCTTCACACCCTTGGACTTCAGATAGGCTTCCAGAATCTTGTTGGTTGTGCGCGGATAGACATAATCAGTGCCAGCCAGCACCCAGCGCTTTACCTCGCCACCATCTTTCGACATCAGATAATCAACAGCTGGAATCGCCTGCTGATTGGGCGCTGCGCCCGTGTAGAACACATTACGCTGCGATTCTTCGCCTTCATATTGCACGGGGTAGAAGAGGATGGAGTTCAGCTCTTCGAAAACCGGCAGGACCGACTTACGAGACACCGAAGTCCAGCATCCAAACACAGCTGCGACCTTGTCCTTGGCGATCAGTTCGCGCGCCTTTTCGGCAAAAAGGGGCCAATTGGAAGCGGGATCCACCACGACGGCCTCCAGCTTTTTGCCGAGCACGCCGCCCTTCTTGTTTTGCTCTTCGATGAGCATCAGCATCACATCCTTCAGCGTAGTCTCGCTGATAGCCATGGTGCCGGAAAGCGAATGCAAAATACCAACCTTGATCGTATCAGACGCCTGAGCGCCAAAGGAGGCAAGCGTCATAGCGCCGCCAATCATTGCGCCCGTGGCCCGCAACATGGATCGCCGAGAAAAAAGCATAGGTCGTCCCCGTTCCTTCGCCGTCCGAATTGGACAAGGAGGCAAGTGCAACGGGTGTGCCAGAAGCCTTTGGGCGCCTTTGTGACAGAGTCGCTTATGGAAAAGCGGCCGGCTGAGAGGTCTTGCTCAATAAATAAGCGACATCCACGCCCGTTCCTTGGGCGATTGCTTTCCCATCTGCTTAAAAAGTGCTCAGATATGTCTGCGTGCCGAGGCTCCGGCCATTAGCTGCGCTGATGCCGTGGGCATGAGATGGCTGGCAACCGGGGCGGCCATGCGGTAATGTGCCCGCAAATAAGGCGCTCGACCAATAAGGGCGCCGGGGAGGAAATGATGATCGCACGATCTGCCCTTGGGGCGGCAGCGTTTGTCGCTGCGTTCCTGACGCCTGCTCTAGCCCAGTCCCCCGCTGAATTCTATCGCGGCAAAACCATCAGCATCATTGTCGGCTTTGGCGCTGGTGGCGGCTATGATCTTTACGCCCGCCTGCTGGGCCGATTCATGGGTGAACATATTCCCGGCAAGCCCACGATCGTGGTGCAAAACCTCGAAGGTGCAGGTTCCGTGCGCGCGGCCAATCATGTCTACACCAACGCGCCCAAGGACGGCACCGTGATTGCTGCGGTCAATCAGAACATGCCCATGTATCAATTGCTGGGTGGTCGTGCAGCGCAATTTCAGGCGAGCAAACTTGTTTGGCTGGGATCGCTCGGTGGCTCGAATGGGCTTTTATATACATGGCACACGAGCCCCGTGAAGAGCATTGAAGATGCCAAGAAGATCGAAGCAAAGCTTGGCGGCACGGGGACCAATTCAGATTCGCATATCTTCCCGACGCTCATCAACAATCTCATTGGCACAAAATTCCGCGTCATCAATGGCTATGCAGGTGGTAGCAAAGAAGTTCACATGGCGCTGGAACGTGGCGAGGTTGATGGACGCGGGGGCAATGCATGGGCAAGCCTGATGAGTTCCAACCGCGACTGGATTGACGGAAAGAAGTTGAATTTTCTGGTGCAGATCGGCTTCACACCAGAAAAGGAAATCCCGCAAGTGCCCATGTTGCAAAGTCTCGTTACCAGCGAACAGCACCGCCAGATCGTCGATCTTGTCTCATTACCGACTGTGCTTGGTTATGCGCATTGGGTGGCGCCTGAAGTTCCGAAAGATCGTGTTGCAGCTCTGCGCGCGGCCTATGACGCGACCATCAAGGATCCGGCCTTTCAGGCAGAGGCAGCCAGACTTGGCATGATGTTGCGTCCAGCATCCGGCGCGGAAGTTGAAGCTTTGGTGCAGCGCGTGGCTGCAACACCGAGGCCCATCATCGAAGAAGCGGCGCGGCTGCTTGAATGGAAAGACTAGGGAGGAGAGGGAGACATGGCTGAGATTTTCGTTGGCAAGCGTAGCGACTTTAAAGAAGGCGACCGCCGCATTGTGCAGACGGCACGCGGTGATGTGGGCGTGTTCCACCATCAGGGCGAGTTCTTCGCCTATTCCAACACCTGTGCGCATTCCGGCGGACCTGCTTGCGAGGGTGTGATGATTCCCAAAGTGCTCGACATCATTGCCGAGGATCGCACCTATCAGGGCCAGACTTTCGACGAAAATGAGATGCATTTCGTCTGCCCCTGGCATGGCTGGGAATATGATTTGAAGACTGGTGTATGCGTGGGCGATCCGCGCATGAAGCTGCGCAAATATGATGTCACCTTGCGTGGTGACGAAGTCTATTTGATCGCCTGAGTGGAGGTAATCATGAACGTGCATAGCCCGGTCAATGAAGTTCGCGAGCTTCGTTTCGATCAGTTTTCCTCGCAGGACTCGCTTATCAAGGCAGCCGAGCAGGCGCATAAGCGCAATTATCAGGACTTCCTCATCGTTGATGTTGATGCGCATCATTATGAGAGCGAGTCTTATGGCGACGTGTTCAAATTCATCGAAAACCCGGTCATTCGCCGTCAGGCCCTGGAATCAGCAAGTCGAGGTGGACGCTCCAGCATGTTGGGTGGCTCTGTCGGCTATCAGGACATTGGTGGACGCATTACGCGGCATTGGTTGCGGAAATATGAAAAGACAGAAGGACCGCAACATCGCGATATCACCACAACCTTGCGCTGGATGGATGCGATGGGGGTGGATTATGCCTGTCTTTTCCCAACACCCATGTTGTTTTTGGGCACGCATCCGCAAGTCGAAATCGAAGTGGCGATGAGCCGTGCTTATAATCGGTGGCTTTGTGACACGATTCTTGAGCATGAGCCGCGCATCGTATCCATGCTCTACCTGCCCTTCAATGATCCAGAGGCCACTTATAAAATGGTCAAGGACTTTGGCGATCGCAAAGGTGTCGTGGGCTTCATGGTTACGGCGCCGCGCTACAAGCCGGTGCATGACAATGCCTATATGAAAACCTACCGCTTGCTGGAAGAAATGGGCAAGCCGATCTCCTTTCATGCTGCCTATAACTGGAATGACCAGTCCTTGCAGCTCACCAACCGTTTTATCGCGGTCCATGCACTCGGCTTCATGTGGTTCAATATGGTCCATATGACAAACTGGGTGGTGAATGGAATTCCAGAGCGTTTTCCCAAGCTGAAAAGCATCTGGATCGAAAGTGGTCTGACCTGGGCTTATAGTCTGATGCAGCGCCTTGATCATTCCTACAAGATGCGCACTTCCGATTGTCCTTCACTCAAGCGCAAGCCCAGCGAATATATGCGTGAGATGTATTTCTCCTCTCAGCCAATGGAAATGCCTGATGATCCGGCGATTCTTGAAGCAACATTCAAAATGATCAATGCGGAAACGCAATTGCTCTGGTCCTCGGACTACCCGCATTGGGACTTCGATCTGCCGGGCGTGATCTATGATTTGCCCTTCCTGAATGAAACAGCCAAGCGCAACATTCTGGGTGGCAATGCAGCAAAGCTTTTTGGGCTGGATACGAAACCCGTGAAGAAAATCCCACCTGTGCCGAAGCATGGTTGAGATAGGTGGAGGCCGGGGCAGCCCGGCCTTTTCACTTGCGCCGTCTGTCTTGTGAGAGGGCGCTTTGCGCGACCGAAAAGCGCGTCCAGCCCGCCAGTGAAGCAGCCGGGTTTATGTCACGCCACTTGGGCGATGTGCTATCATTCAACAATCTGTCCCATTGCCCGATCAATTCACGCGTGAAGCGCTCCAGCCTCTTGTAGCGCTCGGCATTTTCAGGCCAGTTAAATGCCGCAAGCACAGTGGGGACGGCGATGGTTTCGATCTTTTCGCCAGCTGTCACGAGGGATGGATAATCACGATCAGTGAAATCTCCGAGCGTGTAGATATCATCGAAAAGTTGCAGGCTTGGCAGGCTGAGGAGATGGAGGTCAGCCTGTTTTGCAATCGCGTCCAATCCCTCGATCGGCTTGCCGCTGACCCGCACAACAGCATCAATCTCGCCACCGAGCAGCTGCGTCATTTCTTCTTCAAAAGAACCGAAGCGGTCATCAACATTCATTCTTAGTCGCTGAAACACGATTGGGCCGGTGAGGGCTGCCCCTCCTCCCGCTGGACCGAAGCTGACGCGCTTTCCGCGCAGCTCTTCGAAATGCCGGATGGAGCGCGATGCAATGATGTGAAGCTCCGCATTGTGCAGCCGGGTAATATATTGCACACGCTGGCGCAGGTCCGGAATGCCACGCTCGGTGCGGAAATATTCAAAGACATCAGCCTGTGTGAAAGCGACGTCCATGCCACGCAGGTAAAGCAGATCATCAACATTGGAGAGGGCACCAGGAGTGATGATTGGCAACAGGCGCAAGCGATCGCCGTCATTGAGGCTGGACTGTAGATCGCTCGCCAGCCGCAATTCGAGGCTGCCCAGCGGGCCTGCGCCCAAGCCGATCGTCCATTCATTGCGGCTCTGACGCAGCTGTTCCTCACTCATGCGCGCGCGCTGCCCCTGCGCCAGGCTAATCAGCCCCAGCGTCAATAGCGAAGTGAGCAGAAGGAAAATGACGCGCCTCATGCTGCGCGAACGAATGCCGCGGGCAAAAGTTGCCCTCAGCTTCGGCGCAGACCCCATTCGTCGCGCTCGCCTCCAATGTCAACGAGGTAGTCGCCGGGAATTTCCATGTCCCAGTGCACGCCATCGGGCTCAAACTCCAGATGGGCTGTGCCCTCAAGAGCCTGACAGGCGAGACGCTCAAGCACAGCCTGGCCAAAGCCGCGCTGATTGGGTGGGCGCACCGAAGGCCCATTCTGTTCCTGCCACGCAATCCGAAACTGTCCATCCGTTTTGGTCCAGCTGATGCTCACACTCCCACTTGGGACTGACAAGGCACCATATTTCGAAGCATTGGTTGCAAGCTCATGCAGGGCCAACCCTAAATTTTGCGCAGCCTTTGGGTCAACAATGACATCTGGTCCGGTCAGGTGAATCCGGTTGCGATCACCTTCCAGAAAAGGTTCGAGATGCGAGCGCACTAATTCGCGAATGGGCGCTCCACGCCAGTTTTGCTGAATGAGAAGATCATGTGAATGTGCGATGCCCTGCAAACGCTGCGTAAAGCGAGAGGTGAAATCGCTCACGGTCGTGGCCGTGCGTGCTGTTTGTGCAGCCATGGAAATGATAATAGCCAGCAGATTTTTTGAGCGATGCGCCAGCTCTCGCATCACAAGACGCATTTGCTTTTCGTGCTGGCGCTGGCTCGTAATGTCGCGATGGATGGATGAGATACCGACAATCGTTCCCTGTGAGTCGCGCAACGGGGCTCCGCTGATCGACACATCCACCAAGGAGCCATCGCGTCTTTGGCGTAATGTTTCAAAGAGGACCATTTCGCCGCGCATGACGGTGGCAAACATGCTGCGCGATTCCTCGCGTCGGCTCTCAGGCACGATCATGCCCAGTGGCCGACCAATCGCCTCTTCCTGCGTGTAGCCGTAAAGCTGTTCCGACGCCGGATTCCAGGTAGAGATCAAGCCATCGCGTGTGACGCTGAAGATCGAGTCGCGTGATTGCTGCACGACCGATGCCAGCATGGCATCATTAGCCTCGGAGCGGCGCCGTCTGCGCAAATCTCGTACAATGATGGAGAGTGCGACCACTTCGCCCTTGCGGTCATGCACAGCCGCAACACCCAGAGAGGTTTCGAGCGAGCGACCTTCCCGATCGAGAACATGGGCCTCCTGCTGGGCATGTTCGCCTTCCGCAGCCCGCGCAAGGATCTCGCTGACCCTCTGCTTGTCACGCTCCGCCACGCAAAAGAGCACAGAGCGACCAAGCACGTCGCCCGGTGTCCAGCCGAGAAGACGTTGCGCACCGTCATTCCAGGTTTGGATCATGCCATCGCGCGTGCAGCTGATGATCGCATCGCGCGAAAAGGCGACCAGCGCTGCCATCAAGGCTTCCGCTTCGCGTTTGGCACGCGAGCGAGGCTTTGGAACTGCCATCGGCTGGGACGTCATGTCATCCATTCGAATTGGCTACTTGCTCGCGCTATATTGTGCGCAAATCCTAAATGAGAAGGCGCGCCATGATGACGCTTGCAAATGAAAAAGCCGCGCCTGCAAAATTGCAAGCGCGGCCTGGACTGTAGCGTTTGAAAAAATCAGGCAGCGGCTGCGCGCGCCAGTTCTGCTGCATCCTTCAGAGTTTCGATCTTCCAGCAAAGCTCACGCAAGGCCTGAATGCGCTCGGTCGATAGAACGTCGCGCGCAAGATCGTCAAACTTGGCAATCAGCTGATCTTCCTTCATCGGACGCTCAAGGCTGCCGATGGCATGTTCGACATGTTTCTTCAGCACGCGGCCATCGTTCAAGGTGACTGTAAGATAAGCCTCATCCTCGCGGATCTCTTCCTTGGCAACGGCTTCAACCTTGTCACGCAAGGTAATCACACGCTGGTCGCGCACAACGGCGTCCGCATATTCACGCTCACCGGCTGCGCCATAAATGATAGCAGCTGCGCAAGAGTGATAGACGCTGAACTTGCCTTCAAGTCCCGTCTGGGGTGTCTTTTTGCCCGTCAACTCAAGCACGAGCGGATCAACAACAAGGTCAATCTTCTTGATGTCCTCGGCCTTGAGGCCATGCTCGTTGCGCAGCTGGATGCAGCCGTCAATGGAGGGGTGGATGACGATGCCGCATGCAAATGGCTTGTAGGAGTTGAGCGCGGCTTCCCACACTTTTCCGAGATCACGCGTGATCTCATCAAAGTTGCGCGCAGCCGACATCACATGGGCAAAGCCGCGTGGCGCTTCAAGCACACGGTTCGAGCTGGTGAAATTCTGCTTGGCGAGCATCGCAGAAGCAAGGCCATTCTTTGCGGCATTGCCGGGATGGAAGCTCTTGCACATTGTACCGAACATCTCGCGGAAGCCGGAGGATTGAGTGCCAGCAATGCCAAGTGCCCAGATCATTTGCTGCTCATTGAGCTTCAGCAATTTACCGACAGCAGCCGCGGCTCCAAACACGCCAGCAGTCCCGGTGATGTGCCAGCCAATATCATAATGCGCGGGATAAACGGCATTGCCGATACGGCATTCCACTTCAATGCCAAGGATGAAAGCGTGCAGCAAGTCGGCGCCGCTGATGGGCATATATTCAGCCAGCGGCAGAATGGCCGAAGCAATCGGACCCGCCGGGTGGATGATGGTCTTGAGATGTGTGTCGTCGAAGTCAAAGACATGGCTGGAAATGCCATTCAGCAAGGCCGCATGCATAATGTCGAAGCGTTCCTTGCGGCCGATGATGGTGGCTTGTGCAGGGCCGGAAAAGGGTGCCAGCGCGGCAATCGCGCGATCAAGCGTCTCATGCTGTGAGCCGCCAACCGCGCAGCCCATCCAGTTGAGGAAAGAGCAGGTGCCCGAATGGCGCACATCGGCAGGAATATCGGAGAACTTGTTTTCGACGACCCAGCGGGCCAGCGTGCGGGTGACTTCATTGGTCATGATGGCGTCCTCTCTGAGGGCTCCTTGAGAGCTTCGCGGGCGGGCATAGCGGCATTAGACCTTTCGGGCAAGAGCAGGAGCGTTGCAAGAACCGCCAGCTTGCCTATGCTGGACTGCAATCGGGGGATGGGGAGGCGGCATGGAAAGCGCGCAAAGGGTTTCATTATGGGCGCTCTGGAGCCTCTTCTTTCGCATCGGCCTTTTTAGCTTTGGCGGCCAGCTCACAAGCTGGATACACCGGGAAGTGGTGATTGTGCGCGGATGGTTGAGCGATGAGGAATTTCTGTCGGGTTTCGCGCTGGCGCAGATTCTGCCGGGCGTGAATTCTACCAATGCCGCCGTTTTTGTCGGCCAGCGTCTGCGCGGCATTGCCGGTGCCGCGATCTGTGTGACCGCGATGCTGACCGGTCCTCTTGCGGCCATCATTCTGGCCGGGATCTTTTACACACAGCTGTCTGACGTGCCGGGCTTCCCCTCCATCATTGAAG
The DNA here is from genome assembly GCA_964557555.1 of uncultured Beijerinckia sp. Classification (GTDB taxonomy): domain Bacteria; phylum Pseudomonadota; class Alphaproteobacteria; order Rhizobiales; family Beijerinckiaceae; genus Terripilifer. The sequence continues at coordinate 16,106 of CAZLBA010000040.1, forward strand.
GCGTTGCTGCTGTGGCGCTCGGCCTGCTGGCGCGCATGGGCATGGTCTCTGCGCGTAGCGCAACAAAGGGCGTCATCCCGGCCCTCGTCATGCTGGCGACATTCATCGGCGTGGGCGTGATGAAATGGCCCATGCTGGCTGTTGTTGCTGTCGTTGCACCTGTGAGCGTCCTCTTGGTTTATTGGCGGGACCAAAACCATGCGGGATGAGAATGTCTATCTCGCGCTCGTCACGATTCTTGCGCCTCTTTCCATCGCCGCGATTGGCGGTGCAACGGGCATTTATGCGCCTTTGCAATATGAGACAGTGGTGGTGCGGCAATGGCTGACACCGCGCGAATTCATTGACCTCTTCGCAGTGGCGCGATTGGCACCGGGACCGGGCTCCATGTTGGCGCCGGTGATTGCATGGAAAGTTGGCGGTATCAGTGGTGCGGTGCTGGCCACGATTGCGCTTTATTTGCCCTCCTCGGTCTTGTGCTATGTCGCCGCGCGCGTGTGGGATCGCTATCGCGGCAAGCCTTGGCACAAAGCCATTGAAGCTGGCCTCACGCCTGTCGCAGCGGGGCTCATCTTTGCGGGCATTCTCTCGTTGTTGCAACTTGGCGGCATGGGACCGCTGAGCTGGATCACCGTCGCGCTGGTCGCCTTGCTTTTGACTTGGAAGAAGAAGCTCCACCCCTTGCCTTTGATCGGCTGCGGGGCGCTGGTATTCTTCCTTTTGCATTTGAGTGGTGTTTAACGCCAAGGTCTGCGGCGCTCAGCCAAAAAACCTCTCCCTGGCTCTCTTCTGTGTCGAGCCACAAGAAAGGCAGATCGGGGAAATCGCTTTCCAGAATTTCGCGATCTTCACCAATTTCGCAAATGATCCCGCCATCGGGCGTCAGATGGTCCGGCGCGGTGAGAATGATCTGGCGCACGATGTCGAGCCCGTCACCTCCACCATCCAGCGCCATTGCAGGCTCTGCACGAAATTCCGGAGGCAGTTCGTTCATCACTTCATCGCCGACATAGGGCGGATTGGTGATGATCAGATCATAACGCGCCTTGCCGAGTGGTTTGAACAGGTCACCCTCATGCAGGCTTACGCGATGTTCGAGCCCATGCTGCGCTACATTGATCTTCGCAACTTCCAGCGCTGCCGGGGAGAGATCAACGCCATCCACTTGTGCAAAGGGGAAATGCATGGCCGCCAAAATCGCAAGGCAGCCTGAACCGGTGCACAGATCAAGAATCTGCTTCTTCTGTAAGGGGTCAACCAGTGCACCCTCGCCACCGCCGAAAAGAGGCCCGCGCATGATTTCGCCAATGAAGGAACGCGGCACGATCACGCGCTCATCAACGAAGAAGGGCACACCGCCGACATAGGCTTTTTTGAGCAGATAGGGGGCCGGCTTGCGCGTGGTCACACGCTGATGAACAAGCTCACTGAGTCGCTCGCGTTCGTGATCGAGCAAACGCGCGTCGAGGAAGGGTTCGAGCTGATCAATCGGCAAATGCAATCCTTCGAGAATGAGGAAGGCCGCTTCATCGAGTGCGCTCGTTGTGCCATGTCCATAAACAAGGTCGGCTTCATTGAAGCGGCTGATCGCATAGCGCAGCCAATCGCGTAGCGTAATGAGTTCGCGGGCGGGTGAAGAAGCCATGCGTGCCATGTGACCTCGTAAAATAGCTGCTCTTTCTTGCAGCGATAAAGCTCAGCTGTCAAAGGTGCGGAACCGTACGCGAGCGATGCCGTTTCCCTCACTCCTTTGCCCAAGGAGGATGAGAGATGAAGACAGCGTTAATCGGATTGACTTTCGCAGCAGCACTGGGACTGGGTGGCGCCCATGCCATGCCTGTTTCGAGCTTGCCGGCCAGCAACGCCATTGAGCTGACCCCGGTTGCGCAAGGCTGCGGGCCAGGAATGCATCGCAGTCCGCGCGGCATTTGTCGTCCGACCTATGGCCCGCGCCGTTTTTATGGTCCACCGCGCTATGCCGGCCCGCGCTGTGTCATCCGCCGCACGCCCCATTCCGTGCGTCGCATCTGCCGCTGGTAGTGAAGTAAACAAGCAGCAGCTATGCAGTAAAACGCTAGTGCAACAAGTATTGTTACACGGCCATTGAGGTATTCTTAACTCGAATCGCTGAGTTTGATCCTCGGCTCATTGCTGTCTCGCGTAGGGCCAGCAGAAACCCCGGCCGCAACCGCGACCGGGGTTTTTCATGTTGCCGCGCAGACGATCAGGCAGCCGATTCCAGTTCGGCAGGTGCAAGACGGATCAGATAATCGAAAGCCGACAAGGCTGCCTTCGAGCCTTCACCCATTGCGATGATGATCTGCTTATAGGGCACCGTTGTCGCATCCCCCGCAGCAAAGACGCCGGGGAGAGATGTTGCACCATGCGCATCCACTTCAATCTCGCCGCGCGGGCTCAGGGCAACAACGCCCTTCAACCATTCCGTGTTGGGCACGAGACCGATCTGCACGAAGATGCCTTCAAGCTCGATGGTCTTGGCCTCGCCGCTGGCGCGATCCTTGTAGACGAGGCCGTTGACCTTGTTGCCATCGCCCTTCACTTCCGTCGTCTGCGCATGGGTGAGAATGGTGACATTCTTCAGGGAGCGCAGCTTGTTTTGCAGCACGGCATCCGCTCGCAGGGCGGTGTCGAACTCAATCAATGTGACATGCGCGACGATGCCGGCGAGATCTATGGCTGCTTCAACACCTGAGTTGCCGCCGCCAATCACCGCAACGCGCTTGCCCTTGAAGAGGGGGCCATCGCAATGGGGGCAATAGGCAACGCCCTTATTGCGATATTCGTCCTCGCCCGGCACATTCATCTGCCGCCAGCGGGCGCCGGTGGAAAGAATGACGGTCTTTGATTTCAGCGAAGCGCCATTGGCCAGCTTCACTTCCACAAGGCCGCCTGGCGCCGTTGCAGGAACAAGGGCGGTCGCAGTCTGCAGATTCATGACGTCAACTGCGTAGTCTTTGACATGCTGCTCAAGCTGCGCAGCAAGTTTCGGTCCTTCGGTGTGTTGCACGGAGATGAAGTTCTCGATGCCCATGGTGTCGAGCACTTGCCCGCCGAAACGCTCAGCAGCAACACCCGTGCGGATGCCTTTGCGCGCGGCATAGATGGCTGCGGCTGCACCAGCAGGTCCGCCACCGATGACGAGCACGTCAAAAGCATCCTTGCTCTTGATCTTCTCAGCCGCCCGCGTTTCTGCATTGGTGTCGAGCTTGGCGATGATCTGCTGCAGATCCATGCGGCCCGAAGCAAAGGGTGCGCCATTGAGATAGATGGTCGGCACCGCCATGATTTTGCGGGTTTCGACTTCCTGCTGAAAGAGCGCGCCATCAATCGCGACATGCTTGATGCGCGGATTGATGACGCTCATGAGGTTGAGCGCTTGTACCACATCCGGGCAATTCTGGCAGGAGAGCGAGAAATAGGTCTCAAAGGTGAAGTCGCCATCGAGATTGCGGATCTGCTCCAGCGTCTCCGCGCTTTCTTTGGACGGATGCCCGCCAACTTGCAACAGCGCAAGCACGAGCGAGGTAAATTCATGGCCCATAGGCAGGCCAACAAAGCGCACGC
>CAZLBA010000040.1:19700-22426 GCA_964557555.1 uncultured Beijerinckia sp.
CAACCAGCGCGGCGCAGTGACGTTTGACACTGGGCGCACGCTGATATCGCTATTGGCACGCTGGATCAGGAAAGACGGCTTGCGCGCATCGTCGTCACGGCGCAGCACGCTGACTTTGTCTGACAGGGAGGCAATGTCATTGAGCAGGTCGAGCAGTTCCTGCGACTTCGCGCCGTCGTCAAGCGATGCGACAAGCTCCACATTCTGGGTCAGGCGCTCCAGATAGGATTTGAGCTGAGTCTTCAGATTGGCGTCCAACATCATCGTCTCCGCAGGGGGAAGTGGGGCGCACCATCAGCGCGCCCCTGATATATGTGATTAGATCTTGCCGACGAGATCGAGCGAAGGCGCCAGTGTCTTCTGGCCTTCTTCCCACTTGGCGGGGCAGACTTCACCCGGATGCGACGCGACATATTGAGCAGCCTTGACCTTGCGCAGCAGCTCGGTCGCGCTGCGGCCGATGCCGCCAGCGGTGATTTCGACGATCTGGATCTTGCCGTCGGGATCGACGACGAAGGTGCCGCGATCAGCGAGGCCAACTTCTTCGATCATGACTTCGAAGTTGCGGGTGATCTGGCCGGTCGGGTCACCGATCATGGGATAGTTGATCTTGCCGATGGCCGGCGACGTGTCGTGCCAAGCCTTGTGGCAGAAATGCGTGTCAGTGGACACGGAATAGATTTCCACACCGAGCTTCTGGAACTCAGCATAGTTGTCGGCGAGATCTTCAAGCTCGGTCGGGCAGACGAAGGTGAAGTCGGCAGGATAGAAGAAAAAGACCGACCACTTGCCCTTCACATCGGCATCCGTGACATCGAAGAACTTGCCAGCCTTGTAGGCGGTGGCCTTGAAGGGCTTGATCTGCGTGTTAATCAGTGACATGAGCTTTGCTTCTCCGAAAAGGAACAGGCAAGCCAATCCCCCGGAAAACGTAGCTTTTCCGGGTGCGGCTCCCTATTGATCTGGCTTGGTCCTCAACGCGGACGCGCAGCGGACGGTCCCCTCTTAGGGGAGATTTGCCATCGTTGGAAACTGGAATTTACGATGGCAATGATAGATATGACCAATGACAGAGGGGTCACCCGCCCAATCCGCCCACATGCTTTTGTGCATAGAGAGGAAGGCCGATCTGGCGGATCAGTTCCAGCTGGGTCTCCAGAAAATCGATATGGTGTTCTTCATCGGCGGCGAGTTTCTCAAACAGATCTTTAGTCACGCGGTCATGCACCGAGACGCAATAATCCGCTGCCTCGATGTAAAGCCTGCGGGCCTCGATCTCTGATTGCAGGTCCGCCTCAATGATCTCTTGCACGCTTTGGCCGATGCGCAGCGGGTCAAGCAATTGCATGTTGGGAAAGCCATCGAGGAAGAGGATGCGATCAACGAATTGATCAGCATGGCCCATCTCCTCAATCGACTCCTCGCGCCATGTCTTGCCGAGGTCTTTATATCCCCAATTGTCGAGCATTCGATAATGCAACCAGTATTGATTGACGGCAGTGAGCTCACTGCGCAACCCGCGGTTAAGGTAATCAATCACCTTGGCATCGCCCTGCATGATGTCATCCTCGCATCAGGCAGCACCCGAACCGTCTTTCGCGACGCAGGCGCAGCCATTATCGTTGCGGCGCGCTTTGCGTGCCTCTTTGACAAGATGTGTGATGGTGCGTGCGCAACGCCCACATTGCGGCGGTTTGCCCAGCGCAGCAAACACGTCTCGCACACGATCTGGGGCGCAGGGTCGATGCAGGCAATCCCGAACTTGCTTTTCACTGATCACATTGCAGGAGCAGATAATCATAACAACCTCAAGCTCTGTCCTTGCGCGTGATGCACACTGAAGTCAACGAATGAAAAGCAGATTTGAATGAGTATAAGTGGTCAGCTGGTGCTTTGCTGAAACCGAGCTGAAGGCGTGGCGTTGGAGAGATGGAGGTTTCCAATGTTACCTGCAACCACGCAGCGCGTCAGCGCACATAGCAGCGAGGCCGTCAATCTGCGCATCTTGCATCAGACGCGTATGCGCATTGCCTGGTACGAGCGCCACCCTCAACAGATCGACACGCGCTTGCGTGAACTTGACGAAGAATGGGACATTGAGCGAATGCTGGAAGCCAATGCAGCTTCGCTTGCTTTTACGGGATCCGTGCTTGCTCTGACGCATGATGCGCGTTGGGCATTCCTCTCAGCCGGGGTTGCAGCTTTCCTGTTTCAACATGCGTTGCAAGGCTGGTGTCCACCGCTTCCCGTTTTGCGACGGTTGGGCTTTCGGACCGAGCGTGAGATCAATATCGAGCGCATGGCACTGAAAGCCTTGCGCGGTGACTTCGGTAAGCTCACCGCTGCTCCAGACGATACACGCAGCGCCCATGCCATGATGAGCGCGCTATCGTGATCATTCAAGCCTGATCTCGCCCAGCACGCCCGCATCAAAGGCGCCATAGAACATTCGCCCGCTGGAATGCGTCATGATGCAACGCGGCCCGCTATTCGCTGTGGGAAGATCGCTTATAGATACTGTTTCGCCACTGGTTGTCATGGCGCCGATCTGGTTTGCGAAATTTGCCGTGAACCAGAGCAGATGATCAGGGCCCGCGGTGACGCCGCGCAATGACGCATCGGGAATGGGCACACGATGTTCCACCATACGGCCATCTGCAAAGACGCAGCCCAGACTTCCTTCAGCGCGACCGCGCCAATGCCGGGGGGCTGATCAAGCGCTACAA
>CAZLBA010000041.1:0-10209 GCA_964557555.1 uncultured Beijerinckia sp.
TTGCTGGCATTGGCGAGAGCGGTGCGGTCGGTCATGGCCGGGGCGATCCTCACTGGATTTGATCTTTGGCGCCATCATAAAGGGCAGAAGGGCGAGGTCAAAGACTTGTGAATCTCGCGCTTTCGACAGAGAATGGGGTCATAAGGGCAGGAAGCCTTCGGGGAGGAACAGATGGCGTTCAACAGACGCATGACTTTGCAGATGATGGCAGCAGTGGGTTGCTCGGCCATGATGGTGGGCGCAGCGCAGGCGCAATCGGTCGCTGAGTTTTATCGCGGCAAGACCATCAGCCTCATCATCGGCACCTCTGCAGGCAATGATTATGATTATCGCGGTCGTTTGCTGGCGCGCTACATGGGCAAATATATTCCCGGCGAACCAACCATCGTGCCGCGCAACATGCCCGGCGGGGGTGGCATTCAGGCCGCGAACTGGGTTGCCAATATCGCGCCGCGCGATGGCACCGTTGTACATATGATCATGCAGAATATGATGGCAGCGCAGGCTGTGCAGATGCCCGGTGTCGAGTTTGACACCCGCAAACTCATCTGGCTTGGCAATACGACAAGTGCGCCCAATGTCATCAATTCGTGGCATACATCCGGTATTACATCTATCGAGCAGGTGAAGACGAAAGAGCTTGTGGTCGGTGCGCCCATGGGCACTGCGGGCGCGCTCTATCCTGCTTTGCTCAATGCTGTTGCAGGTATGAAATTCAAGGTTGTGACGGGTTACCCCGGAGGTAATGAAGTCAATCTCGCCATGGAACGTGGTGAAGTGAATGGTCGCGGCTCGAATTCATGGGCCTCCTGGAAATCGACCAAGCCGGACTGGCTGCGCGACAAGAAGATCAACATCCTTGTGCAGGTCGGTTTGAAGCGCCATGCAGATTTGCCTGATGTGCCCTTGCTGCTGGAACTTGCGACCAATGATGCAGACCGCAGGCTGCTTGAATTTTTCTCGGCAGACACTGAACTCTCTCGTTCGCTCGTGACGACACCTGGTGTGCCAGCTGATCGGGTTGAGGCGCTGCGCCGGGCTTTTGATGCTGTCGTCAAAGATCCTGACTTTTTGGCGGAAGCGGCGAAGTCTTCGATGGATATCAGTCCTGCCACTGGCGAGGCATCGCAGAAGATCGCGGAAGCCATCGTCACCGCGCCGCCGGATGTGATCGCCCGCGCCAAGCAGCTCATGACCCCCTGAAAAGGGCGGTCGTAAAATTGCCGCCTCGCTCTGCCAATGGGAGAGCGTCGATTTCGTGCGCGAAGCGCTTCGCGCTAGTGTCGGCGCTCAAGCTTGGAGCAGCTGGCTTTGGGTCATCAGGTGACGAGGCGTGCAATTGCTGCCGCACGAGCGGCAGGGCTGGCGGCGGGCGTTTTGGCCGCGCTGTCTGCCTGCGTGCCCGCACCGCTGGAAGACGGATCTTTGCCTGTTATTCCAAGCACTTACATGACGGGCTCAGGGCAGGCCGCCCGCCCGCCCCTGTATTGGCCGCAGCAATTTGGCTCCCCCGAACTCGCCGCCTTGTTGCAAGAGGTCGCGTCCGAAAATCTCGATGTGGCGGCAGCAACGGCTCGAATCATTCAGGCGGAGGGGGCAGCGCGCAGTGCGGGCTCTGCGCTTTATCCCCAGCTTGGCTTTGAGCAGGGGGCGAGCCGAAGCGTTACGCCCGGCACATTGCGGGCAAATAACCCGCCTTTCCATTCGACCACCAGCGATCGGTTCAGCCTTGGTCTCAATGCCAGCTATGTGCTTGATCTCTTCGGTCGCAACCGCGCACTGACGCGCTCGGCAGAAGAGGCTGCGAGCGCTGCGCGCTATGATCGGGATGCGGTGATTGTCGCGAGCCTTGCCTCGACCGCCAACAGCTACTTCCTGATGCTGGCCGCGCAAGATCGGTTGCGCATTGCGCGCGACAATATCCGTACCGCTGAACGTGTGCTGCAAGCGATCCGTGCGCGTGTGGAAGTTGGGACGGGGACAGCCCTTGATCTGGCGCAGCAGGAGAGCGTGCTGGCCAATCAGCGGGCCAATGTGCCAGCTCTTGAGCAAAGCCTGCAGCAAACACGCAATCTTCTCGCTGTGCTGGCCGGCCACACGCCTGAAAGTTTGCGCGTGAAGGGTGGCTCTCTGCGCTCGCTCAAGGTTCCCCAGGTGCAGGCCGGGCTTCCCTCAGCCTTGCTTCTGCAGCGGCCCGACATTGCCGCAGCTGAACGGCGTCTGGCAGCGCAACGTGCCAATGTAAAGGCCGCGCGTGCCGCCTTTTTCCCCACGATCAGCTTGACGGCATCGGCGGGGTTCGAAAGCGGGCAGCTGAAAAATCTTCTGCGCCCGGAGGCGCTCGCATCTTCTCTTGCACAAGGGCTGACCGCGCCGATCTTCACGGGGGGTAATCTGGAAGGGCAGTTGCAACAGGCTGAGGGTCGGCAAGTCGAGGCGCTGGAGATTTATCGCAAAAACATCATTCAGGCGCTGACGGATGTTGAAAATGCGCTGATCGCAGTGGAGCAGACACGCGCGCGCGAGCGCTTGCAGGAAGCCGTTGTGGAAGCCTCACGCCGCGCTTACATGATCACTGAGGAGCGGATGCGCGAAGGCACTGTGGATGTCATCACGCTGCTCAATACCCAGCTCACTTTCTTTCAGGCGCAGGACACCTTGATCCAGATCCGTCTGCAACGCTTTCAGGCTGTGGTTTCTCTCTTTCAGGCGCTGGGGGGCGGCTGGACGCGGGAGGAGGTTGCAGTCTTGCCACAGACCTTCGCTCCGCCCCAGACTGCAGCTCCATGAAACGCGCCCTTTTCATCACACTCGCCATTCTCATCGCGCTCGGCGCGGCGCATTGGCTGAAAATGATCCAGCTTCCGTTCCTGCCTGCCGGTGTTGAACAAGCACGCGCGCCGCAGTCTGGATTTGGCGGTCGCCGGGCGGCCGCTCGCGCAGAGGTCGTGCCTGTCTTGACAGCACAAGTGGCGCGTGAAGATGTGCCTGTGACGCTGGATGCCGTGGGGACCGTTCAGGCCTTGAATACGGTGGTCGTGCGCGCGCAGGTGGAAGGCCGGCTCATCGAATTGAAATTCCGCGATGGGCAGGATGTGAAGAAGGGGGATGTTCTCGCCCGGCTCGATGCACGCAGCTATCAGGCGCAATATGATCAGGCAGTCGCCAAGAAAGCGCAGGACGAAGCGCAGCTGGAAAATGCGCGCATGGATCTTGAGCGCTATACACGTCTGGCGCAGGGCAATTTTGGCTCACGTCAGCAGGCCGACACGCAGCGTGCGCTGGTTGCCCAACTGGAAGCACAAGTGCGAGTCGATCAGGCGGCGATTGATAATGCGCGCACCATGCTGGATCACACAACCATTGTAGCGCCTATTGACGGGCGCACAGGACTACGCGCAGTGGATGTGGGTAATCTCATCCGTGCGAGCGATCCATCGGGCATCGTCACCATCACGCAGGTGCGTCCTGTTGCGGCCCTGTTCAATCTGCCCCAGCAACATTTGCGCGCCGTCACGGCCGGTCAGTCGCGTGGACGTTTGAAGGTGGATGTGCTGGAGCCAGACAATTCAACCATCATCGAAACAGGCGAGATCGAGGTCATCGACAATCAGGTTGATGTCGCAACTGGGACGATCCGCGTGCGCGCGGTCTTTCCCAATCGCGATCTTGTTTTGTGGCCGGGTCAATTCGTCAATGTGCGCGTCTATGTTGATACGCTTCGGCAGGTCCTGACCGTGCCTGCGAGCGCCGTGCAGCGGGGCCCGAAGGGACCGTTCCTCTATGAGGTGACGGCGGAAAGCAAGGCCGCCATGCGGCCGGTGACGGTCATGCGACAGGATGAGCGTCTGGCTGTTGTGACCGGCCTTGGCGAGGGCGCGCGTGTGGTGACCACTGGCTTTGGGCAGCTCACGGAAGGCAGCACTGTGAGCGTGCAGAATGAGGCCGGTGAGGGGGCGCCCGCGCCTGCCCAGCGCCCGCAAGGACAGCGCGGTCAGCGTCCGCAAAACCAAGGAGCAGGCGGCAGCGCCGGAAGCCGATGAGCGTCTCGACGCCTTTCATTCTTCGTCCTGTCGCGACCTCTCTTCTCGCGGTCGCTGTGCTGCTATGTGGTTTGCTTGGTTATTGGCGTTTGTCCGTATCATCCCTTCCGCAAGTTGATTTTCCAACCATACAGGTCATGACCCGTCTGCCCGGTGCCAATCCGGACACGATTGCAGCCATTGTCACTGCGCCTCTGGAGCGGCAATTGGGGCAAATCCCGGCGCTGGTCTCCCTGTCATCGCAATCCTCATTCGGGTTAAGCCAGATCACGCTGCAATTCGAGCTTGATCGCGATATTGATGCGGCCTCGCAGGATGTGCAGTCCGCGATCAATGCAGCCTCATCCACATTGCCGCGCAATTTGCCCTATCCGCCGGTCTATTCGAAAGTGAACCCGGCTGATGCGCCCATCATCACGCTCGCAGTTGTGTCAGAAACACTGCCATTGCGCAGCTTGAGCGATTATACGGACACGCTGGTGGGGCCGCGCTTGTCTGAGATCAGCGGTGTTGGGCGCGTCTCCATTCAAGGGGGTATTCGCCCTGCCATCCGTATTCAGGCTGATCTTGCGCGTCTGGCAGCCTATCGTTTGGGCCTTGAAGATCTGCGTGTTGCCATTGTGGGCGCCAATGTGGCGGGGGCAAAAGGCGCGCTGGATGGGCCGCAGCAATCCTACACAATTGCGGCCAATGACCAGATCAATGCCGCTGAAGCCTATCGCAACGTCATTGTCGCCTATCGCAACAATGCACCAGTGATGTTGCGTGACGTTGCTGATGTGATCGAGGGCCTGGAAAATTCGCGCGTCGGTGGTTGGTATCATGGCCGACCGGCTGTCGTGCTTGATGTGCAGAAACAGCCCGGCGCCAATATTATCGACACGGTCGATCGGCTGAAGCGGGAATTACCCCGTCTGCAGCGTTCCCTTCCGGCGGGCGCGATGATTGAAGTGGTGCATGATCGCACACAGACCATCCGCGCTTCCGTGGCAGATGTGCAATTCACGCTGGTTCTGGCTGTTGCGTTGGTGGTGATGGTGGTGCTGCTCTTTTTGCGCAGCGTGCCGGCAACGATTGTTGCGGGCGTGACCTTGCCACTCTCCATCATCGGCACTTTTGCCGTCATGTGGCTGGTTGGCTTCAGCCTCGACAATCTGTCGCTGATGGCCCTCACGATCGGGACCGGATTTGTGGTCGATGATGCGATCGTGATGATTGAGAATATTGTGCGCAATCAGGAACGAGGCAAGGAGCCGCTTGAGGCGGCGCTGGATGGAGCACGCGAGATTGGCTTCACGGTGATCTCGCTGACCATGTCCCTGATTGCTGTGTTCATCCCCTTGCTCTTCATGACAGGCATCGTTGGGCGGATGTTCCGTGAATTTGCATTGACGCTGACGCTGGCCGTGATCGTGTCTGCTGTCGTGTCATTGACGTTGACGCCGATGATGTGTGCACGGCTGCTTCGCCACAGTGACGGGCAGGGGGCAATGGCGCAATGGATGCGCCGGGCTGAGGCGCCCTTTGCGGCCATGGCGCGGTGGTATGAAGCGACGCTTGATTGGGCGCTCATGCGCCAACGCTTGATGTTATGGATCACCGTGGCTACTACGGCCCTCACCATTTTGCTTTATGTTGCTATCCCCAAGGGCTTTCTTCCCTTGCAGGATACAAGCCTCATCACCGCGACGCTCGACGCGGCCCCTGAAGTTTCTTTTCAGGAGATTTCGCGCTTGCAAGAGGCCGTGGCTGAGCGCATCAGCCGCGACCCTGATGTGACAGGTGTGGTGAGCGTGGTGGGCATCGGGCCGTTGAATGCGACGCAAAACACAGCGCGTCTGACAATGACCTTGAAGCCGCGCGAGGATCGGCGTGTTGATGCAGCGGTCATCGCAGCAAGGCTGCGGGCCGTGGCGCAGGAGATTCCCGGCGTGACGCTTTATGCGCAGCCTGCTCAGGATATTCAGATCACCACCCAGTTCACGCGATCGCAATATCAATATGTCCTCTCAAGCGCGGATGGCTCGCAATTGGCAAGCTGGGCGCAAAAGCTTGCGCGTGAATTGCAGGTATCAGGCATTGTGCGCAATGTGGCGGCTGAGACCAATGATGGCGGCTTGCGCGTTTTTGTCGATGTTGACCGCGAAAAGGCAGGTCGTCTGGGCATCTCGATGCAGAGCATAGATGACACCTTGAACAGCGCTTTTGGTCAGCGGCAGGTCTCCACCATTTATGCGCAATCAAATCAGTATCGCGTTATCCTTGAAGCCGCGCCGCAATATCAGACGGACCCGACAGATTTGGGCAAGCTCTATGTACCGGCTGCAGGTGGTGTGCAAACGCCTCTGGAGACGGTGGCTCGTCTTCGCCATGTCACTGCGCCTCTGACGGTGATGCGCTATGACCAGTTTCCTGCGACTATTGTGAGCTTTGATTTGCAGCCTCATGCTTCGCTGGGGGATGCGGTCAGCGCGGTTGCGCAGGCTGAAGCTGCGATTGGGTTACCCTCCAGCATCATTGGCACGTTCCGCGCAGATGCAGCAGAATTCAAGCGCTCACTGGCGACGCAGCCCTGGCTGATCCTAGCTGCCATCATCACAATCTATGTTGTGCTTGGTATTTTATATGAGAGTTTTGCTCATCCTTTTACAATTCTCACCACCTTGCCCTCAGCAGGTGTTGGCGCCTTGCTGGCGCTGTGGTTGACCGGTCAGGATCTGTCGGTGGTTGGCCTGATTGGCATTGTTCTTCTCGTCGGCCTCGTCAAAAAGCCCGCGCTCATGATGATCGACTTTGCGATTGATGCGCAGCGTCATGGTATGAAGGCAGAAGAGGCCATTCATCGCGCCTGTTTGATGCGTTTCAGACCCATCATGATGACGACGCTGGCAGCCTTGCTGGGTGCCGTGCCGCTGGCCCTGGCCACGGGGCCGGGTAGTGAATTGCGCATCCCGCTTGGTGTCTCCATCATTGGCGGCTTGCTGCTGAGCCAGCTTCTGACCCTCTACACAACACCTGTGATTTATCTTGCCGTCGAGCGTCTGCGCGAAGCGCTGCGTCCCCGGCGGGCATCAGCGCGCCATTTCACCGGGAGCGCGGCCGAATGAGAAGCTTTTCCGCAGCTTTCATCATGCGGCCAGTGGGGACGATTTTGCTCTCGCTCGGTCTCTTGCTGACAGGTGTGATGGCTTACATCTTTTTGCCAGTCGCCAGTTTGCCCAATGTCGAATTTCCCACAATCAGGGTCAGCGCCAGCAGGCCGGGGGCTGATCCTGTCACGGTGGCTGCGACTGTAGCCGCACCGCTTGAGCGCAGTCTTGGCTCCATTCCCGGTGTCAATGAAATCACCTCCTGGAGTTCGCTTGGCACCAGCAATATCACGCTGCAGTTTGATTTGCGCCGGAATATTGATTCAGCTGCGCGTGACGTGCAGGCCGCATTGAACGCAGCTGTGACGGATTTGCCCGGCGACATGCCAAGCCTGCCGCAGTTTCGTAAATCCAATCCCAATGCCATGCCGGTGCTGATTTTGGCGCTGACTTCAGACACGATGGCGCCCGATGCCCTGTTCGATCTTGCTGATACGGTCATTGCGCAGCGCATTTCGCAAGTCGATGGCGTCGCGGAAGTGCAGGTGAATGGGGCCGAGCAACCGGCTTTGCGCGTGCGTGTTGATCCGGCCCGGCTTGCCGCCATGGGGCTTGGTACGGAAGAGATCCGCGCAGCAATTGTCGCTGCAAATACACTATCGCCGCTAGGCTCCTTCGAGGGCGAGCAAGCGACGCAGACGATCGCCACCAATGGTCGTCTCGTTTCGCCGCAGGATTATGAAAACATCATTGTGCGCTCGCGTGGCGGTGCGGTTGTGCGACTGGGCGATGTGGCCACCGTCACCCGTGGCGTCCGCAACACGCGCGCGGCCGGCTGGTATAATGGACGACCAGCTGTGCTGTTGCAGATCACCAAATTGCCGGAAGCCAATGTGATCAACACGGTTGACGGTGTGCGGCGTATCTTGCCTGATCTGGAACGCTGGGTTCCGCCCGGAGTCAATTTCAATGTCATGTCGGATCGTACCGTCATGATCCGTGCCTCGGTTGCAGATTTGCAGGCTTCACTTGTCCTGTCCATTGCGCTTGTGATGATGGTGGTGCTGGTTTTCCTGCGCCGTGCTGCCCCGGTGATTGCAGCCGGTGTCACAGTGCCCCTGTCTCTGGCCGTTGCTTTTGCGGGCATGTGGGCGGCGGGGTTTACGGTCAATAACCTATCGCTGATGGCCATCGTGATTTCAGTCGGCTTTGTTGTCGATGATGCGATTGTCATGGTGGAGAACATCAATCGCAATATCGAAGCGGGCATGAAGCCATTGCGTGCTGCGCTGGCAGGTGCGCGTCAAATCAGCTTCACCGTCATTTCGATCAGCCTCTCGTTGATTGCAGCTTTCATTCCGCTGCTATTCATGCCCGGCATTATGGGGCGAATGTTCCGGGAGTTTTCGCTCACGCTGAGTTTTGCCATTTTGGCATCTGCCTTTGTGTCCTTGAGCGTGACCCCGATGATTTGCGGCCGCTTCATGCGCCATCACGGGCATCAGGAGGGCGGCTTTGATCGTTTCATCAATCGCCTGAAGGGGGCCTATGGGAGATCGCTTGAAGTTGCCTTGCGCCGGCCCATCACGGTTTTGGTGATCTTCCTGCTTGTGCTCGCTTCTACCATTCAGCTTTATCGCGTGATCCCGAAGGGAATGTTACCGCAGGATGATCTGGGCCTTTTGTTCGGCTTCACAGAGGCAAGCCCCGACGTATCCTTCCCTGCCATGCAAGAGGTGCAACGGCACGCCAGTGATATCATTGCTGCAGATCCTGCCGTCCAGTCTGTTGCATCATTCGTGGGTGGTGGATGGTCGGTTAATTCCGGTCGCATCTTCATCAGTCTCAAAAGCGGCCCGCGTGAGTCTTCGCAGCAGGTGATCGCACGCTTGCGGCAGAAACTCGCCTCCCTTCCCGGCATCCGCGTTTATCTGATTGCGATGCAGGATGTCCGCGTCGGCGGGCGACAGGGTCGCTCCAATTATCAATTCACCTTGTGGAGTTCAGATGCCGATGCGCTTTATGAATGGGGCGCAAAAGTGCTGGAACGTGCGCGCACACTGCCGCAGGTGGTCGATGTTTCAAGCGACCGCGAGAAGGAAGGCTTGCAGGCGCGTGTCGAGATTGATCGTGTTGCAGCAGCGCGACTGGGCGTGCCGATCAGCGCCATAAACCAAGTCCTCTCCAATGCGTTCAGTCAACGGCAAGTCTCGACCATTTATGGCGATCGCAATCAGTATCGCGTGATCCTTGAGGTTGTGCCTTCGCGTCAGCGAGACCCCAATGATCTGGCCGGCCTTTATGTAACAAGCAGTGGTGGTGCCCAGATTCCCTTGAGCGCCCTCGCGCGCGTGGAGCGCATGTCGGCGCCGCTGTCGATCAATCATACGGGGCCCTTTGCCTCCGTTACGATCAATTATGCAGCTGCGCCCGGCGTGTCAGCGGAAGAGGCCAATCTGGCGCTGCGCGATGCGGTGGCCAGACTTTATTTGCCAGCGAATGTGAGGGCTGATTTTTCGGGCGATGCGAAAGCGATTGCAGAAAGTTCGAGTAGCGGTGTGTGGCTCATTCTGGCTGCGTTGGTCGCGGTCTATATCATTTTGGGCATTCTCTATGAGAGCCTCATTCATCCTCTCACCATTGTCTCCACTTTGCCGCCAGCCGGTCTTGGGGCTTTGATTGCCCTGCAGGGCATAGGGATGGAACTCACCCTTGTCGCCTTTATTGGCATCATTCTTCTCATCGGTATTGTGAAAAAGAACGGTATCATTCTGGTTGATTTCGCAATCATGGCGGAGCGTGAGCGGGGGCTCGCCCCCATTGAGGCAGTTCGTTTGGCTGCGCTTGAACGTTTTCGTCCCATTCTCATGACGACGCTTGCCGCGATTTTTGGCGCAATCCCCATCGTACTTGCCGTTGGGGCGGGGTCGGAACTGCGGCGGCCGCTGGGCGTCACCATTGTGGGTGGGCTGTTTTTGTCCCAGATCCTCACGCTATACACGACGCCCGTGATCTATCTTTTGATGAGCCGTTTCTCAAAGACGCAACGTTTGAGTGCCCTGCAGCGGGCTGGGCTC
>CAZLBA010000041.1:10219-22205 GCA_964557555.1 uncultured Beijerinckia sp.
TCGCTTTGCCTGCTCATGAGGCACGAAACAGTGTTTCATCCAGTCAGCAGAGCTTGCCGTAAAGCAGGTCGCTTGTTGGTCGCTTCTGCGCCCACTATGTGCTATGTCGCGCTGTCCTCCCAGGCAGCCCATCTTCCGCGGTGAAAAATGCGTCGTCGTTCCATTCTCCTTGTCATTGTCTTTGGCGCTCTGGCCTTTTTGACCGTCGGTCTCGGCTTTTTGCAGTTTGTTGTGAAGCCGCAGATGATCAAGGGCTTCATCACCAAGGCACCACCGCCAGTGGCAACTGTTGCAGTCGCCCAGCCGCGGGAGGAAAACTGGGTGCCGCGCATTCCTGCCATCGGTACGATCCGTGCCGTGCAGGGCATTGATGTTGCCCCGCAGATTGGTGGCGTCATTCGTGCCTTCCATTTCGATTCCGGACAGGATGTCGAGAAGGGACGTTTGCTGGTCCAGCTTGACGATGCCGTTGAGCAGGCGGACCTGAAGGCAAATCTGGCCACGCTGCAAAATGCCGAGCTTGCTCTTGAGCGGCAGCGTCAATTGATCACAGGCGGTTCCACCACACGCTCAACGCTTGATGCGACACAGGCGCAGCGTGACGCCGCTGCGGCAGCGGTTGAACGTTCACGCGCTCTCATCGCACAGAAAGCCCTGACAGCCCCCTTCTCAGGCCGAATTGGATTGCGACGGGGCGATATTGGGCAATATGTGTCACCCGGCACTGCAATCACAACATTGCAGCAGCTCGATCCCGTCTTTGTCGATTTCCCCGTGCCGGAGCAGAATATCGCAGCGTTGAAGATTGGTTTGTCTGTTGAGGTGACGATTGATGCCTTGGGCGATCGTGTTTTCAACGGCATCATTGTATCACTTGATGCGCGTGTGAGCCCTGAGACGCGCAATCTGCTTGTGCGCGCACAGATCGACAATGAAGACAAGACGCTTCGTCCGGGCATGTTTGCCAATGTGGCGGTGATGGCTGGCAAGTCGGCGGCGATGCTCACTTTGCCGCGCACTGCTGTCACTTTCTCTCTCTATGGTGACAGTGTTTATGTTGTGAAGCCGCAGGATCAGGCGCCTGGCAGTGCACAGGCCGCAGAAGACCGCGTGATGATCATTGAACGCAAGCCTGTGCGCGTCGGAGAGACCCGCGGTGGCCGCATTGCTATCGTGTCGGGGCTTGAGACGAATGATCAGGTCGTGACCGAGGGGCAATTGAAATTGATGAATGGGGCGCGCGTGCGCGTCGATAACACGCTTGCATTGCCAACGCCGCCCAATCCGCTTCCGCGCCAATAGGCCTTGAGACGATGAACTTTACCGATCTTTTCATCAAGCGTCCGGTGCTGGCAACGGTTGTCAGTCTGATGTTGCTGCTTGTCGGCTTGCAATCGGCCTCGCGACTGCAGATCCGGCAATATCCCGAATTGTCGCAGACATCGATTACCATCACGACGGCCTATCCCGGTGCCAATGCCGAACTGATCAAGGGCTTCTTGACGACGCCTTTGGAGCAGGCTGTGGCAAGTACGGAAGGTATTGATACGCTGGTTTCAAGCTCGCAGCAGAATGTCTCAACCATCACGCTCAATTTGCGTTTGAATGCCAATCCAGATCGCGCAATGACCGATGTTCTGTCGAAGATCAATCAGGTCAAAAGCACATTGCCGCGTGAGGCGAATGATCCTGTTGTGGTGAAGAAAACGGGTCAGGGCTTCGCCCTCATGTATCTCTCGTTTAATTCGGCAACGATGACTGCGTCGCAGATCACGGACTATCTTACGCGCGTCGTCCAGCCGGGTCTGCAGACGCTCGAAGGCGTGGGCGAGGCGCAGATCCTCGGAGGGCAGACCTTTGCCATGCGCATCTGGCTTGACCCGGAACGTATGGCAGCGCGGGGCGTGACACCCGGCGATATACGTCAGGCTTTGGCGGCGAATAATTTTACCTCGGCCGCAGGTCAGGTGAAGGGTGATTGGGTTCAAACCTCCATCAATGCCCAGACCTCGCTTGATAGTGCGCAGGCCTTTTCGCAGCTTGTCGTGGCCACGCGCGGGGATTCGCTCATTCGTCTGGGCAATATCGCGACGGTCGAGTTAGGACCTGAGACGGTCGATGCCTCTTCCGTCTTTGACGGCTTGAAAGCTGTGTTTATTGGCGTCTATGCGACACCATCTGCAAATTCGCTCACTGTCATCGACAATGTGCGCAAATTCTTCCCGCAATTGCAGGCCAATCTGCCACCGGGCCTGAATGCCTCGATTGCCTATGATGCAACGAATTTCATTCGCGCCTCGATCTGGGAAGTGGCCAAGACGCTGGTTGAAGCAGCGCTGATCGTCATTGTCGTCATCTTCCTCTTTTTGGGCAATGTGCGTTCAACGATCATTCCCATTGTCACCATTCCCCTGTCACTCATCGGCGTGATGGTGCTGCTGCTGGCCATGGGATATTCGATTAATTTGCTCACCTTGCTGGCTCTGGTGCTCGCTATCGGGCTGGTCGTTGATGATGCGATTGTGGTGGTGGAGAACATCTATCGGCACATTGAAGATGGGATGGCGCCATTCGAGGCCTCCATCAAGGGTGCGCGTGAAATTGCCGGTCCCGTCATTGCCATGACGATCACGCTGGTTGCGGTCTATGCGCCGATTGGCTTTGTGCAGGGGGTTACCGGTTCGCTCTTCCGGGAATTTGCATTTACACTGGCAGGTGCCGTGGTGGTCTCAGGGGTTGTCGCCCTCACCTTGTCGCCGATGATGTGCTCGAAACTCTTGAAGCCGCATCATGGCGGGCAAAAGGGTTTTGCAGCCTATCTTGATCGTCTGTTTGAGAGACTGCGTCTGAAATATGAGCATCTGCTTCACCGCACACTCAATTTCCGGGCGATGACGATTTTGATCTTGCTCGGCACCATTGCAATGACGGTTGTGATGTATCTCTCAACCCCGCGCGAGCTGGCGCCTGAAGAAGATCAGGGCTTCGTCATGAGCATCGTGAAGACCCCCCAATATGCCAATCTCGATTATCTCGAACAGATGACGAGCGCGCTGTATCGCGAATATGAAAAAATCCCCGAAAAATCGCATGTCTTTGCGATTAACGGGGCAGGTGGTGTGCGTCAGGCCTTTTCCGGCATGATCTTGAAGCCGTGGGATGAGCGTCGCCGGTCGCAGAAAGAAGTCCTGCAAAGCTTGCAGCCGATCCTGTTGAAGATTCCCGGTATGCAGGCTTTTGCCTTTTCGCCGCCGGCTCTGCCGGGTTCGAGCGGCGGTCCGCCGATGCAATTTGTCATTCGCACCACGGGCGACTATCAGCAGCTCGCGCAAGTCCTGGCGGATATGCAAAAAGCGGCCAATGAGAGTGGACTCTTCATCTTCACCGATACGGATCTGAAATTCGACACGCCGCAGATTGAAATGAAGATTGATGCAGCCAAGGCCAATCGCCTAGGGATCAGTATGCAGGATGTGGGATCTTCACTCGCAACCCTGCTCGGCGGCAATTACGTCAACCGCTTCAGCCTTTATGGCCGCAGCTATCAAGTTATCCCGCAGGTGCCGCGCGAATATCGCGAGACGCCGGAATGGTTGCTGCGCTATCAGGTGCGCACCAATGCTGGCGATCTCGTACCTTTGTCGGCCATCGCAAGCATCAACACAAGCGTCCAGCCCAATGCGCTGACCAATTTCCAGCAGCTCAGTTCAGCCACGCTGTCGGGCGTGCCATTCCCCGGCCGCACGATTGGCGAGGCGATCGACTTTCTGGTCGCAAAGTCCAAGGAGATCTTCCCGGAAGGCTATACTTACGACTTCCAGGGGGATGCGCGCCAATATGTGCAGGAGGGCAATACGCTCGCCATTACCTTCATCTTCGCGCTGGTCGTGATCTTCCTTGTGCTGGCTGCACAGTTTGAAAGCTTCCGCGATCCCTTCATCATTTTGATCGCGCTGCCGACATCCATTTTCGGTGCGCTTTTGCCCCTCAATGTGCTTGGCTTTGTGGGTGCGGCTTCGATCAATATTTACACACAGATCGGCCTTGTCACGCTGATCGGCCTCATCTCCAAGCATGGCATTCTGATGGTGGAATTCGCCAATCGGTTGCAGGAGGAGGAAGGCTATAGTCGGCGCCGTGCGATTGAACATGCAGCCGGCGTGCGTTTGCGCCCCATCCTGATGACGACGGCTGCCATGGTCGTTGGCATGATCCCGCTCATCCTGGCAGCGGGGGCAGGGGCGCGCAGCCGCTTCGATATTGGCCTTGTGATTGCGATGGGCATGGCCATTGGCACCATGTTCACGCTGTTTGTGACGCCGGCGGTCTATACATTTGTCGCACGCGATCATGCGCGTGAGCATGGCAAGCAGCCGCTTCACCATTGACGGGTCGGGGCCGCATTTGCCAGAGCGGCCCCGCATTTGTTAAGCCCCTGTGGCCCGTGGATGGGCTGAAGACGGCAGGACCATGACGAGTAGCACTGACCCCGTAGCGCGCCGGCGTACCTTTGCGATCATTTCGCATCCGGACGCGGGCAAGACCACGCTGACTGAGAAGCTGCTGCTGTTTGGCGGCGCGATCCAGCTCGCCGGTGAGGTACGCGCCAAGGCCAATCGCCGTCAGACCCGCTCAGACTGGATGGGCATTGAGCGCGAACGCGGCATCTCGGTCGTCACATCGGTGATGACTTTTGAATATGATGGGCGTGTGTTCAATCTGCTCGACACGCCGGGCCATGAAGACTTCTCGGAAGATACGTATCGCACGCTGACGGCAGTAGACTCGGCTGTGATGGTGATCGACGCCGCCAAAGGTATTGAAGCGCGCACGCGCAAATTGTTCGAAGTCTGTCGTCTGCGCGATATTCCCATTGTCACATTCATCAACAAGCTCGATCGCGAAACGCGCGATCCTTTTGATCTGCTCGACGAGATTGAAAAGACGCTCGCGCTCGATACAGCGCCGCTCACCTGGCCGATTGGTCGTGGGCGCGATTTCGCTGGCACCTATGATCTGCGCAAGAGTCTGATCCGTCATGTGGACCCTGATGCGCCGCTCCAGCCCGTCAACGGTCCTGAAGATCCCGCTATGGCTGAATTACTGCCTGAGCATGAGCGTGCAGCCTTTCGGGAAGAGCTGTCGCTTGCGGTGGACGCTTGCAAACCCTTTGATCTCGACTCGTTCCGCGAAGGGCATCTTACGCCCGTTTTCTGGGGTTCAGCTCTGCGTACCTTTGGTGTGCAGGACTTGATCGACGGTCTGGGTGAATTTGCGCCGCCCCCGCGCGGGCAAGAGTCAGCCACACGTCGCGTCGAGCCGCGTGAGCCGAAGATGACCGGCTTCGTGTTCAAGATTCAGGCGAATATGGATCCCAATCATCGTGATCGCATTGCCTTCACGCGCGTTTGTTCTGGCAAGCTGACTCGCGGCATGAAGGCAAAGCTCGTGCGGACGGGCAAGGCAATGCCGATCAATGCACCGCAATTCTTCTTCGCGCAGGACCGTCAGATTGCGGAAGAGGCCTATGCGGGTGATGTGGTGGGTATTCCCAATCATGGAACGTTGCGCATCGGCGATACGATCACGGAAGGCGAAGATATCGTGTTCCGTGGCGTGCCAAGCTTCGCGCCAGAAATCTTGCGTCGCGTGAAATTGGGCGACGCGATGAAGGCTAAGAAGCTGCGCGAGTCGCTTCAGCAAATGGCTGAAGAGGGCGTGGTGCAGGTCTTCATCCCCAATGATGGATCAGGCGCAATCGTGGGCGTGGTTGGCGCCTTGCAGCTTGATGTGTTGGCCGAGCGCCTGCAGGCTGAATACGGCTTGCCCGTCAGCTTTGAGCAGAGCCGCTTTGAGGTCTGTCGCTGGATCAGTGCGGAGGACCCGGCAGAACTCGACAAATTTATCCGCGCTTTTCCCTCTTCGATCGCGGCTGATCTTGATCATGCCCCTGTCTTTCTCGCCCAGTCGGCCTGGGCTCTCAATTATGAGAAAGAAAAGTGGCCCAAGATCATCTTTAACGATGTGAAGGATTACCAGAAAAAGGCGGACTGACAGGGCGGGGTGCTGCGGCTAGACTATAGCCAAGTGGCCCTGACCAGGGCTTGGGCAAGAGCTTGGGGTGAGGGGTTAGGGTATGAAGCTGCTTCCCGTCATTATGTGCGGCGGTTCGGGCACTCGCATGTGGCCTGAATCGCGCGAGCGCTTGCCAAAGCAATTCATCCCGCTTTTGGGCTCGCAATCGACCTTTCAGCTTGCCCTGCGCCATTTGAAGGGCGAGGCTTTTGAGCGTCCAATCGTCCTCACCAATGAAGACTACCGCTTCCTTGTCGCTGAGCAATTGGCGCAAGTGGAAATGGATGCCGAGATCGTGCTTGAGCCCGTGCGGCGCGATTCAGCGGCCGCCGTTGCTGTCGCTGTTGAGCTGGCTCTCAAGCAGGCGCCTGACACGATTGTCGGTGTCTTTGCAGCCGATCATGTGATTACGCGGCCCGATGTGTTGAATGCGCTGTGTGTCAAAGCAGCGCGTGCTGCGCATGAAGGCTATATCGTCACGCTTGGTGTGACGCCGGATCAGCCTGCCACCGGCTATGGTTATATTCGCAAGGGTGAGACACTGCCGGGTCTTGAAGGTGTCTCGCGTGTAGCAGCCTTTGTTGAAAAACCCGATGAAGATGTTGCGCGCCGCTATGTTGCGGAAGGCTATCTCTGGAATTCAGGAAACTTCATCTTCCGTGCCGATGTGATGAAGGGCGAGTTGATGGCTCATGCCGAGGCGGTGTCCCAGGCTGCGTCTGCTGCGGTTGCAGGCGCCAAGCGAGACCTGCAGTTTCAGCTTCTCGACCGCGATGCCCTGTCTCAGGCACCACGCATTTCAATTGACTACGCGGTGATGGAGCATACGGAACTTGCTGCGGTCACGCCTGCTGATATGGGCTGGTCAGATGTCGGTTCATGGTCTGCCGTGCATGAGCTGTCGGAGAAAGACGCCGATGGCAATGTGATTGAGGGTGATGGCTTTGCCATTGCCTCGCGCAATGTGCTTGTGCGTTCGCCGGAGCAATTGACGGCGGTTGTTGGAATGCAGGATGTGGTTGTCATCACCACGCGCGATGCTGTGCTGGTCCTGAACGCGAAAGAGGCTGGTCGTGTCAAGGATCTTGTTGAAGAGCTGAAGAAGCGCGGGCGCTCGGAAGCGCAGGAACATAAGCGTGTTTATCGTCCCTGGGGCTATTATCAGAGCATTGATGACGGGCTTCGCTATCAGGTCAAGCGCATCGTGGTGAAGCCGCATGGCAAACTGTCATTACAAAAACATTTGCACCGCGCCGAACATTGGGTCGTGGTGAAAGGGACGGCGCTTGTCAGCAAGGACGGCGAGGAGAAGCTGGTGCATGAAAATGAATCCATCTATCTGCCGATTGGATGTATTCATCGCCTCACCAATCCCGGCAAGATCGACCTTGAACTGATCGAAGTGCAAACGGGCAGCTATCTTGGAGAGGATGACATTGTGCGCCTCGATGATGTGTATCACCGTAGCTGAGTTGTAGCTTGCGTGACACTTGACCTCACAAGGCGCTCTATCGCATCGTGATGCGGGGCGCTGTGAGGATGACTATGTTGAAGCAATCAGCACTCTCGATCGCCTTGTTTCTGTCCTTGGCGCCGATGGCTTTGGCGCAGCCCGTCACCCCATCCGAAAAGCGCTATCTCCCCTATAGTGGTGCCATGCCGCTGTGTGAGGATGTGAAGGTGCTCGAAAAGATTCAAACACGTTTTGCAAAGAGCGAGCGAAAATATTGGGGCTCTGGCTTGCATATCCTGGCTTTTCATAAAATTCGCGAGACAGGATATCGGCTGGCGGGTGTTGATACGATTCCGCGCCGCTCCTGCACGGCCAAAGTCTGGATGAATTCGGGGGAAGAGCGCTCGCTCATCTATACGATCGGTGAGGATACTGGCCCTGCAGGTGGCGATTTTCTTGGGCTGCTCTTTGGTGGCGTCAATCTTTTTCAACATTGGGGCGTGACTTTTTGCATTGCCGGGCTTGACCGCAACCTCAGTTATGGGCGCAACTGCCGAGCAGCGCGGTCGTGACTGTTGGGGGTTGAGGGTGGCGAAATTCAGCTTGCGGGTCTTGGCGCTCGTCGCCTGTCTTTCTCCTGCTATTGCACAGGAGCGTGGTACCGCGCGGCCTTTTGATTTTTATGTCCTGTCCTTGTCCTGGTCTGCAGCCTATTGCGCATCAGGAGGTGCGGAGCGCGGGCGCGATCAATGCCAGCCGGGTTTGGGGCTTGGCTTTGTGGTGCATGGGCTTTGGCCGCAATATGAGAAGGGCTATCCCAGCGACTGTGATGCGCAGGGCCGTCCTGTTCCACGTGCAGCGCTTGAGTTGGTGAAGGGCCTCTTTCCAACGGAAGGGTTGGCGCGCCATGAATGGCGGCGTCATGGCTCCTGTTCTGGGAAATCGCCGCAGGAATATTTTGCTGATGTGCGTCGTGCGCGCGAGGCCGTGGTCATTCCGCCCGAATATGATCGGCTTGGTCAGGAGCGTGAAGCAGCCCCGCTGGATGTACAGCGAGCGTTCCAGCGTGTGAATCCGCATTTGCGGCCTGGCATGATGGCGGTGCAATGTTCGCGTGGTTTTCTGCAGGAGGTTCGCATTTGCATGACGCATGATCTGCGCGAGTTTCGGCCCTGTCCTGATGTTGTGCGTAATGCCTGCAAGGCGCAGAGCATGAAAATTCCGCCGAGCTTGTAGATGAATTATCGCCACGCTTATCACGCGGGCAATTTTGCCGATGTGTTCAAACATGCGCTGTTGATGCGCATTCTGACCTATCTCATGCGTAAGGATACGCCGCTGCGTTATCTCGAAACGCATGGAGGTATCGGTCTTTATGATCTCTCAAGCGAAGAGGCGCAAAAGACCGGCGAATGGCGCGAGGGGATTGCGCGACTGTGGCAAGCTCAGCTCAGTGGCGAGGCGGCACAGTTGCTCGCGCCCTATCTTGCGCTGACGCAGCAATTTGAAGGGCGCTATCCGGGCTCTCCTATGATCGCAAAATCGCTGTTGCGGGCGCAGGATCGGCTGACCATTTGCGAATTGCATCCCCATGACGAGCGCCGACTTGTGAAAAATCTGGGGCGAGATTCGCGCGTCAAAGTGTTGGCGATGGATGGCTATCAGGGTTTGAAAGCCGGCGTTCCGCCAGCTGAGCGCCGTGGTCTTGTCCTGATTGATCCGCCTTTTGAACAGCGCGATGAATTCAGCACTTTGGAAAAAGCCATAGCATTGGCTCATGGCAAATGGGCAACCGGATGTTTCGCGATCTGGTATCCTCTCAAGGCCACGCCTGAGGTTGATGCTTTTCGTGCGCGCATGGGCAAGGGCGATATTCGTCGCGTCCTTTGTCTTGAAATGCAGATTGATCACTTGCAATCGGAAGGTCCGTTGAAAGGCTGTGGCCTCATCGTCATCAATCCTCCCTTTGCTTTGGAAGCGGAAGCTCGACAGCTATTGCCTCTATTCACATCATTGTTGGCGCAAGGCCGAGGTGCAGCCTGGCGGATCAGCTGGCTTGCAGGTGAATGAATGTTCCGCCGTTGCAACTTGCACAACATGCCCCATCTTTTGAGCGGGGCTGAGCAAAGTGCAAGCAAGGACGTTCGCTTTCGGGGACGAGCGGGCGGTGGAAAGGATGCCAGCCATGGCACAGACGGGTGTGGTGAAATTCTTCAATACCGAAAAAGGCTACGGCTTCATCAAGCCGGATGGCGGAGGCAATGACATCTTCGTGCATATCACAGCCGTTGAGCAGGCTGGCCTGCGCTCATTGAGCGAGGGGCAGAAGATTAGCTTCGAAATCGAGCCTGACAAAAAGGGTAAAGGCCCCAAGGCTGTTAATCTGCGCCTTGGTTAAGCAAAAAAGGCCCGGCTTGTGCCGGGCCTTTCCTGTTCTGCTGAACGCGTCAGATCAGAAGCGATAGTTCACGCCCATGCGCACGCCGTTTTGCGTGGCGCCGGTCTTCAGCGCGCCGCCGCTGCCATTGCCCAGGTCCGTATAAAGATATTCGGCCTTGCCAGTCACGCTGCGCGTGAAGGCATATTCAAGGCCAGCGCCGAGCGCATAGCCATGATGCCAATCACTGCTGGAGGTTGTGCCGTTATCGCGCTTGATATTGGCGCCAGCATAGCCACCCGTTGCGTAAAGCAGGGTCGAGGCATCAACCGCAAGGCCAGCGCGTGCGCGCAGAGTGGCCGCATTGCGCAGCTCAGACTTGTTGCCTGCACGATTGTTGTCGGCATTGGACCAGCCCATGTCGCCTTCGACGCCAGCCACAACCTGACCCCACTGCATGTTGTAGCCGCCGGTGACGCCCAGCAGGCCGCCATCAAGCGAACCATAGGTGCTGTCAGCGGCGCCCTTCTGGCTCGTCCAGTTATAGCCACCGACAACGCCGGCATAGAAACCGGTCCATGTGCCGGCAGGCTGGGCAGCCTTGAAGGGGGCGGGGCTTGCAGCGCCGGTGCGGCGGGGAAGGTCAGCCGCCGAAGCTGTGCCAGCAAAAGCAAGCGCCGAAAGGGCGGCGAGAACGGAAATACGGGTGCTCATATCTCTAACTCCACAAGCCGCGAAATGCGGCAAACCTGACCTCGGGCTTAGGCAGAAAAAGTTTCCAATTTCTGAATCGCCCGACACAGGTGAAGTATTACTGACGAATAATGGCATAGCTATGGCATAACTATACTTAAATATACTTATGAATATTTCGGTTAAAAATCAATTAATTAGCAACAATACGCAAGTTTAACACGAATTAATTGACGAGTAACGTGCCTAACGAATTCTTAAAGCTTAGCTATACTTTGCGGCTGAATGGTGGCGTTTGTGGCACTTGATTGCGGCAAGCGTCGCAGCAGATAAGGGAGGAGCGAGGTTTTGATGGAAAAAGCAGATCTGCGTTGCGCTCTTGTCACAGGTGCTTCTCGTCGTATCGGGCGGGCCATTGCGGAAGCTCTGGTGGGGCGCGGCTTTGCGGTGGCCCTTCATGCCAGCGAGCGGTCACGACCGGAGGCTGAGGCATTTTGCGCCGAGCTTGTTCAAAAGGGCGCGCGGGCGTGCGTGCTGTCGGGCGATCTCGCCCGGACGGAGGATGTCGCCAGACTCGTTGCAGCTGCGCGGGGTGCACTCGGTGATCTGACGTTGCTCGTCAATAACGCCTCCCTGTTTGAAAATGACAGTGTCGAGGCTTTTGATCTGAACCTGTTTGATCGTCACATGGCGATCAATCTGCGTGCCCCCCTGCAATTGGCGGGTGACTTTGCAGCGCAAGTGCCGGCTGATCGTGAAGCTGTCATCGTCAATATCATTGATCAGCGTGTTTGGAGGCTCAATCCGCTGTTCTTCTCCTACACGCTGTCAAAATCAGCCCTGTGGAGTGCAACACAGACCATGGCGCAGGCGTTTGCGCCACGCATTCGGGTGAATGCAGTCGGGCCTGGACCAACACTTGCCAATCACATGCAAGGTGCGGAAGGGTTTACGCGCGAGGCTCTCGCCACACCTTTGGCGCGCCCGATTGATCCGCGCGAAATCGCCCATGCCGTCTGCTTCCTTGTTGAAGCGCGCGGGGTCACGGGTCAGATGATTGCGGTGGATGGTGGCCAGCATCTTGCCTGGAAGACGCCGGATGTTGAGATCTAATCTGCGGTTGGCAAGCGGCGGATGGTGAATTCAATCTGCCCGTCCGCGAGTTCGCGCCAAGATTCAATCTCGGTCATATAAGCAGCTTTTGGATAACGATCGAACCATTCGCGCGCTTTTTCGCGCGCTTCAAGGCGCGGCATGGTGAAGGTTTCGCGCCGCCATGTGCTCATGGCCACGCTCTTCGCCTTGGCATGACGGCGGCTGCGCTCGCCAAGCGAACGCGCCACATCGCGGGGACTTTTACGCTCAAAACCCATCACGCACTCCAACGC